>JANQMY010000372.1 GCA_028279895.1 Alphaproteobacteria bacterium
TGGCCAAAACCTGCCTCCTCTTCACACGAATCGGCAAACAGGGAATCAGCCCACGCTCAAAACAGAAACATGTTAAATTAATTGGTACAGAGTACTAGCTCAGGCCGATCAAAAATTATTGTGGCCGCTACTTTCTTTATCGGAGGGAGCAGGGTTTAATGCGCCCCGCAGATAAAGGGCGCAGTTGCGCCATCAGACTAAAGAGGTAGAGATTGGCATGACAATCAGTGAAGGCGATAAGATTCCAGAAGCCACGCTTATGCATATGACGGACAAAGGGCCGGCGCCGATGAAGACATCGGAGCTTTTTGGCGGCAAGAAGGTCGTGGTCTTTGCTCTGCCGGGCGCGTTCACCCCCACCTGTTCCAATCAGCATCTTCCCGGATTTGTTCGCCTGGCCGACGAAATAAAGGCCAAGGGAGTAGACGCGATCGCCTGTCTTTCGGTCAACGATGCTTTCGTCATGGGCGCATGGGGGGAAAACCAAAATGTGGGCGACAAGGTGCTAATGCTCGGCGACGGCAATGGCGAGCTGACCCAAAAGCTGGGCCTGGAAATGGACGGCTCCGGTTTTGGCATGGGAACCCGGTCGACCCGCTATTCGATGATCGTGGAAGATGGCGTGGTCAAGAAACTCAACCTTGAGAGCAATCCGGGCCAAGCCGTTGATAGCGGCGCGGAGCGCATCCTCGAGCAGATCTAATCTGGCTGTTGCGTTAAGTTGGTGGTTGTGCCTTGAGGTGCGACCACCAGATCTCCAGACACAGCAGCATCCACGCCACTGACGCCCAGCGCTTCAGATCCCATCCCTTTGTGGAAAGAAACGTCTCGACCGCCCCGCTGTCGAAATAGTGGTGCGCGAGCGAAGAGGAGTCGGTCAACCGCTGTGTAAGCATTGGGTTAAGCGACCCTGTCATCCATTTCTGAAGGGGGGCTTCGAACCCCCTTTTCGGCGCACGCACCACGTCTTCTGGCAAATATTGTTCCGCAAGCTGACGAAGCAAGGGCTTTGTTTCCCGTCCTGACAGCTTAAGACGTGCGGGCAGTTTGGCCGCGAACTCGATCAATTCATGGTCTAGAAAGGGAGAGCGAGCTTCGAGCCCATGCGCCATGCTGGCCATATCCATTTTAATGAGCAGCGTGTCCGATAGCAGACGATCAAAGTTGTAGCCCGACATCTGGTCGACGGCCTCCAGCTTGCCGTATGCGTGCCGTTGACCTTCAAGCAACCGGACGGAGGGTTGGAGGGGGGGCGCAGTACGGTGCTGAAAAAACCTGTTCTTGTCCGTCTCGGACATGAGGTCTTTTGTCAGCACCAGGTACCGCTCAAACTCAGTTGCTGCCAAGACCCGCAAGAACCGATGGCCGAATTGATAGGGCGTGCGACCCGTCCGCGGCATGGGCAACAGAGACAATAAAGCGCGGCTTGCGGCTTTGGGAAGCGGACCGAGGCTGTCAAGACGCCTTTGGGCGCTGAAGGCCACATAGTGGCGGTACCCGGCAAAGACCTCGTCGCTGCCATCTCCGTTCAAGACCACTTTGACGTGACGCCCTGCGATCTCCGAAACGAGGTGGGAGGGAAGGGCCGAGTGATCGGCAAAAGGCTCGTCGTAATGGGAAACGATCTTGTCAATCCTGTCCTCTCCCATGGAATCCAACAGGGTGGATTGATGGTTTGTGTTGTAGCGCTGGGCAACTTGGGCGGCCAAGGGACGTTCGTCGAAGGCACCTTCATCGAATCCAATGCAGAACGTTTGAAGCGGATGGCCAAGCTGTTTCGCTGCTATGGCCGTTACCAAACCGCTATCGATGCCACCGGAAAGGAAACAACCTACCGGAACGTCGCTCCGCAAGCGCAACGTGACCGATTTCGTCAGTAGACGATCTATTTCTTCTACCGCTTCGCGCTTAGTGCAAGTCACTTTATTATCGAAGCGAAGGTGCCAATACCTTTCCGATCGCTCGGATCCGTCTTGCGCTAGGCGGAGTATGTGGGCGGGTGGTACCCGTTTGATCCCATCAAAAATCGTTTGGGGACCCGGTACGACTCCGAAGGTCAGATAGTCGTGAATGCCCTGGTCGCGAATGCCGGCGTCCAGCTCGGGCACCATGTGAAGGGCTTTGATTTCGGAGGCAAAGGCCACACCGCCTGGGATGGGAGCGTAGAAGAGAGGTTTTTTCCCGGCACGATCCCGTCCCAGGACAAGAGTTTTCCGTTCGCTATCCCAAAGTGCGAAGGCGAACATGCCCGCGAGTTTGGTTGCAAAGCCGTCGGGATCTTCGTCGTAGAGATGGGGAATGACTTCCGTATCGGACTTGCCCCTAAACTTATGGCCACGGGCCATAAGTTCCTGGCGTAGCTCCCGGTAATTGTAGATCTCGCCATTCAGAATCACCCAACTGCGATCCCCCTCACCGGACATGGGCTGATGGCCGGTGTCGCTGAGGTCGATGATGGATAGGCGGCGGTGACCGAGCACAATGCCGTCATCTGACCAAATGCCTTGATCGTCTGGGCCGCGATGCGCCAAAGCATCGATCATGCGGCTGACGATAGGTGCATACCGGTTGGTGTCAGGATGAAGAATTCCAGCAATACCGCACATAATTCCCCGAAAGGCGGGCTGATTAGGATCTGTTCAGGTAAGATGCCATGCCTTGGCGGGCGAGTTCATCCGCTTTTTCATTCCCGGGTTCGCCGGCATGGCCTTTCACCCAGTGCCAGGTGATGTCGTGCCGGGCCAACGCTGCATCCAACGCGCGCCAAAGCTCTTCATTTTTGACCGGCTTCTTGTTGGCGGTGCGCCAGCCATTCTTTTTCCAACGGGCGATCCATTGGGTAATCCCGTCTTTCACATAGGAGGAGTCGGTATAGAGGTCCACCTGGCAAGGCCGCGTAAGCGCCTTCAAAGCCTCGATTGCGGCGGTGAGTTCCATCCGGTTGTTCGTGGTTTCGGCGGCGCCACCCGAGATCTCTTTTTGATGATCGCCGAACATCAGCAACGCCCCCCAGCCGCCCGGGCCGGGGTTTCCGGAGCAAGCGCCGTCGGTGTAGATGGTCACGCGCCCGTCTTTAGTCGACACCATAAGATTGCGGCCCCCTGACATCGCGATGAAACCGCAGCTTGTTGAGGTATTCGCTTGGATCTTTCGGTTTCACCAAGGCCCCTTCGATGGGGGCGAACCAATCCGCAAGACGGGTCAGCAAAAACCGCATCGCCGCCCCCCGGCACAGCACCGGCAGGGCGGCCACTTCCTCGGCATCCAGTTTGCGGCGCGTCTGATAGCCATTTGTTAGCGCCCGCGCTTTTGTGATGTTGAACTGACCGTCGGGCTCGAAACACCAAGCATTGAGACAGATCGCCAGGTCGTAGGCCAGGATGTCGTTGCACGCAAAGTAGAAATCGATAAACCCGGAAACATGGTCTTTCAAAAAGAACACATTGTCCGGAAACAGATCGGCATGAATGACGCCGGTCGGCAGATCGCCGGGCCACCGGTCCGTGAGTTCTTGTAAGTCCTGGCTGATTTCCTTTTCCAGGCCGTTCTGAAACGTGTCGGCGTTTTGCCGGCAACTTTCAAATAGGGCGGGCCAGCCCTGTAGGTCGAGGGCATTGCTCCGGGACATCTTGAAGTCGAGAGCGGCCAAATGCATCTCGGCCAGCATCTCCCCGAGATATTGGCAGTGTTTCGGCCGCGGTTTGGTGACAGACATGCCGTCAAGAAAGGAGACGAGCGCCGCGGGCCGGTCGTTCAGACGGCGAAGCGCTTCCTTGTTCTTGTCATGTATCGGTGTCGGACAGGGGAATTTTTTTTCTGCGAGGTGGTCCAGCAATCCCAGAAAAAATGGCAGATCGGAGGCGTCGACGCGTTTCTCGTACAACGTCAGGATAAACCGCCCTTCCGTCGTTTGCAGAAGATAGTTGGTATTCTCCACCCCTTCCGCAATGCCTTTGCAGGAGATGACGGTGCCGATTTCATAGGTGGCCACAAAGACGCTCAAATCTTCGTCGGTGACTTCGGTATAGACCGCCATGGATGGCTAAGCCGCGGTGAGGATGCGCGGCAGTTTAAACTGCACGTCCTCTTGGCGGATCGTGATTTCTTCGACTTCGACGTCGAAACGCTCTTTCACGGCGCGCAACACTTCATCCACCAAGACTTCCGGGGCGGACGCGCCAGCGGTAATGCCCAGGCTGTGAACGCCGTCAAGCCATTTCCAATCGATATCTTCTGCGCGGGGCACGAGGTAGGCGGTCGGACAGCCTTGCCGCATCGCGACTTCCACGAGGCGTTGGGAATTGGATGAATTCGGTGCGCCGATGACCAACATGGTGTCGCATTGGCGGGCGATCGCTTTGACCGCTTCCTGGCGATTGGTGGTGGCGTAACAAATATCTTCTTTATGCGGACCTTTGATGGCTGGGAATTTTTTGACGAGAGCTTCCACAATTTCCGTGGTGTCATCGACCGACAGCGTCGTTTGCGTGATGTAGGCGAGCTTGTTCGGGTCCTGCGGAGTGAATGTCGCCACGTCGCTGGTCGTTTCGATGAGCGAGATCGATCCTGGCGGCAATTGACCTAGGGTGCCGATAACCTCCGGGTGGCCTTCATGGCCGATCATCACAATCTCATATCCTTCGCGATGGTGGCGCTCGGCTTCCACATGCACTTTGGAGACAAGAGGGCAGGTGGCATCGAGATAAAACAAGTCCCGCTCGCGTGCATCTTGGGGGACCGATTTCGGCACCCCATGGGCGGAGAAGATTACCGGGCGCCCTTGAGGCACTTCGTCGATTTCCTTAACAAAAATGGCGCCTTTTTCTTCCAGCTGTTCGACAACGAATCGATTGTGGACAATTTCGTGGCGGACATAGACCGGGGCGCCATACTTTGCCAGGGCGATCTCGACAATCTGTATCGCGCGCTCCACGCCGGCGCAGAATCCGCGGGGTGCAGCCAGCAAAATCTTTAACGATGTACGCTCAGAAGCCATGATATGTTTCTGGTCTCCAACCTGGTTCCGATCAACCCCTATGGGCATTATGTCGCAAGGTGGTAATCAATCGGTTTCCACACGAAAGAAGCGGTTTCCGGGGTTGCATAGCGCCTTGCTGGCTTGTGCTGCCTTGGATAAAGTTCGCCGGGCGGTCGGCGATCACGGTATGTGCCAGATTGAAGCGATCGTATGCAGCAAAATTAAGGCAAGGAAACGTCGGATGTCAGACCCGGTCATCGCTCAGAAGGAACCCATCGCCGTAGAGGTCCAAGAGGGCAAGTCTTATTGGTGGTGTGCCTGCGGCAAATCTCAAAAGCAGCCTTTCTGTGATGGCAGCCATAAGGGGACGGACTTCGTTCCGACCGAGTACAAGGCGGAGAAGGGCGGCAAAGTATTCTTCTGTGGGTGCAAGCATTCGGGTAAGCAACCGCTCTGTGACGGCAGCCATGCAAATCTCTAAGGCGGCGCGTTTCGTGCGGTCGTGGCGTGGCGTGGTGATGGCCCTGTCGACGGCCGCGTTGGTAGGGTGTTCCGGTTCGTTGGAAGAAAGCGATTGTCCGCAGATCGGGTTGCTGCCCGATGCGGATCGAATCACGCTTTTTAACCAGACAGGCGGGCAGGACATTACCGACGTGGTGGGGACCGGAAAAATCGAGCGCATTGCCGGCACCTGCGAAACGGATGAAGACGGGCAAATCTACGTCACCTTAGAGATGGGCCTGTCGGCGGCGCTCGGGCCGACAGCGCCGAATCAGGCCTTGGTGTTGCCCTATTTTGTCGCCGTCACGGATGGCGATCAGCAGGTTCTCACCAAGAGCCCGGCGCAGTTTACGGTCCGGTTTGACGACGATTCTCGTGCTGTCGCCTCCACCGTGGACGTCGATACATTCGCCATGCCGGGTGTCGGCGGCTTCGTGAGGGACGAATATCTGGTCATTGTCGGCTTTCAGCTCAGCCCCAATCAATTGAACTATAACCGGCGCAGCGGCAGTTAAACCGGGGCATTTCCGTAGATGTGGCGCGGCTGTTAGCGTGATCGTTGACTCATGGTCGTGAGGGGCTATGGTGGCGCCAACGGCTGCCGCCCTTGAGAAACGTCGGCATCCGGCCAATCAGATGAATTCTGCGGGAGAGACCGTCTGAAATACCAGGCGGCGCCGAAGGAGCAACCGCCCCGGAAACTCTCAGGCTTTTGGACCGCAGAAGGATGAAAATCTGGAAAGTGAGGCAGCGTGATTGAACGCAGCCTCCACCGAAGGGGTAATCCCGCCGTTTGTGCAAGGCAGGTGGCGGTAAATCTCTCAGGTCCGATGACAGAGGGGCGCGTTTTGGCGATATCGCGAAAGCGCCTGCGAATATCTGTAATTGGACCGAGCAATGAGCCAGACCGAGAAAACCGGGGACACTTCCTCATCCGAAGAGTTGCGGCGTACACCGTTAGACGCCCTGCATCGGTCTCTTGGCGCCCGAATGGTGCCGTTCGCCGGATACGACATGCCCCTGCAATACGCGCCCGGCATCCTGAAGGAGCATGAACACACGCGGACCGCGGCGGGTTTGTTCGATGTGTCCCATATGGGGCAGGCGTTTCTAGTGGCTGAGAACACCGGTAATGGTGATACCAGCCATGAGGTGGTCGCCCAAGCCCTTGAAACGATGGTTCCCGGCAGCATCAAGGGGCTCAAGCCAGGCCGCATGCGCCTCACCCTGTTGCTCAATGAGCAGGGCGGGATCATGGACGACCTGATGGTCACCCGCGCCGGAGGCGCCGAGCATCAGGGGTGGCTTTTCCTCGTGGTCAACGCTGCGACCAAGGAACAAGATTTTGCCCACCTGAAGAAGCATTTGCCCGCCGATGTGGAGCTTGAGATTGGCGACGAGCGAGCACTGCTGGCGTTGCAGGGCCCTAAGGCTGCCGATGTGCTGGAGCGTGTCCTGCCCGGCGTCAGCGATCTCACATTCATGAGCGGTCGACGGTTCGAGCGCGGGGAAAACGGTTACATCGTAACTCGGTCGGGGTATACGGGCGAGGACGGGTTTGAGATTTCTCTGCCGGCCGACGAAGCAACCTCATTCGCAGAAACACTGCTGGCGCATCCGGACGTTGCGCCCATTGGCCTGGGGGCCCGCGATTCATTGCGTTTGGAGGCAGGGCTTTGCCTTTACGGTCACGACATGTCGACCGACACCACGCCGGTCGAAGCGTCGTTGACGTGGACGATTGCGAAACGGCGGATCCGCGAGCGCAATTTTCCGGGTGCGGAACGTATCTTAAGGCAAATCGAGGAAGGGGCGGACGAGGTCCGGGTTGGCCTTCGCCCTCTGGGCAAAGTGCCGGTCCGGGAAGGATGCGTCATCCACTCAAGTGACGGTGCCGAAATCGGCAAGGTCACCAGCGGCGGCTTTGGCCCCACGGTTGGTGCCCCCGTTGCCATGGGCTACGTGCGCCGCGACTTTTCTGACGTCGGACAAACGGTTCAAATCTCCGTAAGGAACAGGCCCGTAGAGGCTGAAGTCGCGGAATTGCCGTTTGTGCCGCATCGGTACCATCGAAAGAAATAAGAGTAATCACTGCAAGAGGCGAAGACGAATGGGCGATTTGAGGTTTACCGAACAACACGAATGGATACGTGTCGACGGCGATATGGCAACGGTGGGAATTACGGAGTTCGCCCAAGATCAATTGGGCGATGTGGTTTTCGTCGAGTTGCCCGACATCGGCAAGGCGGTTGCGCAGTTTGCGGAAGCCGCTGTTGTTGAGTCCGTGAAGGCTGCGAGTGAGATCTATGCGCCCGCGTCCGGCGAAGTGGTGGAGGTGAACGACCGCCTGTCCGACGAGCCGGCTTTGGTGAATGCCGATGCCATGGGGGAGGGGTGGTTCGTCAAGTTGAAGATTTCAGCGCCGTCAGAGCTTGAGAAGCTGCTTACCGAGGATCAGTACAAGGAATATCTGAAGGAGCTTGGCTGATATGAGATATCTACCCCTGACAGCCGACGATCGGCGCGACATGCTGAATGCCATTGGGGCGCAAAGCATCGACGACCTTTTTGAAGATGTGCCCGCCACCGCTCGCGACGCGCCTGACCTTAAGAGCTTTCCACGGCATTTGGGCGAGATAGAGGTGGAACGTCGTCTGAGCGCAATGGCCGGTAAGAACGTTTCAGCGGGAGATGCGCCATTCTTTGTAGGGGGCGGTGCATATCGCCACCATATTCCGGCGTCCGTCGACCATATCATTCAGCGTTCTGAGTTTTTGACGTCCTATACGCCCTATCAGCCGGAGATCTCTCAGGGAACGCTTCAATATCTGTTCGAGTTTCAAACCCAGATTTGCATGCTCACAGGCATGGAAATTGCCAATGCCTCTATGTATGACGGCTCGACCGCCTGTGCAGAGGCTGTATTGATGGCCAACCGTGTTACGAAGCGGTCGAAGGTGGTTCTGTCCGGCGGCTTGCATCCGCAATATGCCGATATCATCGAGACGAATGCGCGATTCACCGGCGACCAGATTGTCCGCAAGGCGCCCGCACCCGAAGGTCAAGAAAATCTCATCGACCTTATCGATGACGAGACGTCTTGCGTCGTCGTTCAAACGCCAAGTTTCTTCGGCAATTTGCACGACGTCTCCGAATTGGCCGACGCCGCGCATGCAAATGGGGCGCTGCTGATTGTCGCGCTGACCGAGGTCGCGTCTTTGGGCGCCCTGAAGCCGCCGGGCGATATGGGCACCGATATTGTCGTTGCGGAAGGACAGTCCATCGGCAACCCGTTGAATTTTGGCGGCCCTTATGTGGGGCTGTTTGCGACGCGGAAGAAATATCTACGGCAGATGCCGGGCCGCTTGTGCGGCGAAACGGTCGATGCCGATGGCCGCCGGGGGTACGTGTTGACTCTGTCGACCCGCGAGCAACATATCCGTCGGGAAAAGGCGACCAGCAATATCTGCACAAATTCAGGGCTGTGTTCGCTGGCCTTCACCATTCATCTGTCTTTGCTGGGCGAGGGCGGCTTGACGCAATTGGCGTCTCTCAACCATCAGGCGGCCGTTCGCCTAGCGGAAATGTTGGAGGAGGTGGGCGGAATTGAGCTGGTGACTCCCTCATTCTTCAACGAGTTCACAATCCGGCTTCCAAAACCTGCAGAACCGATTGTCGATACCCTGGCGGAGCGGGGCATCCTGGCCGGCATTCCAGCCAGCCGATTGTATCCCGATGATCCGACGATCCAGGATCTTTTGATCCTGGCGGTGACGGAACTGAACACGCCGGCGGAATTGTCCGAGCTAAGAGATGCGCTGAGTGAGGTGATCTAAATGAGCATGGCACAACAACTCCCACCTGAGGGTACGGACTCAAAAGACGACGCCCAATGGCAGGGCGAAAGTCGGGGCCTTCAACAGGAAGAACCTCTCATCTTTGAGATTGGGCGTCCTGGAAAATGCGGTGTGGACCTGCCGGAGCCGTCGAGCCGGCGCGAGCGGTTGGGGCCGTTAAAGCGTGAGGGTTCCATTGGACTGCCGGATCTGTCCGAACCTGAAGTGGTGCGCCATTTCGTGCGCCTAAGCCAAAAGAATTATGCGATTGATGCCGGGCTCTACCCGCTGGGCTCATGCACGATGAAACATAATCCAAGGCTCAACGAAAAGATGGCGCGTTTGCCAGGGTTTGCCGACATTCATCCGTTGCAGCCGCAAAAGACCATCCAGGGCGCTTTGGAACTGATGACGGACCTTGCGGATTGGCTGAAGCAGCTCACGGGGATGCCGGCCATCGCGATGTCACCAAAGGCAGGTGCCCATGGTGAGCTGTGCGGTGTTATGGCCATCAAAGCGGCCCTTGAAGCGCGAGGGGAAAGCCGCGCCCGCATTCTGGTGCCGGAGTCCGCGCATGGAACCAATCCGGCAACGGCGGCGCTTTGCGGGTTTTCCGTAAGCGCGATACCGGCGGGAGACGATGGCCGCGTAGACGTGGCAGCATTCAAGGAACAGCTTGGGCCCGATGTGGCCGGCATCATGCTGACTAATCCCAATACTTGCGGCCTCTTCGAGAAAGATATCATCGAGATTGCGGATGCAGTCCATGAGGCCGGCGGATACTTCTATTGCGACGGGGCCAACTTTAACGCCATCGTGGGGCGTGTACGGCCGGGCGATCTGGGCATCGATGCGATGCATATCAATTTGCACAAGACATTTTCGACCCCCCATGGCGGTGGCGGGCCGGGGGCAGGACCTGTGGTCTTTTCCGAAGCATTGGCACCGTTTGCGCCGCTACCCTATCTGGTTCACGAAACGGACGAATGGCGGCTTATCGAACGGGCGGAAGAAGGGGATGCGCAGCCTTTCGGCCGCATGACTGCCTTCCATGGCCAAATGGGCATGTTTGTCCGGGCTCTATCTTACATACTGAGCCACGGTGGAGATGGGCTTCGTCAGGTTGCTGAGGACGCGGTGCTTAACGCGAACTATGTGCTGGAGGAGCTACGGGGCGACATGTCTGCGGCCTTTGAAGGCCGGTGCATGCACGAAGCTCTGTTCGACGCCTCATTCCTTCAAGGAACCGGTGTTGAGACGTTGGATTTCGCCAAAGCCATGATCGATAAGGGGTACCACCCCATGACCATGTATTTCCCGCTGGTGGTCAACGGCGCCATGCTGATCGAACCGACCGAAACCGAGTCTAAGGAAAGCTTGGACCGTTTCATTGCGGCTCTGCGCGATTTGTCAACTGCCGCCAAGGCGGGCCAGGTCGAGAGCTTCAAGAACGCTCCGGTTCATGCCCCCCGCCGCCGCCTTGATGAAACCACGGCGGCGCGCAAGCCGATTCTGAGGTGGACGTCTGAATAAGAAAACGGCGGCGCTCCGTTGGGGGGCGCCGCCGGTTTCCGAATACTATCCGCAAAACTCTATAGCGTTTCCAGGTGAAGTATGCCCTCCCGGCTTGACCGGATGGGTGGATACCGGTTCACCGTCCGATCGCCTGCCTTCGCCGAAGCGAAGCTTAGGCTTCGCGCAGGCAGGCGCGACCAACAAAGAAGCTGGAGCATGATCATGTTTCCGTGAAAAATGATCACGCTCTAGTTGAGCTTTGTGCCCAGCGATCGGATGTCTTGGTCGATCAACTGTGCGTCTCGGCCTTGGTCGATACGATCCGAAATGATTCGGCGCGCGGCGGAGGCTGCGACTTCGGCCGCAGTGTCTTTTACTTCCCGCAGGGCTTGAGCTTCGGCCTGAGCGATCTTGTCTTCCGCCTGCTTGGTGCGGCGCTCGAGCTGTGCCGCCAGATTTTGCCGTGTTTCAGTCGCCAAACGTTCCGCCTCGGCCTTCGCCTGGGTGACGATTTCCTCGGCCTCTTGTTCAGCATCGCGCTGCTTGCGCTGGTAATTGGCCAGCAGGGCCTGCGCCTCCTCACGAAGTTTGCGCGCTTCGTCCAATTCTTGGGCAATCTGCGCCGCCCGGGCATCCAGTGCCTGGGTGACACGGCCCGGCACGCCGAAATAGATCAGTGCCAAGATGAAAAGGACGAAAGATACCGCTACCCAAAACGACGAATCAGCAAATAGCTCCATCGGAGTCCTCTACCGGTTCAGTTCAGCATCGACCGATTGCGCCAATGCGGCTTCGCCCACATCGTCTCCGATCAGTTGCTGAACAATTTGCTCTGTCACATCGATGGCAACGCCCCGCACATTGCCCAGCGCCGCCGCCTTTGCGGTGTTGATCTGCTTTTCGGCTTCGGCGGTTTTCGTGGCAAGCTCCGCTTCCATGTCGCTGCGCATCTGCTCAATTTCCTGGTTGAGCTTGGTGCGATTTTCCGCGGCGATTGCCGTTGCCTTGCTACGGGCTTCGGCCAGCGCTGCTTCATAGTCCGCGATCGCTTGATCGGTCTCTTTCTTAAGCTGAGCAGCTTGGTCGAGATCGTCTGCGATCTTGTCGCGCCGCTCCTCCAGTACCGTCGCAATGCGCGGCAGTGCGACGCGGGCCATCATGACGTAAAGGAAGATGAAGGTCAGGGCCAGCCAGACCAGCTGCGGCGCCCAGTCATCGGCATTCAGCTGCGGCATACCGGAAGAACCGTGATCTTCCGCATGTCCGACTTCCGAATGCAGTTCGCCGTATGGCGCCGCGTTTGAACCTGTGTCAGCCATGAGTGCGAGCTTCCATCAGTGTATGAGACTTCAATCCGTTGATCGTTAGATAACGAACAAAAGAATCAGCGCAACAACCAGGCCGAACAAGCCCGTGGCTTCCGTCAATGCGAAGCCGAGGAGCAGGTTAGCGAATTGCCCTTGAGCTGCGCCCGGGTTGCGCAGCGCGCCAGCCAGGTAGTTGCCGAAAATTGTGCCGATGCCAACACCGGCACCTGCAAGTGCGATCGTTGCGATACCCGCGCCGATGAGTTTTGCCGCTTCTGGCTCCATTTGCTTGTCTCCTTGTGGATGAATAGTCGTTGAGATGTTTAAGGGTGGCGGGCTGCGCCGCCAATAAATCCTTTAATGAGCTAGTGCATATGCAACGCATCATTCAAGTAGATGCAGGTGAGGATCGTGAACACATAGGCTTGCAGGAATGCGATCAGGACCTCAAGGCCGGTGAACGCGACCATGAATGCCAGAGGTGCCCAGCCGCCAATGGCGCCCATGCCGACCACGAACCCGGCAAACACTTTCAGCATCGTGTGTCCGGCCATCATATTGGCGAACAGTCGAACCGACAGGCTGATGGGCCGCGTGAGGTATGAGATTACTTCGATCACGACCAGCAACGGCATGAGGGCCACGGGAATACCTTGCGGCACAAAGAAGTTCAGGAACTTAATCCCGTGGGTTGCGAAGCCGATAATGGTGACGCCGATGAAGATAAAAAATGCCAGCGCAAAGGTAACGATGATGTGGCTGGTGACCGTGAAAGAGTAGGGGATCATCCCCAGCATGTTCAAAAATAGCACGAACATGAACAGGGTGAAGATGAACGGGAAATAGCGCTGTCCAGCGCTGCCCACATTATCTCGGATCATGTTGGCAATGAATTCGTAGGACAATTCGGCGAGCGATTGCCACCGCCCCGGCACCATGGCGCGTCCGCTCATCGTGACAGTAGTAAACAGGGTGATGAGGATCACCGCGATGACCATGAATAGCGACGAATTGGTAAAGGACACATCGATTCCGGCAAATTCCAGAGGAACAATCCGTTCAATGACGAATTGGTGCATGGGATCAATGCCAAGTCCGCCTTCAGTTCCTTTTGCCGCCACTGTTGTGTTCCCCAGTATTGCGCCGCTGCGCTCGGTTAGTTTTTGTCGGCGCCGTTACTCTTATCATCGTTCTGGCCCGCCGACGTGCCAGTTGAATTCGCTGCATTCATTACGGCGGCGGTGCGTATGACGTTCAACACACCCGCTGCCATGCCGAGGAAGAAGAAGATAATCAAAAGCCATGGGCTGGTGCCCAACCAATCGTCTAGA
>JANQMY010000386.1 GCA_028279895.1 Alphaproteobacteria bacterium
CGCTCCGACAATTGGCGTGTGCGGAGAATATCGTTCAACGTCAGAGAATGGGAAGCACCGCTTTGTTCGGTTTCCGGCGCCACCACCCACACATCATCAGATAGCTCCTTTGCAATCTTTTCCAGGGACTTCAGCCCCGGCGCATGAATGCCGTCGTCATTCGTTAACAAAATCCGCAATCCGGATTTCTTGTTGCCGCCTGCTTTTTTCGCAGATCGTTTTTTCGATTGTGTCATTCGACCGGCTCGATCCGGTTCAAGCCCCCCATATAGGGTTTGAGCGCGTCCGGTATGTCGATCGACCCATCCGCATTCTGATAGTTCTCCACCACGGCAATCAGTGTCCGTCCAACCGCTAAGCCTGATCCGTTGAGAGTATGGACGAACTGCGTCCCCTTGCCTTCGGTGGGGCGGTAGCGCGCGCCCATGCGGCGTGCTTGAAAGTCGCCGCAAAGCGAACAGCTCGAGATTTCCCGGTAGGTCTTTTGGCTCGGCATCCAAACTTCCAGGTCGTAGGTTTTTCGCGCCGAAAAACCCATATCGCCGGAGCACAACACCATCACCCGATAGTGCAGATCCAGCCGCTGCAGCACCGCCTCAGCGCAAGAGGTGAGAAATTCATGCTCTTCTTCGCCCTTGTCGGGTGTGGTGATGCTGACCAATTCCACTTTGGAAAATTGATGCTGGCGGATCATACCGCGCGTGTCGCGTCCGGCCGCACCGGCTTCCTGCCGAAAGCACGGTGTGTAAGCCGTAAAGCGCAGCGGCAACGCCTCTTCCTCTAGGATCTGTTCCCGCACCAAATTGGTCAGCGGCACTTCTGCAGTCGGAATAAGCCAAAAATCATCAGTGGTCCGGTATTGATCGTCCGCGAATTTGGGCAGTTGCGCCGTACCATACATGGCCTGATCGCGCACGAGCATGGGCGGCACCACTTCCGTGTAGCCGAACTCGCTGGTGTGCAAGTCCAACATGAAACTGGCGATAGCTCTTTCCAGACGCGCGAACGGGCCCTTCAACGCCACGAAACGGGCACCGGACATGCGGGCCGCCGCTTCAAAGTCCATGCGCGCGCCGCCCAAATCGTCATGAGCTTGGGTGTCGAATTCCATAGGCGGCGATGTCCCCCATTGCCGCACTTCGACATTGGCGTCTTCATCGTCGCCAAGTGGGACATCACCCGCCGGAATGTTGGGCAGCCCGGACAGCACCTCATCGATACGGCTTCCCAGCTCATTGGCCTTTCCTTCTAGGTCGGCCATGGTGTCTTTGATGGTGTTCACCTCGTCCATCAATTGCTGGGCTTTGGCCTCATCCCCGGCTTTCTTGGCGCCACCGATTTCTTTCGACGCGGCGTTGCGGCGTTGTTGCAGCGACTGTAATTCGGTCAGCAGTTTCCGATGTTCTTCATCTTGCGCCAGGATCTCGGCGGATTGCGGCGTCAGGCCACGGGCGGCCCAGCCTTTATCGAACGCGGCCGGATCGTTGCGGATCTGCTTTAAGTCAAACATCGATGAAATCCAATTTTGGCTGGCAAGATGACAAGGAAATTTGTCAGGCCCCTCTGGGGCTTATAGCGTGAGTCGCGTATTTCCGCTGGTTTGCAATGGCGCCCATACCGACCGCAAGAAATCCCTAACCCACCGATTCCGCCTCACGTTCGGCGTCCTGCTCGGCGCGTCGTTTCTCAATAGCGGCCACGCAGAGGATGGAGATTTCGTAGAGAAGAATGATCGGCACGCCCAACCCGACCTGACTGATGATATCGGGCGGTGTTAGGATCGCCGCAGCACCGAAAATGCCGACAATCGCGAATTTGCGCCCGCTGCGTAATTGCTGGGCCGACACCAGTCCAACGCGCCCTAGAAGCGTCAGCAGCACCGGCAACTGAAACGACACCCCAAACGCCAACACCATGGTCATGATGAAGCCGAGATACCGGCTGACCTGCGGCAGACTTTCAATAGCGGCCAATCCGGCACCGCCAGTCTGTTCGAAACTCAGCAAGAACCCGAGCGCCAAGGGCAAGATAACGTAATAGGAAAGCGCCGCACCGAGGGCGAAAAGCACAGGCGTGGCGATTAAGAACGGAAGAAAAGCGCTCTTTTCGTTGGAGTAAAGGCCCGGCGCCACAAACATCCAAACCTGTGTCGCAATAACCGGAAACGCCACAAAGACCGCTCCCCATAATGCCAATTTGATCCGAGTGAGGAACGCTTCCTGAGGTGCTGTATAGATCAGAGTCACATCCGTCGATTGCGCCGCGATCTGATAGGGCACGATCAGAATATTGAACAGGTCGTCTGCAAAGTAGTAGCTGACGATAAACGCCAGCCCGATGGCCACGAACGACTTGATCAGCCGGCTGCGCAATTCGACCAAGTGTTCGATCAGCGGCGCTTTCGTGGCATCTATGTCTTCTTGGCTCATCAGGCCTTACCCGGTCGTACGCACGCTGTGATCGCCAGCTGCAGGCTTCGCGTCATCGCCGGTCGTCTGCGGAGCCTCGCCGTCGTCGCCCGGTGGATGATAGGCCTCCCCTTCAGCCAGCGGCTTGGGGGTTTCCGTCATTTGATCGACGGATTGGTTGATCTTCTTTTGCAGTTCCTTGAGGTCCTTGCTGCCGGCAATATCGCCTACATCCTTGCGGATTTCTTCCAGCTCCGCCTGGCGCGCCATTTCTTCAAAACTGGCTTGAAACTCCCGGACCATGGCGCGGGCGCGCCCTGTCCATCGCCCGACCATCCGCATCAGGTGCGGCAGCTCCTTTGGTCCTACCACGATCAAGGCGATGACCATGAGCAAAAGCAGTTCCCAACCACCAATGTCAAACATGCTGCGTGCCCTGTGGGGTCATGGCGACAATATACTTAGGCCGCACTGTCCTTCTTAGCGGTCTTTTCTTCGTCTTCCGACGGAATCGTCTTCATCGGCTGATCGGCGTCGTCCGCCAAGCCCTTCCTGAAGCTCCGAATTCCTTTTGCCACATCGCCCATCAGCTCGGAGATTTTGCCGCGCCCAAAGAGCAAGATGGCCAAAACCACGACCAGCAGGATCTGCCAAACGCTAATACCCATTAAAATTCTCCTGAATGGAGTTTCTCTAAGCCGCCAAAAGCACGCTTGACCCTGCCATTGTCAAGCCATAACCACGGCTCGCCTTCTAGTTTACATAAGAACGCTTTGTTTGGGTTAAAGGCACAATACCGAGAGCGGCAGCGCCTAATTTTCGGCGAATATCAGCACTTTATCGGTCGATATCTGAAGTGTGACCAGATCTTGAGGACCAGCCTCCACGATATCGGTCACACGTGCCCGAAATAAACGCTCATCGTCCACGCCCGTAAAATCCACCAAACTGTCACGGCCAAGAAAACGGGTGTTTTTCACCTTGGCTGAAAACCGGTAGCAGCTTGGACACTCTTCCCCGGCATCATCCGCCGCAATCCGGAAGTCCGAATAGCGTAATGCCAGCGTTACCCGGGCACCGTTGTGAAAGCCCGGCGCGGCAAAGTTCCCCAACGGAGTCACTGCCGCCCCGTTCTCAACAATCGCCGGTAGCTTATTGATTTCACTAAATAACTCTGCCGACTCAAGATCGATAGGACGGTCGTATATATCAGCCGGCGAGCCAATTTGAACAAATTTGCCGCCGCGCATAAGAACGATGCGGTCGGCCAGCCGCAAGGCTTCATCCGCATCATGGGTCACCAGCAGACCGCTTGCCCCTTCAGCCCGCAGGGTTCTTCGGGTGTCTTCACGCACGGCATTGCGCAACCCCCGATCCAGGCCGGAAAACGGCTCATCCATCAGCATGATCCGCGGTTTGGGGGCCAGGGCCCGGCAGAGCGCCACCCGCTGCTGCTCGCCGCCGGACAGCATATGGGGATAGGCGGCGGCTAGATGGCCGATTCCCATACGCTCCAGCGCGTCTTGAGAGCGCCTATGCCGCTCGGTTCGGTCGAGTTTTTTCAGGCCGAACCCCACATTCGCCAAAATGGTCATATGGGGAAACAGTGCAAAATCCTGAAACATCAGGCCAATTTGCCTAGTTTCCGGGGGATCGTGCCGTTTCGGTCCGGAGATCTGCCGACCGTCGAACCACACGGTCCCCGATGTCTGCCGCTCCACACCCGACGCAATGCGCAGTGTGGAGGTCTTGCCGCAGCCGGAGGGGCCCAGCAGGCACACCAGCTCGTTCTCGTGGATCGCCAGGTCGATATTGTCCACGACTCGATTGCGGCCATAGGTCAGAGAGACCTGCCGCAACTCGAACAGAGGTGATTCCTCAGGACGCGGGTTGTTCATGACGCCGACTACGTTTTACGCCGGCAGGTAACCACCGGCTAATTGAGAATTGTTCTCAAAGTTGTGGTGTAGGCCGAATTTGGATCTTTCGCAAGTGACCCTGTCGTCACGCCCAAGACGTTCAGTCGTCTTCCCGTTCCGCCAAAGCGGTCGTCTGCGCTTCCGTCGCGGCATCCGCATCGGCCTCACCGTCCGATGTCTCGGCCTG
>JANQMY010000397.1 GCA_028279895.1 Alphaproteobacteria bacterium
ATTTGTAGTTATCAATGTCCGCCCAAAACCGATCCGTTTTGAAAGACGGCCGCATTACAAACCGTCCGCCGAGCGATGCCATCAGCAAGGGCTGAGAACGCGCTCCCGCGTGGTTGCTCGCCCCGGTGTAATAGAAAGCCTCGTCTTCACCAAAAACGGTTGTGTCGATTGCAAGCGCGTTTGCATTTAGCTGAGCCCAAGGAATCAGTGTACCTTTCGACGGGCCTGTGGTGCCGGACGTATAAAGCACACAGGCTATGTCATCCGGCTTTGGAGCGCTGAAGTCATCGCAAGGGGGCGCATTCGCTAATAGTGCATCGCGATCGATCACTTCCATAGGTGGGGCAAATTCGTTGCTGCCCTGTCCAGCTAAAATAACGACCTCTAAATGCTTCAGAGTTGGCGTCACCTCGGAAAGTTGAGGTAAAAATCGTCTGTCAATGACCAACGCCTTTGCGCGGCAATCATTGAGTGCATGCGTGAGCGACTCGCCGCGCAGCAGCGGGCTGAGTGGAACTTCAACAGACCGGATCAATGCTGCGCCGAGCCAAACGTGCTGGCTATCGACGCAATTCTCCATTAGCGTCGCGACGAATTCGCCCTCACCAACTCCAACCGACGCAAGCGCCGCAGCCCAATTAGAGGAAAGCTGCAAAGCCTCTTCGTAAGTCAGTTGTTGTCCATCAACTTCCTGCATCCAGGTCTTATTGGGCGCGCGTTCAGCGCCTAACCGTAGAACGTCGATATATGTACGGTCCGGATCGATCACCAATTTTCTCCCTATGCAGATCTTCTAATGTTTTGTCAGGATGAGGGCACTGTTCGGTGTAGCGGCGGCCGAGGCGACAAGTAACGTCTCCACTTCCAGGATCTGATTGATTGCTTCGCCTCGAAGCTGTCTGACCGCTTCACAAATATGGCTCATTCCGTGCAGGTACGCTTCGCCCAAGTGTCCGCCGTGCGTGTTGAGAGGAAGTGCGCCCCCTATTCTCAGTTGGCCGTCTGCAGCAAACCCTGTTGCCTCTCCCGGCTCACAAAAACCGAACTGTTCCAACTGAAGAGCCACAAGCGGCGTGAAGTGGTCGTACAACATTGCCGCATCGACGGTTTTCACTTCAATGCCCGACTGTTCTTGGAGCTGACGAACCAAACCAGGAATCTCGGGTAGCTCGAGCATGTCTTCGCTCCAATATTGAGCAAGGCCAATCTGGTCGAAGCCACAGCTTTGGGCACACGCCGCAACTTTGATCGGTATCCCGCGGAAGTCTTTTGCCCGTTCATCTGATGTGATCAGTATTGCAACCGCACCATCGGATTCTTGGCAGCAGTCAAAGCGTCTTAGAGGGTGACTTATCCAAGGAGCGTCCAGATACTCCTCGAGTGAAAGCGGCCTTTTGTAGTAGAATGCAGCGGGATTGGTTGCGGCATACTCTCTTGCCGTTAGCGCAAAGGGTGCGTATGCAGTGTCTGGCAGTCCGTACTTATGGAGGTAATACTGAGCCGTCATACCGGCCCGCGACGCTGGCGTCATCAAGCCGACATTCACAAACAGCCTTTGATCGCCTGACTCCGGAGGCGGCACCAAATCGCCAGAACCGAAACGTATCTTCGACGCTGAATTCAGGGAGCGATATGCGACAACTGATTTAGCAATACCGCTTTTGATAGCCATTGCTGCCATTGCGATGGTTCCACATCCACCGCCACCGCCAAACGGAACCCGCGTAAAAAAGCGAAGGTCAGGCATTCTAATTTCTCGCCGAATGTCCAATTCGGACGTTTCATTCATGGTGAATGTGGAAAGCCCATCAACATCCTCTGGTGACGCACCGGCGTCGCGTAGACAGTCCGCAATTGCTTCGACAGCCAGCTGAAGCTCTGACCGGCCGGAGTTTTTGGAAAAGTCGGTTGCCCCGATACCGACTATTGAAACCCCGCTCACCATCACGATGCGTCGCTCTGACCATCAGGTATAAAGCAAAGAGGTGACGGCGACTCTGAATTGAAACTCGCAACAACGCGCTTGCCAATCAGCGGCGCCGGAGCCGTCCCTTGCAGAATACCCAGCATGCGCACCCCTTCATCGAGTTCGACAAGGACGACGTGGTAGGGCTTTGTGAAGGTCCCGATCAGGGGCTTTTCCACTCTTGTGTGCGAAACGACAACGCCCGTCCCGGCCGATTGCTCGATCGCATGTTCGAAGCTACCACACCGAGAACATGACATGCGAAATGGAAATCGCTTTTCGCCGCATGAAAGGCAGTATTGAAACACAAGCCGACCCCCGCTCAGCGACTCCCAATAGAAATCGCTTTGGTCCTTTATTACGGGAGCTGATGTGTCAGTCTGCGGCATCTTAGATCTCGAACTTGAACACCCGCTTGGCATTTTCGCCGAGAATTTTAGCGCGAGATTTTTCCGATAGACCCTGCATTTGCCGTTCAATCGATTCCGCCGAATGGGGCCAGCTTCCCTCTTGGTGCGGATAGTCATTCGCCCACAGCATGGAATCCGTGTAGCCGAATTTTTCAGCAAGCTCGATGCCTACGGCATCTTCTTGGAACGTCCCAAAGCATTGCGTTTTGAGGTAGTAGCTCGGCAGCTCTTTGAGTTTTGGAAATGTCCACATGTGGTGTTTTTTGTACGCCTCATCCATGGCTATGCCGCACCATGCGAACCAACCAACACCACTCTCTACAGATACTATTTTCAGGTTTTCCCATCGTTCGAGAATCCCCGCGCTACAAACCATTGACATAACTTCAACCGACGGCGCGAGGGCGTGTGCGACGTAGTTTGTAACGGCCCCACCCTTACCCCGCGTGGTGCGCGGATCCTTGCCCGTGCCAACATGAATAGTGACTGGAAGTTCAGTCTCCGACAGACATGACCAAAAGCGATCATAGCCCTTGTTGTTGTAAGCGGCGTCTTGAGCAGAAGTGCCGCCGTAAATTGGCTTAACCGGAATCGTAACGCCTCGAAATCCTATAGATTTTACCCGTTCGATTTCCTCGACGGCTAGATCAACATCCATTGTCGGAACGACGGCCATAGGCGACATACGGTCATTATACGGACCATAGGTTTCCCACGCCCAGTCGTTGTAAGCGCGTGCTTGTGCAAACGCGAATTCGGGATCGCGCGTCGCAAAAATTACCAGGAACTTATTTGGAAAAATTATTTCTGCATCAACGCCATCACGTTCCTGGTCGAGGAGGCGTTCCTTGGGATCAGCCGTCACGGCATTGCGCTCCCGATCCTCTCCCTGGAGATCGCTATTGTCCATGTTCCAACGAGCTGGCTCCATGCCTTCCACGATATGCCACCGATTGCCGTCCTTATCGACTTCGACACGCGGCAACCGCTCGGCAAATTTTTTATCGATTCGACTCTTCATCAGGTCTGACGGTTCGTTTGCGTGGGTATCGCAAGAGATCATGGTGTACTTGCTGTCGCTTGACGGCTGCACCGACTTAGCCCAACCGACAGCTCCCGGACTTTCAAGTCTCCATGCATTGTTCGTGTCAATCTTGTTCATGACGGGCTCCTTCGGACATTCCCTTAATCACTTCGCAAACATCCTTTGCGCACTTGGTTCCTCAGACGTAGCGAATCACAACGCTTTTTTGCTCCGTATAGGCGTCGATAAAGGCATCGCCATGCTCGCGCCCAACGCCTGATTTACCGTAGCCGCCAAACGGCAGCGTTTCGTCTAATTCATGTATTGTGTTTACATAGATGACCCCTGATCTGATCGCTTCGGTCAGCCGCATCGCCCTACTGACTTGCTGTGTCCAAACACTCGCCGACAGTCCGTACTCGGTGTCGTTTGCAATTCGTATGGCATCGGCTTCAGTGTCAAACTCGATCACCGAAAGTACCGGGCCAAAAATCTCTTCCTGTGCAACACGATCTTTCGGCTTCACGTTCGTCAGAATGGTGGGTTCGACAAAAAACCCGCGACGATCGATTTCTCCGCCACCCGATGCGACGTGTGCCCCCTCACTTTGCGCCAAGGAGACATAACGGAGAATGTTTGCTTTTTGATCCCGCGAAATAATGGGACCTAGCATTTGGCCTTCCGCAGCCGGCCCCACAGGGAAGCCAGGACAAGCCGCCACCAGTGCTTCCGTAAACTGTTTCGCGATTGTCTTTTGAACTAAGACGCGTGTTCCGGCCGCGCACGCCTGTCCACTATTGATAAACCCACCCATCAAAGCGGCGGGCACAGCGCGTTCAAGATCCGCATCTTCAAAAATGACGGTTGGGCTCTTTCCGCCCAGCTCAAGGGTCAGGCGAGCCAGATTGTTCGAACTCGCTTCAACAATCTTGCGTGCAGCAGAAACACTCCCGGTAAACGCAATCTTTTTTACACCAGGATGTCCGACAAGTGCAGCGCCCGTTTCAGGACCGCCCGTAATGACGTTTACGACCCCATCGGGAAGCCCCGCCTCCAGGAGCAGTTCACCGATGCGCAATGCGCCGAACGGTGTTTGTTCGGCAGGCTTCAGGACAACCGGATTGCCGCACGCTAATGCGGGAGCCAATTTCCAAACCGCCATCAGATTTGGTGCGTTCCAGGGAATAACCGCCCCGCACACACCAACCGGCTCGCGCCTTACTTGTGTATGCAGACCGGGTCTTTGCTGAGGCACGCGTCCATCGATTTTTGTAGGCCATCCGCTGTAGTGGTTCCAACACGACACACAGACATCGAACTCGGCTTCCGCCTGCCACAATGGCTTGCCGGAATCGATGACATCCAAAGCGATCAGTTCCTCCCGATTTTTGGCGAAGAGATCCGCCATACTCCTCAGAACCTGCTCCCGCGCCTTCGGCTCTTGTCCGCTCCACCGGTGGTCTTCGAGCGCTGCGGTTGCTGCATCGACGGCTTGTCCCACATCGTCGGCGCTTAACTCCGATTGAGATCCAATTATCTCCTCTGTTGACGGATCAATTGACTCAATGCGCGCAGAACTCCCGACAGCGTTCAACTTCCCATTTATCAGGAAGCTACCGTCAAATTTAGCAGCCGTTCGCCGTGCCACGTCCTCAAGAGATGTCTGTGTTGACATTATTACGTATTCCCTTTCCAAGCGGGTCGGTTAACCGGCCAGCCTGGGCAGTTTGCTGTGATCCCAACTTATGATTTTTTCAACATCGACGATTGCACAAATGCGCTTGAGCGCCGTTGACTCCGGTGATGCTTTCCCCGTGATTTTTTGGTCCGTATACGCTTTGTTGCGATCGTGAATCGACTTCATGATGCGAAGATTTTCTTCGCCCTCGTCTGCAAACCGCACACGTCCCTTTATGGATACGCCCCTGAGCTCTCCATAGGTATCGCCGTCCGCGAACAAGAGCGTTACCCTTGGATCGCGCTTTAAATTCAACATTTTTTGGGAGCTCTCGTACGAATTGAAAGCCACTTTTCCGTCGACGACGGCGAACCAATTGGTTGTGAGATGAGGCGCGCCATCCTTGCCGATTGTCGCAACATGCATATCGCGCTGGCGATCGATATAGTCCCAAACTTCCTTGTCGCTCATTCGAACGAGATCTCTCTGCTTCGACACTTTTTCTTCTTTCAATCCGCCAAGTTATTAAGTTTTTCCACTAGAGCGCGCCGATCCACTTTGTCCGTCGGCAAAACAGGAATTTCGTCCGGTGTTAGCAACAAGATGCGCTTGGGCACCTTGAAGCTTGACAGGGTCAGTTTTAGTCTTTGTCGGATTAGGTCTTTTGTGACGTTGGCCAGCGGTGCCATAACCACCGCAGCGGCAACAATTTGACCCCGTTTCGGGTCCGGCAAACCCGTCACGAAACAATCCATCACGCCATCGATTTCTAATGCGGCGTTTCGGACCTCGGCGGGACTTACATTCGCGCCTGCCGTTTTCACCATGTCGCCTTTTCGGCCTTTAAAAAAATAGAATCCGTGCTGAATGACGCCCACATCACCCGTAGGAAAGAAGCCGTCGGACCGGAACACTTCTTCCCGCTCTTTTTTGTTGTAGCCATGCATCACCGAGTAACCCCGGATGCACAATTCGCCCTCTTCTCCATCCGGCAACTTTTCACCGGTGTCGACGTCCACAATTATTTGTTCGACGCCGGGCGCAGGCTTCCCGTATGCGCCCCTCAAATACTCGGGCAACAACTCTTTTTCACAGTATGTATGATGACCCGCAGTTTCGGTCATGCCGATGCCTGTTGCGGTCAGCCCGGGATCTTTGGGAGCTGACTCGCCTTTGAGCAAAGGCGCCAGAATGCCGCCCCTGAGAGCACTCAAATCTGTATCTGCAAACCTCGGTTCTTCCCGCATCGATTGGGCGAAATGAGGCCATCCAACCGCAATCGTGACGCGCTCTTTTTCAAGGTTGCTCAACGTCTGTGGGGGATCAAATCGCTCTTCTGTTACGAATGACGCACCGTTGAGGCACGCTGAGAGTAATCCGTTGATGAATCCCCCCGTCCAAAAAAACGGACTTGGGTTGTAGACGATGTCGTCGGAAGTGATTCCGTCGTTATCACGGCCTATGCCCGTCGCGCGGCGCAGCAGTCCGCCATGCGTATGAACTACGCCCTTCGGCGATGCGGAACTTCCCGACGTATACAGAATACACAATAGGTCTGCCGGGGTGACATTCCCTTCCACTGCCGCCAGCAAACCTTCATCTACGTCACTGCCAAATTCTTCGAATGCGTCAAAGCCGATCGCCCATCTCGGCGTTTCGACGTGAGAATGCACAACAATCCGCCTCAAATAGGGTGCCGCCGGCAATTGAAGTCCCGTCGCCATATCGGCCTCATTGCTGGCAAGTCCGGGCAACCCTTGTTCAAGACGTTCAACGAAGTCGTTGGTTAAGACACGATCTGTCGTTATCAGAATCTGAGCATCGCTGTGCCTAAGCTGCCAAGCAAGCTCCGATGCCTTCGAAAAGGTGTTGACCGGAACGGCAACTGCCCCAATACGCGTGACTGCAAAAAAAGCTACGACGAAATTCACGCTATTTGGAAACAGAAAGGCCACGCGGCTTCCTTTTCCCGCACCGCTTTTCAGTAATGCGCGAGCAAGTAAAGACGACTCCTTTTCTACATCTACGAAGGTGGCGCGACGCGACTTTTCAATAATCATTTCTCGCGTTCCGAAGCGGTCCGCAAGCGAATGAATCGCCCCCGCGCTTGTCGGATAGAAGTCGGTTTTGTCAGGAGCCAGCATTGAAACTATTCCCGGAGACCCTTTCCTAATGATCCTTGTGGGGATCAATGTCGAAATTGATTGGAATATGAGTGTATCCGTTGATCAAAAATCTCGCGCGCTTCAATGGACCGGCCAACTCGCACTCTTTGAGTCTTGGCAGCAGCTCCTGAAACATCGCGCGGATCTGGCGGCGTGCCAGCTGCCTGCCGAGGCACACGTGTTCGCCAATTCCGAAGGCCAAGTGAGGATTTGGTTGGCGATCGATGCGGAACTCATGCGGCGAGTCAAAAAGGTCTTCGTCTCTGCTGGCCGATGGCCACATGACAGCAAGCACGTCGCCTTCTTGAAACTCGACATCGCCAATTCGGACGTTTTGACGAACATTGCGGCACATATGCCCCAAGGGCGACGTCCATCGGATCATCTCTTCGACCGCCAGCGGCAACAGATCCAAATTCTCGGTAAGACGGCGGCGCAGACCCGGCGCACGGATCAATTCGACGAGGCCGACGCCCATCACATTGCGGGTTGTCTCCACCCCTCCAAGAAGAATAAGGACCGCATGCATCACGACTTGCTCAAAACGGAGGTCGCCATCATCTAACTGAGCGCGCGCCAATACAGAGACCAGATCGTCCTTCGGGTCTGTTTTCCGCGCGTCTACAAGCGGGCCAAAGATTTCCATGAGCCCGCCCGCCGCAGTAGCGATCGACTCCGCAGCTGTCTCACCAAGTCTATATGTCGGGTCAGTAGACGCAGCGACGGCATTGGCGAACCTGAATGCTTCTTCCCAGTGTTCCTTCGGCAGCCCAAGAATTCTGCCTATGGCGCTAATCGAAAGCTCCTGCGCCGGCGCAACAAAGTCGCCACTCCCTTCACCGGATCGCACAAAGTCATCAATCAGAAGACGCGCGGTTTCGGCTAGAAACTGGTCGTCATGCCGCATGACTTCAGCCATCTGAAATCGATGATCGACAAGGACTCGATGCGATTGATGGTCGGGTGGGTCCATGTTGAGAAGACTTGGAATGTCGAAACCGACACCTACCAGCGCGCTTGCATCCGCCAGATTGAGGTTCAAAATTCCAGCATTGCCGAATACGGTCGGCTGCGTCGAAATCTCACGTATGTCCCTGTTTTTGCTGACCATCCAAAATTTGGGCAGATCTGGATGTTCCACGCGCACGATCGGCGATTCTTTGCGCAGCCGATCGAAAAGCGGATGCGGAAAACCGTGCGCTTCCCAATAATCTGGATCGACCGCCGCCACCAACTTGTCCGCGGTTAATTCACCTTCCGTAAAATCTTTAGGCTGCAACGCCATTAATGTACCTTTTTTGACAATATCTCTATATTACTAAAATATTTTCAATATAATCAACCAATTTGTACTATTTTTTTATTTTTTAACGACAAATAAGATAAAGTATTTTAACCTGTCCGTCCCTTGCAGGAAAAGCAAGTCTGAAGAAACGACAGAGCCTCATTTTCGCCGGTCGCTACCAACCGGCCCCGCAACCAACAACTCAAGAAAAACCGGGATTCTGCGAACAAGCAGTACGGCGACCAACACCAAAACGAACAAGGATGCAGGCAAAGATGTGCCGCTGGCGCGGGTGAAGATTAGCCTGCGCCACGAATGTCGCGCGGCAGGCCAAGCAAGTTTTCGCCGATTGCATTTCGCTGCATGTTCGAAGTCCCACCGCCCAATGCATTCGCGAGGGACGCAAAAAATGCGTTAGCCCATCTGCGCTCGCTTACAATTTTTGGAAGATTCAGCAACGTCGTCAGATCCGCGCCATTGGGGGCGAGAAGCCCCGACTCGGCAATTAGATCGAATGCAAGCTGCGCAACAGCGTCTTGCGTTTTCGTCGCAAGAAGTTTGACGAATTGCATCTCGCCGCTCAATTGTTCACCTGCACCGTGAGACTCAGCGGCGATGAGCCTTTCAATCAGCAGCTCCTGGCATCGAACCCAGGCCTCAATCTCGGAAAGCGTTTGTCGTATATGAGGATTCGTGATCGCCGGACGTCCGCCGCGCAGGGTTTGCTCGGCCAGTGTCAGCAAGCGATTAAACTGTACCCTGACGACAGAAGTATCTGCGAGCCATAGACGTTCGTATTTAAGCACGCTTCTTGTCACCCGCCAGCCGTCCCCGCGTTCCCCAACGATGTTCTCAGCGGGAACAATCACGTCATCGAAGAACACCTCGCAGATATCGTCCATCGAGCCGTGCATGGTTTTAATCGGCTGGGCCAGGATGCCCGGCATATCCATTGGAATGATTAGAAACGATACACCGCGATGTCGCTTGGCATCCTTCTCGGTGCGAAAAACGCCGAACATCATGTTCGCGCTGTGCGCATTGCTTGTCCAAATCTTTTGGCCGTTGATAAGCCACCCGTCATTGGTAAGTTCGGCACGACTTGAGAGCGCGGCCAAATCGCTTCCGGCGTTCGGCTCGCTGTATCCCTGACACCAATCGAATTCTCCCGTCAGCGTACGTTCGATGTACTTCTGGTTTTGCGTTTCCGTGCCACATTCGAGCAACGCTGGAACCAAAAACTGTGGGCCGTTTGGCGTGCTCTCAAGATAGGGAACGTCGCTCTCCGCAAATTCGCGTTTGATGATCATTTCAGCACGAATGTCGGGTGCCATGCCGCCGCCGCCATATTCCGCGGGAATTGACCGGTGAAGAAATCCAGCGTTAATCGCATGCTTCTGCCAGAAAATCACTTGTTCTCTGAAAGGCAAGTCAGCTTCGGGCCCGCTCAACGGCCAGCTGGTCGCGCAAAAGTCTTGCGCCTTCGATCTCATAGCTTCGTAGTTTTCTAGGCTTAGATCTTTCATTTGCCCCACCCCGCAAGCGTTGCGCATCTTTCGCGGTTGAACTCCGGGGTACCCAGGTAGTTGCGATCGAACATGATGCGCTTGAAAAACAGCTGAACATCGCATTCCCAGGTGAATCCGATGCCACCGTGCAATTCGACCGACTGCCGTGCGACATACATCGACTGTTGTGTGATGTGCGCTTTGGCCATGGAAGCGGATCGCAAACTGGCGCGAGGGTCATTGTCGAATGACATCGCTGCATCCCAAAAAAGCCCCCGGGTGGAAATCGCCGAAAGAGCGAGTTCGGCAAGTTGGTGCTTCACTGATTGAAACTGACCTATCGGAAATCCAAATTGACGACGCGTTTTGGCGTACACCGTCGTCTCCTCCACAAGCCTCGTGGCGGCGCCGAACGCGTCGGCGGCCAGCAACGTCAATGCAGCACTGGACAAAACGTCGCTTGAAATGTTCGGCAAAACGTCAATCGCGGAGGGATCAAATGTGATCTCAAAAAACTTGCGGCTACAGTCGATACTGTCGAGCGCGCGAACTTCAACTTCCGTTCCGTCTCTTTCCAAAACGCCGACCCGTCCATCGCCGAATTCCACAACAAACAGATTGGCTACATCCGCAAGAGGGACGAAGGAAAATCTGTCTACCGAAGGAGAGGGCGTCGATGGTGTCGTTTGCTCGCGGGAACGGTCCATGGTCAACATCGCAAGCGTCGCCACCTTGTCGCCCGAGGCCAGGTCTGGGAGCAATTTGTCCCTCTGCTTCGGAGACCCCCCGAGTGCAATGGCAAGACCCGCAATATTATGCCCTTCTAAAAAAAACGGGGCGGCGTGACGTCCCAATTCCTCGGACAGCAAGGCAAGTTCCATCATACCAAGACCGAGGCCGCCAAACTGTTCAGGTATTGCTACGCCGGTTGCCCCAACTTCTTGAATACCGGCCCAGAGCCGCCGATCGAATGTGAGATCAGTGTCGTAGGCTTGGCGCACCACGCGCGGCTGACATTCAGCGTCAAGATAGTTGCGACAACTTTCTTGTATGAGCCGCTGGTCCTCGGATAGCCAAAGATCCATGCCACCTCCCATAATTCAACTATCTTTAACACGAACTAAAAATATGTGGCCAAAACATGATTTATAGTACATATTTTTTTGAAATAGATGATAAAAACGATATTCTGGAAACGACCAAGTGATTGAGCAGTTCGCCATCGATATCCCGGACGCGCAACTTCAAGATTTGAAAACGCGCCTGGAGAGCGCCCGGTTGCCCGACAAAGAAACCGTCGCCGACGACTCACAAGGTGTGTCGCTTGCGTATATGGCCGATTTCTGCCGGTACTGGTCGCGTTCGTATGATTGGCGCTCCCGCGAAAAACGCCTGAACAATTGGCCCCAATTTCGCACAGAGATAGATGGGCTCGGCATTCACTTTGTGCATTGCAAATCCAAGAATGAAAATGCCGTGCCCCTCATTTTGACTCATGGCTGGCCGGGCTCGTTCATTGAATTTCTCAAATCGATCGATGGCCTGACGACTCCTCGTGAAGATGAGGAACCACTGGCCTTTCACGTTGTGTGCCCCTCTCTACCCGGTTACGGATTTTCGGATCACCCTTCCGAGACGGG
>JANQMY010000460.1 GCA_028279895.1 Alphaproteobacteria bacterium
ATGGTTCGAGACGGCGTTATCGCGCCTCCTCACCATGAGGTTTTTTGTTTGTTTTCCTCATCCTGAGGAGGGCCGACAGGCCCGTCTCGAAGGATGAAAATGACTTTTTCAGCAGCCTGTTAGGTCTTTGTTTTGTCGCTTGTCTTTTGCGCTTAACCGGTTCTCACTTATGCGCGACACGCTCTAGGAATTGTTTCTGATCAGATAAAGCCGGGGCATAGGGTTCGAGCGAATGGGATGAACCGGCTCTTTCGCAATGCGATGAGTGTCCGGATCTATTATCTGACCTCGATTAATCCGCTGTCTGACAAATACTTTCTGACGCAGGATGGCTTGCCCCTGGGTAACGAACAAGCTACCCAAAATCCGGCACACGTTCTCTTTGTGATCCATCAGCGGCAACATCAACATCTCAAATTCGGCTTCGCGCTTATCTATGGTGTAACCGGTTGTTGACAGCAGACCGACGCGCGGACCGGTGATGATTTGCTGGAGAAGGCTGCGTGCGGATTCCGCGCAATCGCCCGTAAACATCGAGAAGATGTTTTGGTCGCGAAATTCCCGGCCAAAAATGGCACAAAGCCCGGTCCCGGCGAGACGGAAGGTGAGATGATCGTCGTCGTGCTTTTGAAGAATAAAGATTTGCGGCAGGTGAGAGCGAAGAGCGCAGGGGTCAATGGCGTCGCGAGGCGCGGCCTGTTTTCCTTGACGGATCGCATTCCAGTAATCGTACACGGCCTTCGTTCCAGCGTGCTCGATCACGAAGTGATCCTCATTTGACCTATCGATTTCCAACGCTCTGCCTCCGGCTGTATCGAAAGCGCACAAACCTTTTTGATCGGCAGGGGTGGCTGTCCCAAATTGACACAAATCTCGTCCCCTCCCGATCTGCGCATCTGACGGAGCAGTAAATGTGCCAACCCAAAAGTCCGAGAAAAGGACGGGGTAGGGGCGGTCAGTCTTTGGCGTGGGGTTTGATCAACCCGCGGCGCAAGGCGGACCTCGATAAGGGGCCGGCGGGCACGGCTTCTACGCTGTCCCAGAGTTTCACGCCTGGGCGGCGCAAAAACAGGATGAGGAAGCAGCCGACAAAAAAGCCGCTCACATGTGCCCACCAGGCGACGCCAGGCGCTGAAGGGTCGGTCAGGAAGGCAAATAGTAGCTGTATGCCGATCCAGAAGGTTAGGATCCAAAAGGCCCCCAGACGCACCGGCAAGAAAAGAAACGCCAAGGGAATGACCGCGATCACCTTGGCGCGTGGATGTAGAAGCAAATAGGCGCCCAGTGTGCCGGACACGGCGCCGGACGCCCCAATCATGGGAATGATCGAGTCGGGGTCGGCGAGGCCCTGACTGGCAGCAGCGGCGAAACCGCAAATCAAATAAAACAGCAAGAACTTGATGTGCCCCATGGCGTCTTCGACATTGTTGCCGAATACCCACAAGAACAACATGTTGCCGGCCAGGTGGAACAAGTCCCCGTGAAGAAACATGGAGGTGAAGACGGTCAGGAGAGGAGGCAGCAGCTGGTGATCGGGCGAAACGGCGGAAGGTTCAAAATAGGCGGCGGGCGTGAAGCCCAGGCGATAAGCAGTCAGCTCGGGAGATCCCCAGCCGATCGTGGTCTGCCAGACATAAGTCACAATGCACACCGCGATCAGGCTGAGTGTCACGTAAGGTCTCAGAAATGTCGGATTATCGTCGTAAAGCGGTATCATATACACTTTCCCCCGAATTCCGCTTTTGTCACCGCTCAATGGCGCCGGAATACTCGCAAGAACAACACTATATCAAATGCACGATATGAAATAGCAAACAGGTGGGGAGCACGGCAGTGCCGCGACTGGAGTTTTTCTTCGATTGTTCAAGCCCTTGGACGTATCTGGCGTTCTCGCGGGTCCGCCGGTTTGCGCATGCGGAGCATGTCGATTTCGTCTGGCGGCCGATCCTTGTGGGCGGCGTCTTTAATGCAGTGAATCAGCAGGTCTACGATAAGAGAGCGAAGCCCGACCCCCGGCAGGCGGCCTATTATCGGAAGGACCTTCAAGACTGGGCGCGGTATTGCGGTATACGCATCGGTCAGCCCGAGGTATTTCCGGTGCGCGCCGTGGAGGCGATGCGCGGTGCGGTCTATGCCCTTCAACAAGGAAGCATAGAGGATTATGCTAGTGCAGTGTTTGAGGCCTATTGGGGGGAGCTTCAAGATATATCCAAGCCGGACGTGCTTGAGGCCATTTGCCGGAAGGTCGGCCTCGACGCCGGTCGTTTCTTTGAGGCTATCGCGGCCGACGCCGCAAAAGATCAATTGCGCCGCAACACCGACGAGCTCATTGAGCGCGGTGGATTTGGCTCACCCACGTTTTTTGTGGACGAGTCAGATATGTATTTTGGTAACGACCGGATGCCGCTGTTGGAGGCGGCGCTCTCAGACCGGTCGCGTGGTGACGGAGCTTCTCAGCGGGACGCTTCAGTCGGGTAAGAGTGACGATGGTACATTATCGTACCGTCCATGACGGACGGCAGCCTATGTTCAATGCCCCTAATGCGGTGGTGCTTCTTCTCGCGGCATTGGCAGGTGTTCACCTATTGCGCCTGGCGCTTCCGGGGGCTGCCGGGACCGGCCTGGATGGGCAGATCATTGCGTATTTTTCGTTCACGCCGGCCAGGATTTTCGGCGATCACTACGGCGCCCCCTATCTGCCGGGCGACAGCCTGATTGCCGTGCTGTCGACCTTTATCACGCACACCTTTCTGCACGCGGATTTCACCCATTTGGGGTTGAATGCCATTTGGCTTTTGGCGCTTGGGTCCCCCGTTGCTCGGTATTTGGGGTCGTACCGGTTTTTTGTATTTTATTTCGTGTGCGGAATATTCGGCGCACTGGCCCACTTGGCGTTCTATCCGAACGAAACAATTCCAATGGTGGGGGCCTCCGGCGCCATTTCCGGTTTGATGGGCGGGGCCTTGCGATTGATTTTTCGGCCGCAGTTTTCTCACGAAGACAATCGCTTGGGGAGGCTGGCAGATCCGCGCTTGATCATCTTCGTGGCGGTGTGGTTTGCCATCAATATTTTTGTCGGCTTTTATGGCCTGGATCCGACGGCCGATCATCGCAGTGTGGCGGTGCATGCGCATCTTGGCGGCTTTGTTGCCGGTGTATTGCTGTTACCGCTGTTCCATAGGCGTCAGGCCTAAAGGGCTTATAGCAATCCTTCCTCGTGATAGACGATGCCGTCGAGCAAAAGCCGTTTGATGGCTGCCGAGCCGTCCCGACCGATGGCGACCACGACGGACATGCGCTCCTCGTTCCGAGCATCTTCCAGAGTGCGTCCTTCGCCTTCGGGAACGAAATAGCTTTCGATGCCGTATTCAATGCGCAACATTGTGCCGTCCGGTATGGGCGCTTCCGATCCGTTCTCTTCCGTCTCGGTCGGCACGGCGGTGGGGCTTGCCGGATAGGCGCTTGCAACCCGTCCTCGGATGTAAACCTGTCCGGGCGACGTTGCTGCCGTTGGCAGTGCGCGGTAAATCGCAACAGGCAGCCATGCGGAGTCTTTTTCCACCAACTCCACATAGATGTGATCATTGCGGCTGAACGCGTCGTCGCCTTCCAACGCCCCTGTGTTGAGCCGGCTAATGCGATAGGTCAGGATCACATAGTCGCCCCGGAACAGGGACCTTGGATCGACAGGCTCGACGCTCAGCTCTACCTCCTGGCCGGTATTCAGCAGCGACAGCCGGTCCCAAATCATGACACCGAGAAGAGCGGACTGGATCGATACGACCAGCGCTATCATGACCAAGCGGCGCATTTAGGTGGCCTCCTGATCTGGTGTTAGTAATCGCCGGCGCAGCCTTTCCAATAGCAGGGCGCTTGCAATCAGAATGAGGCCACCGACGATGAAAAAGATGGCTTGATCCAGGAGCGTATTGAAGGTGGAGAAGTAGAGCCACAGCACTTCAATGCCAAAGGCTGTAAACGCCAGATTGACGAAAAAGCGGTCTTCCGTCTCAAGTCCGAAATCCACCGCCCACACCGCCAGACCGATATAAAGGGCGGAATAGGCGTACCTTAAAACAAAAAGCTCCTCCTCTATCAGGTAGGGAGCGGCGATGGCGGCCAACGCAGCCAGGATAAGCGCGCCCGCATCCAGCAAACGCAGATTGTCCGACACAAGGGCAAAAACGATCGCCACCGTGCACAGACTGGCGGCGAGCCCTGTCATCAGTAGCCAATCGCTGTCATTGTCGGGTGTGCCACCGGAAAGCTGAAGCAGGAAGAAACTGAAAAACAGCGCAAAGATGCCGTATCGCGAAAGGGCGGTTTCAAACAAATAGTTCCGCTTCATATGCGCCCCAGCGAACAGAGCGACCGCCACCAACACATAAAGTGTGAAAAGTTGGGTCTCGTCCCAATCCATGTCTTCGGCGAAGAAGCCCAGATTAATGGCCGACCAGAAAAGGAAGGAAAGGGTCAGAAGGTGAAGGCCCGGCCGCCATTTGAGCTGCCAGGACAGACCGAGTAGCAACGCGAAAGGCAGAAGATACCAAAGATGCGGACTGTCCGAATGGGTTGTTACGCCGAAACTCCACACGCCAAAGAGGACAATGGCGAGTGCCAAAGCAGGCCGGGAGGGAACCAATAAGGCGGCAACTGTCGTGCCGACGGCCCAAAGCAGCAAACCATCCGGCCACTGAGCATTCATATGATAGGTTTGGCCCAACAGCATAATGTTGACGCCAAACAAGGCCGAACCCAGCAAAACAGCAGCCTGTGCATAAGCGTTTTGTTTTCGAACAAACAAAGCGGCTGCGGTGCTGTAAGCGGCCCACATGGCACCGCCGAGAATGATCAGTCTTTCCAGCTTGCTGAGCCCCTGCCAATTGGCCGCCACATAAGTCATGGCCCCGAAACCAAGAAGGATCACCCCGAGCATCGCCAGGACGAAAGGGATGGTCTGGCGGCTCGTGCCCGGAAAGGCGGTTTTCAGCATTTGCTCCGCCTGCTGAGGTGTGATCAGTCCGGCGGCAATCCAGGCTTCAATGTCGCGAGTCAGTTGTCGAATGTAAGCGCTTCGGCGCATGCACCCCTCCCCATTGGCCCGCGCACCATAACCGATCCGCCCCCTGAAGTCTTTGCCGCAGATTTCCTTGGTTTGTTGCGCTGCACCTAAAGGTGATTGGTATGCTGCAGTTGCGTCCTGACCCCCTTGCAACTTTTTCCAGAGGCACCCACAATAGTTGCAAAATATCGTCCAACGGGGCGTCAAGCTGGCCCCGAAGGCCCTGTATTTGGCTCCCTATTGGACCACCGTCGGAATTTCCCGGCCACCCGCCGGGAACCGTTGATAGGTGTGCGGCTGCGTGAACGGATCGCGTGGCCGGAAGATACAGGAGGAACGGCGATGACAGTACTTAGCATTCTGAACGCCAAGGGCTTCGAAGTATTTACCGTTCAAGCTGGCCAAAAGATCAGCGAAACAGCGCAGGCTCTCCGTCAGCAAAAAATCGGCGCGGCGGTCGTTACCGGCCCCGGCGGCGAGGTTATCGGGGTTATCTCCGAGCGGGATCTCGTGCGGGCCATCGCCGATGACGGCACCAACGCCCTCGATTGTCCGGTCAGGGAATATATGACGTCCGAAGTGGCCACCTGCAAGAAGACGGATCCCGTCGATCGGGTCATGGAATACATGACTCAGGGCCGTTTTAGGCATATGCCGGTGGTCGAGAATGGTCAGCTTTGCGGCATTGTGTCGATCGGTGACATCGTGAAGCAACGCATCGAAGAAACCGAGCGGGAAGCGCGCGAACTGCGCGAATACATCGCGACAGGGTAGTCGATCGTTTCTACGCCAGGATGGCCATGGCTTCCTGAAGGACGTCCATTTCCCGGAGGACAGATTCGCGGCCCAAGCGGATCATCTCATCGGCGCGGTCAAAGCCGAGCAGGCTGATATGCCCAACGCGCGGTGTGATCAAGACATCCGGCGGGTCGCCGGCCATGCGCGAACGGGAGAGCCGGTCCATCACAATGTTCAGTGCACCAAGCATGATGCTGCCGACACCGGGAGCTTCCTTACCGGCGCCGAAGAGCTGGCGCATGATCATCCGGTCCGGGCGGCGCGTTGCATTCAGGTCGCTACGTGATGGGTTTTGGTCACCGTTAAGATTGGATTCATCGATCGAAAAGGTTTCATCGAGCGTGGATTTGCCAAACGTATCCGCGTTGAGGCTTACGGCAATGACCAGCCGCGCGCCTAAGGCCCGGCACACGGATGCCGGTACTGGGTTGACCAATGCACCGTCGACCAGCCAACGCCCTCCAACCTTCACCGGCGAGAACACGCCGGGCAAAGCATAAGAGGCGCGAATTGCGTCGACGAGGGACCCCTCACGTATCCAAATCTCATGGCCGGTTGCGAGCTCTGCGGTGACGGCCACGAATTGGCGGTCCAGCTCTTCCACCCGAAGGTCGCCAAGATATTGGGACGTCAGACGATTAAGACGTTGCCCGGTCAGAAAGCTGCTGCCGCCGAACCGAAAATCGAGGTAACTCAGCATGCGGCGCTTGGTCAGGCTGCGGGCCCATTCTTCCAAGGAGTCCAGATGACCGGCCAGGTAGGCACCGCCGGCCAGCGCACCGACGGACGTGCCGCAGACGATGTCGGGCTCGATGCCGATCTCTTTAAGAGCCCGCAGCACGCCGATATGGGCCCATCCGCGGGCCACGCCGCCACCAAGCGCTAGTCCAATTTTCGGGCGAGACATTCTTTCCCCCGTTTCGGCGAAGGGTACACGCCGAGCATCTTAGGAATGAGTGAACAGGGTATGACAAACTGGTTAATGATCGGCTTTCGCCGTGGACGACGCGCCCAGCTTGCCTATATTTCGGGTTAACCAGAAACGCACATACCAACCAACGTCAAATCAGCATTGACCAGTCGAAAGGGAGAGAGTGATGGCAGGACCACTGTCCGGCGTACGCGTCGTGGATTTAACCGCGGTGATATCAGGGCCGATGGCGACGCAAATTATGGGGGATCAGGGCGCCGATGTGATCAAGGTCGAACCTCTCGGGATCGGCGACATAATGCGATATCTTGGGGCGCAGCGGAACGGCGTGGGCGCCATGTTCTCGGTGGCCAATCGCAGCAAGCGGTCGGTCGCGATGGACCTCAAAGCCGACGAAGGGCGGGAGGTCCTGTTCGAACTCGTAAAAGGGGCAGACGTCTTTGTCCAAAACTTCAGGCCCGGTGCCATCGGCCGCATGGGTCTCGGCTATGACGACATCAAGAAGCACAATCCGGACATTATCTATGTCTCGATAAGCGGCTTCGGTCAAGACGGTCCGTATGCAAATCAACGGGTCTATGATGCCATTATCCAAGCCACGTCCGGATTTGCCGATACCCAGACGGATTCTGAGACCGGCAAGCCGACCCTCTTCAAAACGCTGGTGTGTGACAAGGTCACCGCGCTTACCGTGTCGCAAGCGATTACGTCTGCGCTTTTTGCGCGGGCCAATGGGCAGGGCGGTCAACACCTAACGGTCAATATGTTGGACTCTTCCGTGGCCTTCTTGTGGCCGGACGCCATGTTTAACCACACCTTCCTTGAAGATTTCGAGCGCACGATGGATTTCTCCGACTTTTATAAAATCGGCGAGACCAAAGACGGCTTCGTTTCTTCATCCGCCTTGTCGGACGCTGAGTTCAAGGCGCTGTGCCGCGCCTTAGACCTGCATGCCATGGCCGAGGACCCGAAAATGGCAACTGTGTTCGACCGGACCAAGAATGCGGAGGCCATGATGGGCGCTTTCGAGGAAGCCATGGCGAATATGACCACCGATCATCTGGTTCAGCGTATGCGTGAAGAAGATGTACCGGGCGCACGGGTCAACAAGCGCGAAGAACTGGTGACAGACCCTCAGATCGTTAACAATCGTACGGTGATTGAAACCGAACACCCGGTCGCCGGTCGAATGCAAGAACCGCGCCCTGCGCCCGAGTTCGGAAAGACGCCGGCGGAGATCACCCGTCCGTCCCCGATGCTCGGTCAGCATACGGAAGAGGTGTTGAAGGAGGCGGGTGTCTCTCAGGAACGCATTGGAGCGCTACGGGAAGCGAAGGTGATCCTTTAGCGCGGCGGCCGTCCGCCGTTCTAGCAGGTTGCTAAAAAAGTCATGGCCTTAGTCTCCATGGTTCGGGACGGCGCTATCGCGCCTCCTCACCATGAGGTATTTTTGTTAAATTTCCTCACCCTGAGGAGGGCCGATAGGCCCGTCTCGAAGGGTCCAGATGACTTTTTCAGCGGCCTGCTAGAGCCCCAGCACCAGCTTGGCCATGATGTTGCGCTGAATCTCGTTGGAGCCGCCGTAGATCGACGATGCTCTGAAATTGAGATAGCGCGGCATCGGGGTCAGCGCATAGTCCGGTCCGATCAGTTCCACATTCGCGTTGGGGTGGCGGGCCGCTTTCTGGTCAGGGGCGGCATAAAACCCGATGGCCTCCATCCCCAGCTCTAGCACCATCTGGCTGGTTTCCGAACCGTTTGCTTTGAGCATCGATGATGCCGGACCCGGGTTCTGTCCTTGCGACAATTCCGACATCACGCGGTGCTCGGTGTATTTCAGCGATGTGATTTGAATTTCCAGTTCTGCAAGCTTACGCAGGAAATCCGGATCGGCCTTTAGGCTTTGGCCGTCCTGGCGTTCCATCGAAGCCGTCTCTTTGACTTTGTCCAGAGAAACTTCCAGCCCGGCGGAATAGGACCCGCCCCGCTCGAACTCCAACAGATACTTTGCAACGGTCCAGCCGTCATTCTCCTCACCGACCCGGTTCTTTTGTGGCACGCGAACATCGTCGAAAAACACCTGGTTGACTTCGTGGTCGCCAGCCATCGTGATAATCGGCTCGATCGTAATGCCGGGTGTGTCCATGTCGATCAAAAGGAAGGTAATGCCTTGTTGTGGTTTGCCACTCGTATCTGTACGGACTAAGCAGAAAATGCGGTTGGCAAATTGTGCGTGTGTCGTCCAAATTTTGGTGCCGTTGACCACATAGTCATCCCCGTCCGGTTCCGCGCGGCATTGGAGCGAAGCCAAGTCAGATCCGGCGCCCGGTTCCGAATAGCCCTGACACCAATAATCTTCTCCGGATAGAATTCTCGGCAGGTAGAACTCTTTCTGCTCCGGGGTGCCGTATCTCATGATCACGGGCCCAACCATGCGCAGGCCCATGGCGGATAAGGTGGGCGCTTGCGCTCGAATAAGCTCGGACGAGTAGATGAAGCGCTGCATTTCGCTCCAACCCGTGCCACCGAATTCCTCCGGCCATGACGGGGCGACCCACCCTTTTTTGTGAAGGATGCGCTGCCATTCCAAATTTACGGGCGCATCGGAAAACACACCTGCGTTAATACGCGCGGCATGGCGCAGCTCGTCGGTTAAGTTGTCTTCGAGAAAGGTCCTGACTTCCTGCCGGAACGCTTCATCTTTCGGATTCAGAGCCAGATCCATCACCCTCTCCCATGCGACCTTTTATGTCGAAATTTTTAGAACAATCAGTGGTGCCGTTTTATCAATTGGCGCGTGCCACCGATTTTCTGCACCCTATTTGCAAAAAATATTGCCAGACCTAACTTTCTAAGACAAGTAATGCCGTAGGCTGAAGTTTAGGAAAGACATATGGGAGCAGATCGCGAATTCAAGCAAGTCTGCGTAGCCGCCGACGTGGAAGAAGGCGCGTATGCCGAATTTGACGTTGGGGGACGGTCCGTCTTGGTGTGCAAATGGCAGGGAAATTTTTTTGCCGTCGAGAACGAATGTAGTCATGCCAAGAACCCTCTATGCGGTGGACGGATGCGGCGCGGCTCGATCGTGTGCCCACTTCACGGTGCGCGTTTCAATATCAGAACCGGTGCTGCGGAGGGACCGCCCGCGACTCTGCCGATTGAAACCTTCGAGGTGAAAGTCGAAGACGAAAAAGTTTGCGTTGCTGTGAAGGAAAGAAAGGTCACGGCCGGCAGTACGTTTCTGCCGCCCGGAAGCTTGCCGACGGAGTCGGCCTAACGCGAAATCGCTGGCCAGCTTTCGGTGAGACTGTTAGTTTTTTTGAGAAAGAAACCCCCGCGCCAATTGGTGCAAAACACTACCCAACAGGGAGGATCAAATGGATCTCGGATTGAAAGGCAAGAAAGCAATCGTCACCGGTGCGACACGCGGTATTGGCCGTGCGATCGCTGAACTTTTGACAGATGAAGGGGCCGACGTTGCAATTTGCGCACGTAACGCCGGTCAAGTTGAAGAAGCGGTTGGCGCTCTGAAGTCAAAAGGCGTCAATGCGATCGGTTCTGCTGTCGATGTTATGGATGGCGATGCATTGAAATCTTGGGTCTCGAGCGCGGCGAAGGATCTTGGTGGGCTGGACATTTTGGTGGCCAACGTGTCGGCCGGCGGGGCGGGTGCCGACGAAGCAGCTTGGAAAGCGAATTTCGACGCGGACGTCATGGGCACCGTGCGCAGCATGGAAGCGGCATTGCCGGCGCTTAAAGATGGCGGTGGCGGATCGATCGTGATCATCTCCACCACGGCTGCGATCGAGTGCTTTGGCCCTCCGGGCCCGTACAACGCCATGAAGGCCGGGTTGATCAACTACGCGAAGAATATGAGCAATGCGCTTGCCGCGGATAATGTGCGCGTCAATTGTGTGTCGCCCGGTCCGATCTTCATTGAAGGTGGCGCGTGGAACTTCATCAAAGACAATATGAATGAGTTCTACACAGCGACTCTTAGCCAGATTCCGATGGGCCGCATGGGCTCCGCCGAGGATGTGGCGAATGCGGTGGCTTTCCTGGCGAGCCCGGCATCGGCATTCACCACCGGTACCAACGTCATCATCGACGGTGGCTTTACCAAAGGTGTGCAGTACTAGGTACGCCACCCCGGTCGGCGGCATGCGCTTGGGTGCCGCCGTCGTACCGGATTCACGGTGCCTCAACCACTGAGAAGGCGGAATACAGATGAGCGGCAAGATCAGTGCCTATTTGGTTGTGGGCGGCAAGTACCACGACATGGACTTCGCGCGGCTGGAGCTCTTGAAACTCTTAGCCGAGAATGAACGTATACGGACGATTGTCGCACCGGACTATAACGACATCGACGGTATCAAGGATGCGGACTTTCTGATCACCTACACCTGCGATGTCACACCGCCCGAAGCGACACAGAAAGCGCTGCGCGACTATGTGGCCGGCGGCAAAACGTGGTTCGCTCTGCACGGTACCAATTCAATTCTGCGTTTTATGGAAGACGGCAATGTAAACAGCCCGCGCGAGGCACCGGTCCTAATGGAAACACTGGGCAGTCAGTTCATCGCGCACCCGCCGATTGCGCCCTATACCGTGACTGTCTCGGACCCGGACCATCCATTGGTCAAAGGTGTGGAGCCGTTCGAAGCCACAGACGAACTTTACCTGTGTGACTATCACGGCGATTTGCATGCATTGCTGGAAACCGAGTTTTCGGGCGAAGCGCCGGGCTTTGTGGATCATGACTGGTCTTACGATGAAAAAAAGCGCCTCGTGTATTACACACACAAGGTAGGTCAGGGCGAGGTGCTGTATCTGACACTCGGTCACTGCCGGGGGCATTACGACATGGTGCCGGTTGTCGACTATTACCCGGAAATCGAACGGTGCTCCTGGGAGCTGCCGGTCTTTTACGATTTGCTGCGTCGCGGCATTCAGTGGTCTGCGGACTCCGTCGAGACAACGAAGACATCCGTACCGGCGGCTTAAACTCAGACAGCCAACGAATCTTTTGCGCGCGGCGAATCGGACTCGCCGCGCGTTCTTTATGCGCGGATCACTTTTTGCAAAAAGCGGTTCCAGGTTGAATTTGTATAGGTTTGGACTGCGGTTTTATCCACCGCGGTGCGGAATTTCTGCAACACGTTATATGATTTGTGAACGCGATCTATGGCGGGAATGTCACACTACTGACAAAAGAAAAAACCGATCTCCGATAGCGTGTGGCTCTTGTTGACATCTCGCGCCGCCAGATCTCGAATATGTGTATGTCTGTGAACGCCATTACTACAAGTGGCGGCACTTTCCATACTAACCGTTTCCTGGGGAGGAAACTTATGAAACGACGCAATATGTTCCTTGGCGGCGTGTGCGTCGCCGCTCTTGCCGGGTTTTCGTTTGTCGAAATTGCACCGGCTTTCGCCCAAATGGACGAAATCATCGTAACCTCGCGGAAACGCGAGGAATCACTGCTGGATGTTCCGATCGCGGTCACGGCTTTTACGCAAGACCAAATCGATCGTATCGCACCAAGTAACCTTCGAGACTTTGACCAGCTCGCACCGAACCTGTTTATCGGTATTAACACGGCCGGTCCTTCAGCCGGTGCCGTGTTCATTCGCGGTCAGGGCTATGCAGACATCGAGAAAACGCAAAACCCGGCCGTGGGTGTGATTGTCGATGGTCTGTTCCTCGGCACCAACACGTTCCAGCTTGTTGAAGGCTTTGACGTGGCCCAAGTCGAGGTCAACCGCGGGCCGCAAGGCGTGTTGTTCGGTAAGAACACGACGGGCGGCACCATTGTAATCCGCAGGTCCGATCCTCAATATGAATGGGGAGCCAAGGGTTCTGCACGGCTCGGTAATTTCGGGACGCGCGAATATGCCTTCCGGGCAACCGGTCCGATCATTGAGGACAAAGCGGCCTTCAAGATCGGCGGCAGCAAGCGGGAAAGCGACGGCTTCTTCACCAACGAAGTCAATGGCCAATCGCGCGGCGCCGTCGACGTTGAAACCGTCAATGCGGAGCTGCAGTTCAATCCGACGGATGCCTTGCAGATCAATTTGACTTTCGACGTGGTCACCGACCGTGGCGATATTCCGCCGCAGGATCCGCGTTTTGACGGCGATGATCCGTTCATCAACCGCTCGGATATCAATGAATTCCAGGAACTGGACCAGCGGCAGTGGATCGCAGAGATCAACTGGGACAGCGGATTCGGCACGTTTACGTCGATTTCCGGTTTCTTAGACTCCGAAGATCTGGTGCTGCAGGACTTTGACGGCGGTCAGATAACCGACGAGTTCAATTTCCCGTTTTCGCGCCTTCATACGCTCCGCGATCAGTCCTATCAGCAGTTCTCTCAAGAATTGCGCTGGAACCATGATCTTTGGGAAGACCGTATCAACGTGACTTTGGGCGGTTATGCGTTCTTTGCTGAAATCGATCTCGAACAGCAGACTGAACAAAACAGCCAGATCCCTGTTGGTTTGGTTGGCGGTGCTCTGGGGTGTACGGGTATTGGAGGCACGGTTGTTGCCGGCGGTTTGCAATGCCGGACACCGCTCACATACTCGACTCAGCGGAGCGGTGAATCGACGGATGCCTATTCGGCATTTGCCCACGCCAACGTTGAGGTGATCGAAAACCTGAATGTGTCGGGTGGTTTCCGTTACATTTTCGAGGAGAAAGACTTCTTCACCACATTCTCGTCGGGTGCTGATCAGTTCGCCGGTGGTTTAGGGTCTCAGTTTGTCACCGGGTTCGGCGTCGTACCGGCCGGTACGGTGACATTCCCGCTGCTGACAGATACGGAAGACTTTAACGATGTCATCACGAAAGTGTCCGTGGACTGGTCCCCGGACGTTCCGAAACTTCAGGACTTCCTGATTTATGCGTCTCGTGCGACCGGTTTCCGAAGCGGTGGCTTTAGTATCCGTGGCACAGATCCGGCATTTCTGACGTTTGAGCCGGAAAACACGCGGACATACGAAGTTGGCTCGAAGATGTCATTCTTGGGTGGTCGCGTGCAGTTGAACGTCGCCGCGTTCGATACGCAGATTGAGGGACAACAGTTCTCATCGATCATTACGCTTGCGCCAGGTGCGATCCCGGGCACGAATACGGTGATCCTGAATCACGATGAAACCGAAATTCAGGGTGTTGAACTAGAACTGACGGCTGCCTTTACGGAGTTCTTCCGTCTGCGCGGTTCGTTCGGCTTCCAGGATGGTGAGGTTGTTTCGTCAACCCAGGATGCGGGGACGGTACCGGTCGGTGCGGACAACCTTCCGGGTACGGCGGATGACGGTGTCGTGGGCACGTTGGGTGTGCCGGTCACCTTTGGGGGTATTGCCCTTGGCCGTACACCGGAATTCACCACGGCGCTCGGCTTTGACTTCGAGCATCCGATCCCGAACACCGACTTCCTCGGTTTCGTGAGCTTTACCTGGACCTATCAGGACGACTTCTTCCTGATTGTGCCGACGCTCGGTGTCCCGGTTCAAGAAGGCGGTTATCACCAGTTCGACGTGACGGCCGGTTTTGAAACGACCTTCCGGGATGTGGATATGCGGATTGAATTCATCGGCCGTAACCTGTCCGATGAGGAGTTCCGCGAGCAGGCTCTGCCTCTTCTGGGAACCGGCGGCTTCCAAGGCTGGGCACCGCCGCGCACCGTGGCAGGTCAGCTCACCGTCGAATTCTAAGACTTCGGGGGGCAAGTAAATCAGAGGCAGCCGGTCCATTGGGCCGGCTGTCTTGCTTTGTGAGCATGCCTGCCAAGAATGATGGTGCTGACAACGGAAGGTGCCTTCGTGTTAATTCTTCGCCGGACCTTAAAAATGCCAGGGTATTTGGTGGTGCCGGACGCCTGCATCCCTTTCATCTTGCGGTGGAAGATGGAAAATATGGGGCCGGTACCGATAACGCTATTGATGGCGGACGCGGTGCGGACTAAAACTATTTACAACACTGGTGAAAAAATAATGCTGACACAGGGAGGCGCATCGTGCAGCTGACACGTGAACAACTGTTGGAAGCGTACCGCCGCATGAAACGGATCCGCGAGTTTGAAGAGCGGGTCAATGTGGAATTCTTCAACGGCAACATTCCGGGATTTGTGCATCTTTATGCCGGGCAAGAAGCGTCCGGCGTCGGGGTATGCATGCACCTGACCGATGACGACTATATCGGGTCGACCCATCGCGGTCATGGCCATTGCATCGCAAAAGGCTGCGACGTGGAAGGCATGATGCTGGAGATTTTCGGCAAGTCTGGCGGCCTGTGCGGTGGCAAAGGCGGCTCCATGCATATTGCCGATCTGGATAAGGGGATGCTCGGCGCCAACGCCATCGTGGGCGGCAACCCACCGTTGGTGGTGGGCGCTGCATTGAGCGCCAAGGTGAACAAGACCGGCCGAGTGGCGGTGTCCTTCACGGGCGATGGCGGGTCGAACCAAGGCACGACCTTTGAGTCTCTCAACATGGCGGTGGTGTTGAACCTACCGGCCATTTTTGTGATTGAGAATAATGGCTACGGCGAAGGAACCGGGGTCGATTATGCGGTTGGTACGAAAGACATTGCAGGCCGTGCGGCCGGGTTCGGCATGCCGGCAACGACGGTGGACGGCACGGACTTCTTCGCGGTTTACGATGCCATGCGCGAAGCGGTGGAGCGTGCGAAGGCCGGCGAAGGGCCCAGCACCATCGTGACCGAAGCCATGCGCTATTTCGGGCACTTTGCGGGCGATCCGGAAGTGTATCGTTCGAAAGAAGAAGTGCCGGCGCTGCGGGCCGAAAAGGACCCGCTGAACAAATTCCGCCAGCGTGTTACGGAAGCTGGGTTGCTGGAAGCAAGCCAATTGGATGCCCTTGATCAGGAAGTGATGACGGAAATCGAAAAGGCGGTAGAGTCCGCAACATCCGCGCCATTTCCCGACGTCTCCGAGCTGGAGACGGATGTCTATGTGGCCTATCCGTAAACTGAGAGACGCCGATCATGCCAAAAAAATCAGTACGCCAAGCAATCAACGAAGCGCTGCGCCAGGAAATGGAACGCGACCCGACCGTGGTCATCATCGGTGAAGATGTGGCCGGCGGCCAAGGCGGTTCCGGAGACATCGACGCCTATGGGGGCGTAATGGGGGTCACGAAGGGACTTATCGGGACTTTCGGGCCGGACCGTGTGATCGACACGCCGATTTCAGAAAGCGCCATTATGGGCGCGGCGGCGGGAGCGGCCACCACTGGGCTGCGTCCGGTGGCCGAGCTCATGTTTGTCGACTTCTTGGGCGTGTGCTTCGATCAGATCTTCAATCAGGCTGCCAAGTTCCGCTACATGTGCGGCGGCAAGGCGCGCACCCCAGTGGTGGTGCGG
>JANQMY010000462.1 GCA_028279895.1 Alphaproteobacteria bacterium
CGCTCCCCCAAACGGGCCGGATCTTCTTTGCCGCGCGCCGCACGGCGGCTTAGATGCGACGGCACCATGGGGGCCAAGCACCGGGTGGCCTGCGTATAAAGGCGCAAGCTAAGGGGAACTTGCAGCGTGTTCGCCATAGAGCCCTAGTCTGCCAGATTTGGCGCAGGCAGCGCCGCCGGCTCTATTGCCTCCCGCCCAACCAAACTGTCGGCCTGAGCAGTCAGCGCATTCAATTGGGCCTCCACATTGCGGCGGGCCTCTTCCATGGCGGCCTCGTCTGCATCCGCCGCCACAAAAACCGGTTCGCCCACCAGGAAAACGCCGCCGCTGAAGGGCAGCGCAAGCATGAAACGATCCCAGGAGGAAAACACCTTCGAACGGCGGCAGGACCAGCTGCCCGGCAAGATGGGGACGCCCGACATCTTCGCCAACAAGACGACGCCCTGAGACACCCGCATTCGCGGACCGCGGGGGCCGTCGGGCGTGATGGCGACGCTTTCTCCGGATTCTAGGATCTTCAACATGTGCCGCATGGCTGCAGCACCACCTTTCGTCGTGACACCCGCCTGCCCCAACTTTTTGCGACCGGCAGAACCACGGATCAGGCCGAAATTAAACCATTCAATCGATTTCGCGATGAGCTCGCCGTCCGGGTGGTTCGAAATCAGTATACTGATCTTTTGCCGCGTGCGCCAAAACTTCGGCAACATCATCATGCGGCCATGCCAAAATACGCCGATAATCGGCTCCTTCCGGCTCCAATATCCCCGCAGCGTGTCAAACCCTTCATGACGCCACCGGGCGCTCCAAAAAACCAGTTCGATGTACAGCGCCACAAATGTGCGCACGGTGTAAATGAAGGCCTTGCTTCTTGTTATTCTTTTGCCAACTTTCATACGGAAACTCAGTGCTATGATGGGCCCTTAGCATAGGACCCGAATGGTGCCAGCACCCCCGCGCCACATTGACGCCTTCATACTTTTGCGTCATTAAGCCCCGAATTTCAACATAGAAAAACTATTGTATTACAGATACTTAAGGATCGGCGTTTAATTCAGTTCGGTTTTCGGCAACGCCTCCAGAATTCCCTGAATTCGCTTGGAAAAATCGCTAATCTGATTCGGTTCACGCAAAAGGTTCGACAGCATTGTCCACAGAGAAGCAAAACCTGCTCACTCTTGACGAAAGCTCCCGCAACTTGGTGTTGAGGTTTGGCCGCGAATGGGTTGTGCCCCATTGGCGCCGGCTGGTCTTGTGCTTCTTCTTTATGGCCATATTCGCCGCCACCGCACCGGCCTATCCGTTCCTCATCCAATATGCGAACGGGATGCTGGAAAGCCAGGACCAGGCGGTCATTTATATCATCCCCATACTGATCTTGATCGTCACATCGGTGAAGGGGATCGCCTTCTATGTGCAGAGTGTGCTGACCAATGCGATTACGTTACGCATCATCGCGGACATGCAGAAGAAAATGTTCGGTCACCTTCTGCAGTCGGATTTCGCGCGGCTTGCGCGTGACCCCACCGGCACGCTGATTTCCCGGTTTACTAATGACGTCAATGTCATCCGCGATGCCACCTCGCGGGCGATGACGGGCTTGGTGCGCGACGTGCTCACCGTCGCCGGGCTCGTCGGTTATCTGATTTACCTTGACTGGATGCTCTCGCTGATCGTGCTGGTCATCTACCCGCTGGCGGCACTGCCGATCATTGAAATCGGGCGCCGCTTGCGCAAGGGCTCGAAAAGCAGCCAGCAAGAAATCGGCGACATGACGTCCTTGTTGTATGAAAGCTTCAGCGGCGCACGCATGGTGAAGACCTATGGCTTGGAAGCGTATGAGCAGAACCGCGCCGATCGCCGTTTTGACGGGCTCTACGGCATTCTCATGAAAATGGCCCGCAGCCGGTCCGCCTTAGATCCGTTTCTCGAAGTGTTGGGGGGCGTCGCCGTGGGCGGCGTCATCGCCTTCCTGGGATACCGCGCCGCCGTCAGCGGCGATGGCAGCGGGATCGATTCAGTGGGCGATTTTGCGGCCTTCATCACCGCTTTGCTGCTCGCCGCTCAACCCGTGCGGGCCATCGGAACGCTGAATGGAATCCTCCAAGAAGGCCTGGCGGCCGCGCAGCGGGTTTACGAATTGCTGGACGAGGCGCCCAAGATCGTCGACACGCTTGATGCAAAGGCCCTTAAGCCGGGGGACGGCGCCGTAGCCTTCCAAGACGTGTCGTTCGCCTACGAGAAAAACATCAACGCGCTTGAAGACTTGTCGTTCGACGTACAGCCCGGGCAAAAAGTTGCTCTGGTAGGTCCAAGCGGCGCGGGCAAATCAACGGTGCTCAATCTTATCCCTCGCCTGTTCGATGTCTCGTCGGGCACCGTCTTGGTCGATGGGCAAGACGTGCGCTCCGTCACCATGAGCAGCTTGCGGGAACAAATGGCCCTCGTCAGCCAAGACGTAATGCTGTTCAACGATACAGTGCGCGCCAATATCGCGCTCGGGCGGCTGGAAGCCACGAATGAAGAAATCGAAGCCGCAGCGAAAGCGGCAGCGGCGGACGACTTCATCCGTGCCCTGCCCGATGGCTATGACACCATCGTCGGAGACCGTGGTACCAAGTTGAGCGGCGGCGAACGTCAGCGCATTTCGCTCGCCCGTGCCATTTTGCGCAACGCCAATATCCTGCTACTGGACGAAGCTACCAGCGCGCTCGACGCGGAGTCCGAACGGCGCGTTCAGCAGGCCCTCGACCGTCTGACGGAAAACCGCACATCCATTATCATCGCCCACCGCTTGTCGACCGTACGCGACGCGGATGTGATCTACGTGATGGAAAATGGCCGCATTTGCGAGCAAGGAACCCATGACGAGCTCACCGCGAAGGACGGCCTGTATGCCAAACTCTGCCGGCTTCAATTCTTCACGGGCGATGCCGCAGAAGTAGAATCTGAACTAACGCATCCAGCCGAATGACCCAACGCTTTGCCACGGCGGTTTTGTGGATTGTCGCGGCCTTTTACGCCTATGGCGCACTGGTTTATGTACTGAACATCCTCGGCGTGACAGGATTTGACTGGAGCAGCGCGCCGCTGAAGTGGCAGGTGCTCGATGTCGTGTATTTGGTCCTGGACCTGATCGTCACCATTGGACTCGTGCGCCGCTGGCCACCGGCCTATGCCGCCTTTTATGCAGCGGCTACGAGCCAAATCCTTCTGTATACGGTATTTCGAGATTGGATCACATCGGTCCCGGCAGAATTCGCCCGCAGCCCGGAAGAGATCGCCTATCTGGACATGCTGGTGACCTTTCATGTGATCACCATCGCCGCCGTAAGCCTTGCTTTATACGTACGGCACCGGGTGAAAGCCTAGAGCCGTTTTGGTTTTAATCGAAACACAAAACGGCTCTATCAGCTTGCTGAAAAAATCATGACATTAGGTCTCCATGGTTCGAGACGGCGCTATCGCGCCTCCTCACCATGAGGCTTTTGCTTGTTTTCTTCATCCTGAGGAGGGCCGTTAGGCC
>JANQMY010000463.1 GCA_028279895.1 Alphaproteobacteria bacterium
AAATCTCGAACCTCGACTATGCCTGGCCTGGCGAGGCGCCGCTGCTCTCCATCGCACGCTTCGAAATCGGTCAAGGCGAGAGCGTGTACCTGCGCGGGCCGAGCGGCAGCGGCAAGTCTACGCTGCTCGGCCTTATCACGGGCGTGCTCAGCCCTAATGGTGGTGAACTTCACGTCTTGGGTGCCCCTATGCATGAACTGGGCGCTGCGGCGCGCGATGCCGTGAGGGCCGAGCGGCTGGGCGTTATCTTCCAGCTCTTCAATCTCGTGCCTTATCTAACGCCCATCGAAAACGTCTGGTTACCATGCGAGTTCTCCGCCGCCCGGCGTAAGGCCGCAGCAGACACAAACCCTCGTGATATGCTCGCACGGCTCGGCCTGACGGACGACATCATGGCCAAGCCCTCGATTAATCTGAGCGTGGGCCAGCAACAACGCGTCGCCGCGGCGCGAGCGTTAATCGGCCACCCGGGCCTTGTGATTGCGGACGAGCCAACCTCCGCTCTCGATGCAGATGCACAAGGGATCTTCATCGATCTATTGAAGTCGCAATGCGCGGACACAGGCGCGGCACTGCTTTTTGTCAGTCACGACCAAAGCCTTTCCACCCACTTCGACCGAGCGGTGAATCTCACCGATATCAATAGCGCGGGAGCGAGCCCATGAACGCCCCCGTCTTGACCCTAGCGCTCAAAAGCCTGCTCAATCGGCACCTCACCGCCATACTCACTGCCCTGGCCGTTGCCGCGAGCGTGACCTTGTTTGTCGGCGTCGAGAAGATTCGGGAAGGCACCCGTGCAGGCTTTGAGAGCACCATCTCCGACACGGACCTGATCGTCGGGGCGCGGTCTGGAGCGGTCAACCTTCTTCTCTATTCCGTCTTCCGGTTGGGCGACCCCACCAGCAACATTTCCTGGGAGAGCTTTGAGCGCATTTCCGAAGCGCCGGCAGTTGAATGGACCATTCCCATCTCGTTGGGCGATTCCCATCGCGGCTATCGTGTCATGGGAACGAGCGGTGCTTATTTCGACCACTTCCGCTTCGGCCGGGGGACGGAACTTACGTTTGACGACGGGGCTGCCTTCAGTGGCGTCTTTCAAGTGGTCCTTGGCGCGGAGGTCGCAAGTGCTCTTGGCTATCGCCTGGGGGATGAGATCATCGTTGCCCATGGTGTGGGCCGCGTCAGCTTCATGGAACACGCGGGCAGTCCGTTCCGTGTTGTCGGTATTCTTGAACGGACGGGCACGCCCGTTGACCGCACCGTTCATGTGCCCCTGGAAGGCATCGAAGCCATCCACATCGGTTGGGAAAGCGGCGCGCCACCCAGCCGCCGGCAAGAGATTACGATCGAGGACCGGCTCGCCGCCGACCTCACGCCCGACGAAATTACCGCTTTCCTTGTAGCGGTGGAGTCGCCTATCCAAATCTTGCGGCTTCAGCGCCAAATCAACACCTACGAAGAAGAAGCGCTCAGCGCGATTATACCCGGCGTGGCACTGAGCCAGCTTTGGGGCGTTATCAGCATTGCGGAGCGTGCGCTCATCGCCATTTCGATGTTTGTGATTCTCGTCGGTCTCATCAGTGTACTGACAAGCATCTCAACAAGCGTCAACGAACGGCGGCGCGAGATGGCCATCTTGCGCGCAGTGGGCGCACGGCCATGGCATATATTCTCCCTGCTCGTCGTCGAGGCCGGCGCGCTTGCCTTTGCCGGTGCACTTACCGGGATTGTGTTTGTCAATATTGCGTTACTGTTTGTGAGTGGCGCATTGCAAGACCGATTCGGGCTGGTGCTCGAAACGGCGCGGCTTGGCTGGACGGACCTTGCGGTTGTTGTCGCCGTACCTGCCGCGGGCGCATTGATGGGCGCGCTTCCCGCCTGGCGGGCGCTGCAGAATTCACTGGCCGACGGGCTCTCAATAAGGTTATAGGAGAAACATGATGAAACGGATTCTCACATTCCTGATCCTGCTTTTTCCAATTGCGTCATTTGCCGAGACCACCCCTTCGGATGAGCCTATTACAATCTATTGGGAAGATCTTCTTCCCGAAGGTGAATTGGAACGTATGCAGGAACAGATGAGGGCGATGCAGGATTATCCCTATGCGGATCATTTCAGCCAGGCGCAACCCTACTATGGCGGGTTTGGCATAGTTCAAGACCTTGTGGGTCAGCGCGTGCGCCTGCCGGGGTTTGTTCTGCCGCTCGACTATCAGTCGTTCGGCTCGATGGCAGAGGTTAGCGAGTTCCTGTTGGTCCCCTATGTGGGGGCCTGCATTCATGTGCCGCCTCCCCCGCCCAATCAAATCGTCTATATCGGTCTCGATGAACCAATGATGTTCGAAGGACTGTGGGAGCCGATTTGGGTCATCGGTACACTGACGGCCGAAGCCAACAATAATGACTTAGGCAACACGGCCTATTCGCTCGTCCTGGAAAGCACCGAGCCATACGAATACTGACCTTATGAAAAGAAAGTTGGATTGACGCAAACGGCCGGGTGGCGGAGAGGGAGGGATGTGCTCGACGCGCGAGCCGCGCCTGCGCTGCCGTAGCTAGGCTCACTTCGTTCGCCAAGCGTCCGGTCGAACAAGGCTTCAAATCACCAGCCCTGCCCCATACACAAAACCCGCCATGCGGGCGGGCTTTGTGTATGGCGGTGGGGGTAGGTAGGGCTGAAAGGGTCTCCGTGTAGTCTATCCCCGTTCAGGGGAGTCACAGGAACCCCCGCAGAATCTCGGCTAGTAGTGGGTGACAGACTCCACAGCGCGTCACCTGACTAACAGAGTCCGGCGCGCAGTTTAGCTAGCAGAGTTGCTGTAAAGGATATGTCACTGTTCGGCTAGCTCTGAAGCGATCAACGAGTCGCAATCTCGGCCATCATAGATTCCGGAAAGATAGTACCATCTTCGGGTCGCTTCTTCGCGCTCGGTCGCTTCTTCGGCTTCGCGGTTGCGCATGTTCTGCCCCAGCACACGACCACCAATCCCCAACCCGATTGAAAAATTCCCGTGGCCAGCGTCACGCGCAATCCGCTGCCCAACATTGGTTCCCAAGTTTACAACCTGATTATTGCTTATAAGTCCCCGCTCCGGCGCGCCACCGAGAATCTCTGATTCGGCGTTTAGGGCGTCCACAATTTGCAGACAAGACATCTGGGCCATTTCGGGCTGAATGACACCTGTAGTTTCTTCTTCAGTCTCCGTGTCCGTGTTGGTTTCTGTATCCTGGGCATGAGCGCCTAACGTAAAACACACCGAAACCAAAAGGCAGGCGATCGTACGGGGGATATTCATTCGCTTTCCTTTTTTCACAATACTAGCATGGGACAGGACCGTGCGGGTCACAAGATGCGTCCGTCTCAGGTGGGCCATCGCTCGGCTCGCCGCTTGTTCCGCCACCTTCGCTGATCACCGGCGCAAAGAGTTCGATGAACCGGTCAATATTGACGCCGGTATTCGTGCAACGACCCTCGACCAATTCTTGCCCAGCCGGACACAAGCATGCGCTGCGCGCCTCGTTCAATCGCATCGGCGGCGAACAGAATAGCGGTGTGCACCGGCCCCAAGTGGGATTAAACACGTGCCGCGCGGGACAAGCGCAGGCCTCGCCGTCCCATTCGCCGCCCGCCTGTGAGCATACCGACGAGGATCGCGGGCTGCTGGCTTCGAGAATCGCGCAGTCGACCGTGTCTCGGTTCGATCCGGCAATAGCCGCACAGTTGGCGGGCACCGGTGCGGGACCGTCGAACCGCTGGGTAAGACTAAATCGAGACGTCTCGCCAGGCGCCAAAACAAGACTCTCATTCACGCATCCAATGAGGCCATCACCCTGGTCCTGACAGCTCCACCCATTCTCATCACTGGGTCCTGCCACCAAGCTCGCGCCGGGTGAGGGACTTTCAAACGCGGTCGCGTCTGGTGGTCCCGCGGCATCGTCGATCTGCAGCGGTCCGTCAAATGTAGCATTGCCCGTATTGGTCACCGAGATTTCAAAGACACAAACATTGGGGTCGGGGTGATCCGGCAAGGTCGGGCCGTGGCATTGCCAAGTCGATAGCTTGGATTTGTCGATCTCGAGCACCGGGGTTAGCGCTACCGCAGGTCGCGGCGTGTGATCCGGCATCACTCGAAGCTGCGGGCTTGCAACAGTGAATTGATAGCAGGCCGCGCCATTGATCACCCAACTTGAGCCTTGTCCGCCTGACAGTCCAGAGGGTGTGGGGAAGTCAGTGGGGATCGGATTGCTCCATGGCCGCGCGAGAAAGCAATTCTTGACCGTACCGCTGTCCGGCAAGTTGTCGACTTCAATGGTGTAGTTGAGTGTATGGCTGCCCGGTGCAAAATCCTGAACACACATGATTGGTGACGGCCCGGACATCTGTCCGCAAAGGGCCGGTGAGATCGACGCGAAATGCGCGCCCGGTATGCTGTCCCCTAGAAGGACCGACAGGTCGGTCGTTCCGGTGTTGTTGATCTCGACAGTGATGTTGAATGTGCAGGGCTCGGCCGGGGAGCAGAACTCCGGATCGCCCTCCTTCTCTTTCCTTACGCGCACAAAGGGTGATGCTGTTCCACCGCCGCTTGAGCCTTGGTTGAAGAGAGAGAAATTGTCACGCGCTTCGTCAAGCTCCGCAACAGGGCCAGTTTCCGGGTCGGCCATATTGCCGGGCGTCGAGGTGATGAGGCTAGGGTCATCAAGCGCGGTCACCTGGGCATAGTTCCAAACCGTTCTGCTTGTGTTTTCCGCCGGGGCCGGACCGACATATTGAACCACGAACGTTGCGTTCTCACTGGAGTTCGGCGGAATATCGATACCGCTCCATGTGACGACACCGCCGGAATGGGTCAGGGTGCCGCTGGAGGTTGCTCCCACACTCTGGAACTGCAGGTCGGCGGGTAGGTCATCCTGTACTTCAACGCCGGTGAGCAAGGTGTCGGAGTTGTTGAACAGGTTGAGCGTCACCAAGCTGATCAAGCTGCCGGCTGAAGTTGCAAAGTTGTAGTAGCCCGGCAAATTCTTACTCAGCCGGATATCAGGACAGAGATCACCAACAAACTGCCGCAGAACGCTGCCCACATCGTTGAAGTTTTCGCTGATGGCCAGCCTATCCGTTTCTGCATCGAAGGTATCTGTCGAAAGGTCGACAGCGGTGGTGTTCAGCAGAGCTTCCAAATTCGCTTGGCCACCGGATGAGACCACATCGCCAAGCCCCAGACCAATCACGGGAACGCCAATCCCGTAAAGCTGATCCACCCAATACGTCGCTTCGTTGGTTGCCAGAACTGCGTCGCTTGTCACGATAACGTCGCTGCTAGAGTAGGCGGGCGTGGCCACGTTTGGGTCGACATAGGCGGTTGGCAACCCGTCAGTAATGAACACAACAGCCAGGGGTTCACCGGGATTGCTTGTCTGCCGGTCGACCGCCGCCTGGTATGCCGTGCGAAGCCCAGCATCCCAATTGGTTGCAAGCGACGGCGTGTAGTTGTTCATCAGGCTGTTTAGGTTTGTCGTCCAGGTCTGATTCACTGTTGCGGTGTTGTTGAAGAAGATCGACATCCCTTCACCGCCGCTGAAGAAACCGAGCGCGCCCCTGATCCTGTTGGCGAAGCTGGCCGCACCACCGGGAGCCTGATTGATACTGCCGGACGCATCGACGACCAGGATCAGTCCGACTTCACAGCTTGTTTCGAGTTCCGGGGGAGGGTCCTTCGGTTTAACTAGACCGCCGGAGCAGTCTTCATTGTTGTCGGGGTTTATATCGCCTGAGCCGTCGGCGAATTCCAGTGATACGACCGCGCAATTGGAGCCCGTGCCCTGGGCTTCAATGTTCAAAACCGGCAGACTCTCATCACCAATGGTGCTCTGGCCAACATAGACGCAGGTTAGTGTTTTGCCTTCGCTAAGGGGGAATTGAGATTCACTGCCGCAATCCCAGTTATCCCCGTTGACTGACGTAAAGGTCATGCCGTCGGGAACCGTGTCTGTGATGGTGATGCCGCCCGTCGGGGGGTAAAAGGCGTCACCCTCATTGGAGACGGTCAACGTGAAGGTCTGCAAATCGGAGCCACCTACAGGTTCGGAGGAAGATTTCTCCAACGCGAGGTCCACATCACCTGTAGGCACATTCACTTCGATCTCGGCGCTACAACAAAGATCGGCGCCGGGCGCTTCTCCACCGCCGGGTTCGATCACGTCGACCTGTAGGGTGAAATTCTGGCCCGGTGCGAGGCCAGAGAGGTCCCATGTCGTCGTCGAAACGCCCGTTCCAGACGGCAGGGGTTGCGCTGATTGTCCAACCGAAACGCCTGCAGGCAGCCCACTCAACATAATCGCGCTTGCGTTGATACTCCCTGAGGCGGAGCTGAGCAGCGTCAGCAGGCCCTGACCATCTTGGCCAAGTGTTAAATCTGCATCGACTTCCAGGCAATGAATGACCGTGCAAGCTGCGCCGCCAGTTTCACCCAAGTCAGTTGCGGCGGTCGATGTGTAAACCGTGCCCGCCACTTCGGCTTGAAGCACAGCATCGTTTGTAACGACTCCACACTCGCCGACGACAGCTTGGTAACAGATTTGCGGCGACTTATCGGCGGTGAAGGTGATCTCAAGTTCGTATGAATCGTCTGGGTCGCCGGTGTAAGTGGGCGTGAACTCTACCGTCAGCGAGCTGTTATCACCCAGGGCAGACAAATTGACTGGATAGGTGTTGGTCGCATCAACCGTGATCGTTGAGAGCACTACGCCATTTGCATCCTTGAGCACAATCGTGCCGCCGGTCAATTCAGCCGGCCGATCATGAATGATGATCTCATCCCAGGACGCGGCATTCGGCGATGACGAACAGAAAAAGTCGGAAAGTTCAAATGTCTCGGTTCGGGTTGCCGGGGAGCAAGTGCCCGAGATCATGCTACCGTTATAGGCGAAGCGCCAAAGAGTTCCGTCGTGACCCAACCCAAGTAAACATTCATCCGGTGCCGAAGGGTCGACAGCGTATCCGTAGTCTTGCATCGCTGGAGGCGTCGCATCCCATTCCGCCGAAAAGTCGGAAACAACACACAGGTTTCCATTGTTGGAAAAATCTCTGCACTCTGGATTGTGCAGCACCGCCCTCGGGTAAAGGACACGAGCCGTGCCAGGTATCTGAAAGGCTTGATAGCCGATATATTCCACGGCTGGCGCCGCGAACGGTGATACCATCGGGGCGCCGTCGACTGCACTTACACAAGTGATATCTGTCGCACCCCAACCCGTACCGTCATCGTGTAGACACACACCGGCTGTGGCGTTGCCGGCACTATTGGGAACAGCCGACAAAAGGGCACGCCTGTCCCCGCCGCCGGGCTGGCCAGCCGTTGATGAGGTCCATCCGTTGCAGGTGCTACCATCGCTTACATTCAGGCACCTTATCTGCACGTTTGGTCCCCCGGCCCAGACAAAGAGCCGTGTCGGATTCGCTTCAAGTTCAAGAATCAGGTCCCGACTCCAATGCAGTGTAAGGCCCTCCGGAATTGTTGAATCCCAGCACATGCTCTCGGTGGTCACGTCAATACAGAAGACCTGATCGGCCGCGTGAACAAACACGTGGTTTCCGACCCCATTGCCTCCTGCCACAACCATGCTGCCGATTGAGTATCCGACTTGGCCGGGCCAGGTGACGGAAACCGGAATGAAGTTGCAAGCTGACTCAGTCGCTGTATCCCAGCAGCCAATTCCAGGTGTGGTTTCGTCAGCTACAGGATCGTAGCTTGTACTGGTGTAATAGATTCTGCCGGCCCAGACGTGATGTCGGGGGTTCTTCGTTGTCGAGCGCAAATCTGGATGGTCGGGCCCTGAATCCAAAGAACGCGGCCATGAAGAACCGCAGGCAGAAAGATCACTCAGATTCCAGCAATAGATTTGCGCACCAGGAACATTCGCTTGGTCATAGTTCCTAAAATGATAAATGCCATATACCCGATTACCCACTGGTATTGGGACCGTGCCATCTCCCCCCTGCGATTGCTCGCCCACCCCACTCACCGCGACATTCATCGCAAAGCTGGTCGGCGCGGCGCCACCGGAGTGACTGTATTGCGTATGATTACCAGACGCATAAGGCGGCGTTGTCCATGACCAGCCAGGAGGTGCGACGATCGAGCCATCTACATAGGTCTGGTTCGGGCTGAGAACGTCGTCAATCGTGACATTGGACAGCGGCGGTGAATTAGGTGCGCCCGAATAGCTCAACACATAGTTGATTGTGTCACCCACGGTTAGGGTGCCGGAAATTGGATTACCGCTTTCGTCCAGCGCTTCCTTGGTTAGTGTAATGGGCCACGCATTCGGATAGGCAAATGTCGCGGCAAGAACGACGATGGCCACGACAGCCGCACCGAAGGTCCAAGCACTACTCAGGAATGATAAGATTGGTTTGGTCAGAGCCCTCATTGTACTGAACAAACCTCCTGTGGCATGTTCAGGACGATGGTCTGTCGGCAGCAATCGTATGGCTCACCACTGGCTGCGGCGGCGTTGTTAAACCCACAGACATCGAGAACAACAGTTTGACCTGGGCTCGCTCCACTGAAAGAGAAGAGAGCTGGCGGCGGCGCCGTAGAGATCTCAGGACCATTGGCGACCGACACACCGGGCGTCTGTGAAACCGTACGTAGGATATCAATCCCGATGGAGCTCGTATCTTGGACTGCGGCGGAATAGACCCAATTGCCAGTATTGCTGTCACATGTGAATTGACCACTGATGTTCATGCACGTACCGGAGCTTGGCCCCGTGGGCGGATCATCGTCGTCCGATACCCCTCCGATAATAGGTGGCAAGAAGACAATCGGTGGGAGCCACCATGGCGGCGTTCCAGGCGGGGTCGTGCCCGGCGGAGTTGTTCCTGGCGGCGTGGATGTCGGACCGGTCGCAGGCGCTGTGGGTGTACCAGCGATCGGACCGGCCGCCGGGCCAATGCCACCCAATGCACCAATAGGCGCTACACAATAACGTCCGCACGACATGCGATAGACACGAACGCCACCCATATGACCACGGTGCGTGTTTTCGTCCAAGCGATCATCGTAGTCGACGAAATAACTTACCAAGGGCGGAGTGTTGAATTCGCGCACTGGCCCGGCAGGGCTGGCCTGCAGTCCGTGGACAACCAAGGGTCCGCCAGCAATGAATTCGCGGTCGACGTACTCATAACCACGCAAATTGTCACCGGTAGTCCAAAGCGCTGCCTCGCATTGATCAAAGTCGATGTGACCTAACGCATCATAGCCGTACCCAAGAGCAACGCTGCCCGCCGTATTGCGATGATCGTCTTGATATCCGACGGCATATTCTTCCGGCTCGAGAATCCACCGGCTTGGCGTCAGGGCTACGTCGGGATTCTCGCGCGAATAGCGAAGCACCCGCGGGGGCTCGTTAGTAACAAAGTCAGTATAATCATACGAACCAATCACGCCACCGCGCTGGGCCACGATCATGCGGCCATCATCCATGAACACAATATCCGATACCGGAAGCGAGCCAGCCGGAAGATCCAGTTCCCACCGCGGATCGTTTCCAAATCGGCCGTGTATGCGAGGATTATCTTCGTCGGTCCGTATACTGACCGACCATATTTGCGATGGGCCGGCCACAGCATAGTAGAGACGACCCCTGTGATAGGCGAGGCCATAAACGCGGCGCTCAGGCGCCGCAAAGCCCCATGTTGTGGGATCCTCGGTGTCAAAATTGCTGTCGGTAACTAATGGCGGTACGGCACCATGACTGACCGGTGTCAGTCCCGCAGCCTGTCGACCCACAACTCCATGATCAAACTGCTCTATGTCGTTGCCGCTGAGATCAAGACGGTGGATCATCCCCGTGGACAAATCCGAAACAAATAACTGATGGCGGACAGGATCGTAAGCGAGGTTTCCAAGTGACGCAGGTCCACTAGCAACGCCCTCGATCTCAAGATTGGCAAAGAGGCTAATGCGACCCGTCCGACCGTCTACCTTCCAAATGCTACCCGGGCCACCGGAGCGGCCAAACTGACCAGGCATCCAATATGCGCCTGGCCGACCAGTCGTCACGCGCGACGGGTACGCCTCATCTGTGTTTGGGGGTGTCAGTAAGTTCAGACCAAAAGCAGATGTGGCTGAAAGGTAGATGTTTGGATATAGCTGATCATCGATCGCAACGCCAAACACCTGCCCTACTTCGCCTGCTGCAATCGTTCGCCGCAAAGGGGCATTCCACAGCCGACCATCCCAAACGTATTCAGGCGCGCTATTGTCGAAAATGCGCGCAGCAGGGCCGTTCACATCGATAAAGAGACGATCCGTCGGCGATATACCAGGTGGCAATGTTGCATCGATATCAACAGGGTTGCTCGCTTCTTCGTCAATTCTGATTGTTCCGGAAAACCCCGTCACTACTGCATCGCCAAGATGAAGCGTGACCAAGCGTCCGCCGGTCAGGTGCGGCGCAGAAATCTGTCGAGGCGCAGGTTGGCAGAAGCGCAGTAACAACAGGATGATAATGATCAACAAAATAATCACCGCTATGCGTAGCGCTAGTGATCGGCGCGACTTTTTCAATTCATTCCCCCTCTGACAACGACATCACGCCCTGCAATATCTGGTTGCAGAAACGTTAAGCGTGACACTTTAGAGGGTGGGCGTAAACTGATACTGGGATATGGAAATGGAAACCGGCTAGATGTTTGCGGCGCACATTACGCGAGTGCAGATCTATGAATCGCAGCAAAGCCGCCATCAATGAGCATATCTTGAAGAGCAATTTCTGGCGGCCTCTAATAAGGCGTGGTGCAATGCACATCGCACATATGTTGCGCGATTGTCACACGCTCAACTGCCCCACTTTCAAGGGACAATAATCTTAGATTCGTCTTTCCACACTTAAAGACATGCTCTGTTGGCATTTGGTTGAAGCGTAGATTCAACTTTGGGCAGTGCGTTTACCGGCACAATGCCGCATCTACAGTACGGATGAAGATGACCATCGCGCTGCAAAGTTTCAGGGATTGTGGAGGTTTTTTATAGAAAAAAGTGGAGACCGTGTCTCCAAGCAAAGACTGCGTGGCGGAGAGGGAGGGATTCGAACCCTCGGAACGCTTGCGCGCTCAACGGTTTTCGAGACCGCCCCGTTCGACCACTCCGGCACCTCTCCGCATCTTTGGGGTCGCGTGACCCATCAGGCGGCGCGGACCATAGCGAAGCCGCCGCAATGGGACAAGACAAGGGACAAGGCGAGGGATGAAGCAAGCGACAAAACAGGGAAGTAAGCGAGGGGGCAGGCACGCAAATACTGGCGGGAGACCTCAGGCGCTGCCGCGATCTATTGCCCGGCGCCACTGAACTCGACGGCGGGACTTGAGATAAACCCGAGCGCCGCCGAGCGCCGCTTCTGCACCCAGAGCACGTTTTCGCCCGGATCGATGATAAAGTCCTGTTCGGCCAAAAAATCCGCGCCGAGAATGATGGTGGGAATGCCCACCCGCCCCATCGCCTCGAAGATGGCAAGATCCGCAAGCGTAAACTGGCGGCTGCCCCAAACGTGCTCGCCCAGCTGCACGGTCGTGACCGGTAAGACCCAAGCCGGCGTCTCGTGCGCCGTCGCGCCCCTTACCGGTTCGTCAGCGGCAAGCGTGGCGTTTGCCGGATCGCTGCCAAGGGCCCGGGCGCCAGCGATGTTAATGGCACTGCGGCGCGCGCCCGTGTCGATCACCGCATCGACCGCCACACCATCCACTAGTAACGTAGTCCAAAAGAAAACCCCTTCGCCGCCTCGTTCGTCTATGGGCACGGCGAACCATTCGCCATCGGGCATCGCGCTTTCATCGATGCCCGCACCCTGTTCGTAGATATCAAGACGGCCTTCACCCAAGGAAAAGCCGACCGGCTGGCGATAGAGAATGTCCGCGCCCAAGACGCCCGCCACATCGTCCAAGTGTGATGGGGCGGGGATCGAAACCGCCCGGCTGAGAGGAACCTGCCAAGCGCCCAGTTGAAGTGTGCCGACGTCCACAAGGCGCGCCTCGCTCGTGCCATTCACCCCCTGGATAATCACCGGCCGGTCCATCGTGACATCTTCCAGCCCGGCCGCACTGGAAACCGGGTCGAACAAGACCGTGGCGCCCGCCGCCGTATCCACAATAAAGGGGTAAGGGCCGCTGCCATTCACCCTTGCGTTCACCAGGATGTGGCCGGTGTCGGACATTTCTATGGGCACGGTGCGGGGGGCATCGGCGAGGGCGGGCGCAGCCCCATTGCCGGCCAGAAGGACGGTCAGAAGAACGGCGATCGATAGTCCTGACTTCATAACCGGCCCCTCATTTCCGGCACGCCATTTCTGGCTTGTTGGCGGCGAGTGCGGCTCGCCCGTGGCTAAGCCTCGCCGGGCCCGGGCCTCGCGGCAAGTTAAAGCTTGGTCATGTTGCCGGGCCTTGGCCCAGGCGCCCCGGAGCGCTGAAAATCCCCCGGATTCCTGGGGTCCGAGCGGTTGACTTCGCGCCGCCCGCCAGTATAGTGCGCGCCTTCGCCGGGCCGGGTCCCAGCGCGGGCCCTTTTGGGGCGGAATTCTGCGAAAAACAGGCAGGTAAAAGATCGATGTTCGCAGTCATTAAGACAGGCGGCAAGCAATACACGGTCCGCGAGGACGACATCCTCGAGGTGGAAAAGCTCAAGGGCGGCGCCGGGGACAAGATCGCCTTTGGCGAGGTTTTGATGGTGGGCGGCAAGGGCAAACCGAAGGTCGGCACGCCCTTTGTTGACGGCGCGAGCGTTTCGGCCGAGATTCTCGAGCAAGCACGCGGCGATAAAATTGTTGTCTTCAAGAAGAAGCGGCGCAAGAATTATCGCCGCAAAGCGGGCCACAAGCAGCAACTGACCCGTGTGAAGATCACAGGCCTTCCGGCTTAGGGCAGAAGGACAAGAGATATGGCGCACAAAAAAGCAGGCGGCTCCTCGCGCAACGGACGCGATTCAGAAGGCCGGCGCCTTGGCGTGAAAAAGTTCGGCGGCGAACACGTCGTGCCGGGCAACATTATCGTGCGCCAACGCGGCACCAAGACCCATCCGGGGTCCAATGTCGGCATTGGCAAGGACCATACGATTTTTGCCACCGTGGAAGGCAAAGTCCGATTCCACAAAGGCAAGCTTGGTCGCTCCTACGTTTCCGTGGAACCGATGACCATGGTAGCGGCCGAATAAAAAGTGGCGATAGAGATCGCCACGAAGATGGCGATCCGAAGCAAGGCTTCACCAAGGGAGAGATGGATCGCCATCTCTCCCTTTTTTCATCTCTCCCGGTAAGGGGCATTGGAAACCCCGATGGAGGCAAAGATGCTTCAGACTGATGAGCTGAAGCTGGAAACCCGGCGACTGATTTTACGCAAACCCGAAGCGGCTGACGCGATCGGCGTACAGATGCTGATTGCCAACTGGGAAATCGCCAAATGGCTTGGCCGGCTTCCCTGGCCCTATCCGGCCAATGGCGCGGCGGAGTGGCTTGAGCGAATGCATCGCGAGGCCGCGCTCGGCCAAGGCTATGCTTTCGGGCTTTTTCAAAAGAACCGTCCGTTCGACGGCATTGTCGGGGTTATTGGCCTTCACTTGCGCGAGCACGGCGAGTGGGAGCTTGGCTACTGGCTGGGCGAGCCTTATTGGGGAAGCGGCTATATGAGTGAAGCCGCGCCTGAGGTCGTGCGCTGGGCTTTTGAAGATCTTGGCGTGGGCCATATCGAGGCGGGGCACTTCATCGGCAACGAAGGCTCGGCGCGGGTGCTCCTGCGCTGCGGCTTTGAATATATGGGCGAGGCCCGCCGCTGGTGCGAATCCCGCGGCCACGAGGTCGACAGCCTCGAGATGGAACTCACCCGCGCCAAATGGGCGGCCTATACCAAAGTGCCGGCCATGGCCGCGGCGGAGTGACCATACGGATCAGAGGCGGGCGGGGCATTGCCCCTGCCCCCTCTTTCCTGAGATAACCCGCCCCATGAAGTTTCTGGACCAGGCCAAAGTCTATGTACGCTCGGGCAATGGCGGGGCCGGGTGCGTCTCGTTCCGGCGGGAAAAGTTTGTCGAATTCGGCGGCCCCGACGGGGGCGACGGCGGCAAGGGCGGAGATGTGTGGGTCGAGGCGGTGGACGGCCTCAACACCTTGATCGACTACCGCTACCAGCAGCACTACAA
>JANQMY010000476.1 GCA_028279895.1 Alphaproteobacteria bacterium
TTGCCGCCATTCCCTGGTTGCCCTTGGGATGAGCATGCACAAAGTGAATCAAATTAGTCTTAACGCGAGCGACCCCCGCCCGGGTTTTTCCGGACGGGGGCGCGCAATTCGTTACCATTTTGTTAATCCGTATGCGTCGGACCCTTAGCTCATGTGGCGAGCGCCTGGCTCAGGGTCATGAAAGGAAGGGCGTAGAGCGCCCCGGCGGAAAGCGCGACGCCATAAGGAATGCCTGCTTCATGATCGTGAAGTCGTGCGATCCAGGGCTGCGCCGCGAAAAACTCAGGCAAAGGCAGCTTGCGGAAGAAGATCAGCGCCATGGTGAGCGCGCCGCCGAACAGCGCTGCTGCCAGCACGAAGATCCATACGGCCGTCGGGCCGGCCCAAAGGGCCGCCGCGGCCACCAGCTTGGCATCGCCGCCGCCAAGCCATCCAAAGGCGAAAAACATCATGCCCATGCCAAGGGCAAAGATGCCGACGCCTAGATGGACGATTATTACGATGGGTTCGATACCCGCCCAAAGAGCAACGGGCAAAAAGAAAAGCGCGATCACGCTGGTCAGCCAGTTTGGAATAGTAAACCGGGTGATGTCCGTAAAGGCTGCAACGAGAAACGCTGCTGGCAGTATCCAAAAGACGGCAATTTCAGCCATCGGTCATCCCCCCGAAATGTTCCCAAGATCGCTAGGCGGGACCTCAACACAAATATGTTTCCGGGTGGTTAGTACCCGACCTCGGGGCCGTTGCCCCGGCCCCGGACATAAGCGCCCGGGACCGGGGAACGGCGCCGCGAGTAAGTCGGCTTATTAGGACATCTCGTCGGCGACTGACTGGAACGTAGCCGTAAGGTTCGTTCCGAGGGTCGTCAGCACACCGATGATGGCCACTGCGATGCCCGCGGCGATGAGACCATACTCAATCGCCGTGGCACCAGATTCGTCTTTCACAAAGCGAGAAACGAAGGTCATGGTCAGTACTCCCATTCTTTACTCATCAGCACCTACCCGCGCCGGGGTCACGAGACGCATCCCGTCGCGAATGAGGCCATCATGGAGGAGAGGTCTTACGATCAGGTTAAAAGAGGGAGTAGGTCAGGTATTTCCAAGAAGTGAGGTATGTAAATTAGGTATAGATTTTAATTAAACCTCAAATAAAACTTAAATCAAATTTTATGGAAATGGCCCGACAAGCGCAGGTTTGTAGGCTTTCTGTGAGTCCCTTGGGCGCCCCGGACCAAGTTTATTTTCGCCGCGGTCATCATTTCTCAATCCCCAGGGGTTTCGTTGAGAGGACATTTACATCTTGCTGCCATGATGGCGCGCGTATGAAACCCGCGCTTCGGGGGAGAAGACTATGAAGCTGAAATTTCTGGGATTTACGGCGCTTATGTCCGTACTGGCCTTGCCGGCCTATGCGGCGCAGATGAACGTGCCGATGAATGAATCAAGCGTCGTGATCGTTGAGGGCGAGCCCGATGCGATTATCGTCGGCAATCCCATGGTGGCGGACGTCACTATGGTCAATGGTCACACTTTGGTCGTTCATGGGCGCCTTTTTGGCAATACGGACGTGACCGTTCTCGACGAGGACGGCCAAGAGCTTTTGACCGTATCGGTCAGCGTCACCGATCAATGGCGGGGCGGCTTGGCGGTTCACATGGGCAGCCCCAACCAGAACGTCCGGGCCGGATCGGTCAATTATGTGTGCAACCCGCGCTGCGTTCGTGCGCTGCATCCGGGGGATGAAACGACCGCCGCCGATAACTTTGCCGGCCAGTCGGGCGCTTGGCAGGACCTGACCGAGCGGGGCATGAGCATCGGCGACGAAGGCCAACGGTAAGAAGGCGAGCGACAAAGCCAAGGCTCACAAGACCTATAAGCTGATCAACAAAAAGGGCTCCCCGCGGGGAGCCCTTTTCATTTGCCGTGTTTCCTTAGTCTGTCTTTGTGGCCAGCTTCTTTAGAATGCGGTCCTTGAGCTTGGCTTTTTGCTTACTGACGCCTGTCGCTTATTGGCTCAGGCGCAGGTTCGACAGATCGCGGCCGATCGTGACGAAGACGTTCTGCAGGTCCGCGTTCGACGGCGAGTTGAAGTAGAGGTCAGGCGAGGTGGCGCAATTGCGGAACAGGTCCGAAAGGGTCGAATTGTTCACCTGGAAGGTAATGGTGTAGAGCCGAATACCTTCCGCCTTGACGTTTTCGCACAGCTCCGCCACCCGGTCATTCACCACTTGCGGGCCCACCCAGGGGCTCGTG
>JANQMY010000132.1 GCA_028279895.1 Alphaproteobacteria bacterium
TCCTTCGAGACGGGCCTGTGGGCCCTCCTCAGGATGAGGAAAACAAACAAAAACCTCATGGTGAGGAGGCGCGATAGCGCCGTCTCGAACCATGGATTCCCAAGACCATGACTTTTTCAGCAAGCTGCTAGAGCGCCGCCCCTTTGCGCTTCTGGCTTTCGCTCTTTAATCTCACACCGCATGGCATATTAGGAGTTTAGACGATGAGCGACATCCGAATCGCCATCATGGGTGCCGGTGGCCGCATGGGCCGGGCGCTGATCCAGCAAGTAACCGCCACCGACGGCTGCACGCTTGCCGGCGGCACCGATGCCGCGCACCACCCCGATATGGGGCGGGATTTGGGGGATATTGCGGGCCTTGGCCATTTGGGTGTTCCGTTAACGGACGATCCTTTAACCCTCGTAACCAAAAGCGACGCGCTGATCGACTTTGCCGTACCGCAAGCGACCGTTAATCACGCCGCCTTGGCGGCCCAAGCGCGGATCGTGCATGTGATCGGCACCACCGGTACCAGTGCAGACGACGACGCAAAACTCAAAGCGGCGGCGCGCCATGCGACAATCGTCCGTGCAGGGAATTTCAGCCTGGGCGTAAATTTGGTGGCGGCGCTGACCCAAAAGGTGGCCCAAACGCTGGGCGATGAATTCGACATCGAGATTGTCGAAATGCATCACCGCCACAAGGTGGATGCCCCGTCCGGTACGGCGATGATGTTCGGCGAAGCGGCTGCGGACGGCCGCGGCGTTTCCTTGTCCGACATGGCCGACCGGGGCCGCGACGGCCAGACGGGCGCCCGCAAGACCGGCGCCATCGGCTTTGCCAGCCTGCGCGGCGGCAGCGTGGTGGGGGATCATTCGGTGATCTTCGCCGGTGACAAAGAACGCGTGGTGCTGTCCCATGTGGCCGAAGACCGGGCGATCTTTGCTCATGGCGCCGTCACCGCCGCCCGCTGGGGGATCGGCAAGGGCCCCGGCCTGTTTTCCATGGCCGATGTGCTAGGACTCGGAAACGGCCTCTGAGGCCCGCGGCGCCCGCGCCGTTGTGAGCGAAGCGCGCAGGGCCTTGGAAAAATCGAGCCGTTCCTCAGGCGTCAAAAACGACCCGATCACCAGCTGACGCCCGTGGGACGAGACCACCAGCGGACTGTCATGTTCCGGCGGGTCGGCCATATGCACCTGCGCCCAATAGGGGTTGAATTTCCAACTCTGGACCCGGCCATTCGGGTGAACCCGGGTAATGGCCAACTCGCTGTCGGACACCTGCACGGTTTCGTACAGACGGCCGGAGCGGTAGCTCATGCGAAAGGCAAAATAGATCAGCAGGGCATCCAGGCCCAAGAAGCCGAAGATGGGCCAGGCCCCGATCATGATGAAAACAATGCCGTAGCCGAAACTCACGACGCACACGGCGCTCATCAGAATGAAAAATCCCGTCGGTCCCAGGGACCGGTGGGGGCGCAACACCGCATCGAAATAGAGCGGTGCGGACTCCGCCTTGTCGAACTGTGCACTCATGGCGAAAGATGATATGGGGGTTCCGTCCCTGCCGCAATTGACGGATTGTCGCCAGCCCGCAACATTGTTCATCCCCTCATGCCCATGAAATTGAAAGATATTCCGCCCTTCTTCGAAAAACTGCAGGCGGAACGGCCCAACCCCCAGGGCGAATTAGACTACATCAACGACTACACGTTGCTGGTGGCGGTAGTGTTGTCGGCCCAGGCCACCGACAAGGGCGTCAATAAAGCCACCGGACCCTTGTTCAAGGTGGCCGACACACCGCAAAAGATGGTGGCGCTGGGGGAGGAGACAGTGCGCGATTATGTCAAATCCATCGGCCTGTATCGCACCAAAGCCAAGAATGTCATCGCATTGTCCAAGCGCCTGATCGATGAGTTCGACGGCAAGGTGCCCCAAGACCGGGATGTGCTGCAGACCCTCCCGGGCGTCGGCCGGAAAACGGCCAATGTGGTCATGAACATTGCCTATGGCGCCCCCACTATGGCGGTCGATACCCATATTTTTCGCGTCTCCAACCGCACCGGACTGGCCCCCGGCAAAGACGTATTGGCGGTGGAAAAGGCACTCGACCGGCGGGTGCCGGCGGAATTCAAACTTCACGCCCACCATTGGCTCATTCTTTTGGGGCGCTATGTGTGCAAGGCCCGCAAACCCGATTGCCCCGCCTGCGTGGTGCGTGAGTTGTGTCAATTCAAGGGAAAGACGACGGCCGACGGTATCGCGCCGAGCCCCCGCAAACCGGTCAAGCGCCCGGCAAAAGCGCGTGTTACCAAGCAGAAATCAGGATGACGCTTTGGCCACATAGTGGCTCTTATAGGCATGGTCCACGCAGTCCTGCAGCGGTGCCGCCCCTTGCCTGGGTGCCCGCGCATCCAGATGGGTGACCTGGTAGCGCGCCGTGGCCGGGTCTTCATACATGAAGAAGAACAGGATGCAGGCGCCGTGGGCGTACTGCCACACCTTTGCGTTCATTTCGTCGCGCGCCAGCGTGGGGTCGCCGAACAGCTCTTTCACTTGCTGTTCTTCTTTGCCCACCAACTCATCCGCATTCGGGACTTTCAGGCGGGCCAATTGGCGTTGCGTGACGCGGCTCGTGGAGGTGTCGATTTCGCCCAGGCGGGGCGTGTCGTCGCCGGTGGTGGGGGCCGTCGCCGGCGTCGTGCACCCGGCCAGCGCCAGAGCGGCCGCGATTGCGAGACTTAGAACGCGCATCCCCAAACCGTTCACCCGTAAACCCCCGTTTGACTGTTATATGGCCTATCGCGCCGCCGAGCGGGCCCACGTGCCAACCAATCACAAAATTCTGACCCAGCCGTAAAGAGGGACGTGCGGCCGAAAGCCTTATCTGCCGGTCCAATTCGGGCGAATTTATGGAGACACGCGCCGATTTGTGCTTTAACTCCGCCGCCGGCCCCGCCATTCCACGGGCAGGCCACATAACCCACCTTTTGTTCTCGCCAAAAGCCGCCAAAGGATAAGTCTTAATGTCAGATCACCGCCACGATGTCGTCGGCATCGGGAATGCCATTGTCGATGTCCTCGCCCATTCAGACGATGCGTTTCTGGAAACCAATCAGATCGAAAAAGGCGCGATGACCCTGATTGATGAAGCCCGCGCCCAAGAGATCTATTCCCGCATGGGCCCCGCGGTGGAAGTGTCCGGCGGGTCGGCGGCCAATACCATTGCGGGCATTGCAGATCTCGGCGCCCGTACCGGCTTTATCGGCAAGGTGCGCAATGATCAGCTCGGCGATGTGTTCACCCATGATATCCGCGCCGTCGGCGTGGATTTCGACACGCCCAAAGCCACCGCTGGGCCGGCGACGGCCCGCTGTTTCATCCTGGTCACGCCCGATGCGCAGCGCAGCATGAGCACTTATTTGGGGGCCTGCCAGGGCCTGAACCCGGATGACGTGCCCGAAGAGCTGATCGCCGGCGCCCAGGTCACCTATCTGGAAGGCTATCTGTGGGACCCGCCCAAAGCCAAGGAAGCCTTCCGTAAGGCCATGATCACGGCGCAGGGCGCGGGCCGGAAAACCGCGCTCACCCTGTCGGATTCTTTCTGTGTCGACCGTTTTCGCGGCGAATTCATGGAGCTGATCAAGGCCGGGCTCATCGACATTCTGTTTGCCAATGAGGCGGAGATCTCGGCCCTATTCGAGACCGATTTCGACCAAGCCGTCAATGCCGCGGAGGGGCTGTGCGAGGTGGCCGCCATTACCCGGTCCGAAAAAGGCTGTTTGATCCTGTCGGACGGTGCACGGCACGAAGTCGCCGCCGTGCCCACCAAGGTGGAGGACACCACTGGCGCGGGCGACCTGTTTGCCTCGGGCTTCCTGTTCGGTTTCACATCCGGCCGGTCCCTACCGGACTGCGGCCAGATCGGCTGCTTGGCGGCCGGCGAAGTGATTTCCCATTTCGGCGCGCGGCCCGAAACGTCCTTGAAGACGCTGATCGCCGAAAAAGGTCTTTAGACAGACGATTTAGCCCTTTGGGCGGTTTTTCTTTTCCTCGAGACCAGACAGGCCTTCGCGCTCAGCCAGCGCCTGGTAAACATCGCTGGGCGCGACCCCGGTGGCGGCCCACAGAACGCAAAGATGGTAGAGCAGGTCCGCGGATTCCGCAATGATGTCGTCCTTGTTGCCGCCGACGGCGGCAATTACGGTTTCGACCGCTTCTTCGCCCATTTTCTGGGCACATTTTTCCACACCCCGCGACAACAGTTTAGCGGTGTAGGAATCTGCGGGATCTGCAGATTTTCGGGCTTCGATGGTCTTGGACAGACGATCCAGAACGGCGGCGGATCGCGTTGTTTGCTCAGTCATCGCTGACACCTTGGGAAATGAATTGGGGCGGAGCCGACACACGGACCGCCCATCTTAGGGGAATGGCGGCCTATTCCCAAAAATGCTGCGCTTCGTCGAGTTCGCGCCACAGATCTTGAGCATGGGTCCAGGCTTCGTCCGCCCGGTGCTGATGCCAACCCAGCAAAAGCCCGCCCGACCACATCATCAAATCTGCCGTGTCCGGTTCTTGATGGATGAGGCGCGAGACCACCATTTCGGCCGTCGATACATCGTTGAGATAACCGAACACGTCCTGAGCGCGCGATAGGCGCGACAGATACCGCTTGGTTTTCTTCTTCTTGAAGAGGGAGGCAAAAAACTCGCCGGTGTAGCGGAATTTCTTGAGCTGTTTGCGCAGGGTGTGCCGCTCTTCGATAGAAAGGGTCGTGATCCGTCCCCCAAGCTTGGACGCGTTGGCCAATTGCTTGGTCAGCAGCTTGCGCGCCACTTTGATCGCGGGCTGATCCAAGCGCTTGTGCTGTGGCGTGGCCTCGGTGGAGCGCCAGGACCGTTTATCCATCGCCGCGCCCAACTCCAAAACGAAGTTCGAGTAGCGTTTCGATTCCAACGCGCTCAGCGCGTCGGCCCAGGCTTCCTCGCGTAATTGCCCGATGGCGTCTTGCATATGCGGCAGGGCCGAATCGTTCGGGAAAGCAGCCAAGACAGGGGCAAAAACCTCCAGGGAAAAGACGTCGGCATCGCGCGCAAAGCCCAATGCTTCGCCGAGCCATTTTGCCTCTTCCTTGAGCATCAGGGTGGTATCGTCGCGGGCCAGGCGTTCCAGAATGGCGATGCCGGCCCGCAAGCGGCGTAAGGCCACCCGCATCTGGTGCAAGCCTTCCATATGGCGGTGTTCCACCACCAGCCCCTCATTGGCCAAAAGGTGGCGGCTGCATTCCCGCAAAATCGTGACCAGCCCCTCTTCGATCGTTGCCGACCGGGCAAGCTTGATCGACCGGGCGCGCGCCGGCTGGGGCAATTCGCCGGTGGCCAGCGCAAAGCCTCTGTCCGCCTTGGACATGATGGTGGGCGACAGATGGACGCCTTCACCCAAATCGCGCACCACGTCGTACAAGCCGGAAACGTCGCCTTCTTTAAGTTCAAGCTCGATCTCGGACACCAATTCATTGCTGCCGTCGGCTGCGATGAACCCTTCGTCGATCGCAAGTTCGATCGCATCGCCTCCGGGAGTCCTCAGCATACGGACGGTGCGGTTGATGTCCGTTTCGAATTGCGGCTGAAGGGTTTGATGCGAGGTGGCTTTGGCCAACTGACGGCGCATGAGGCGGTCGGTCACCAAGTCGATATTGGGGCGGTCGCTCCACAGCTCGACCTCGCATTCGGCGCGGTCCGAGACCAAACCGGAGCGCGATTCCGACTTTACGGTTTGGATCTTACGGCTGCCGTCATGGCGCACACGTAAGGCAAGTTTGCGGGCTTTGAGCCGGAAATCCGGCGTGTCAAAGTAGACCGAGCGCAGCTTCTTCTTGGTCTCCACACCAATGCTGCGGGACGCAATAGCGCTGCACTCCTTCAGACGCACCATGTCGTCCGGAGCCACGCGCAGCTTTAGCTCGATTTCCCTCTGCAAGACCAAACCCAAAAATTTTTGACGCCCAACGGCACCGGTGATGCCGCCCTGTGATCAATCTATTGTCTCACAAATCCGCCATAGGAAGCACCACTCAGGACACGAATCTTTACAGCCGAACAGGAATGCCGGCATCAGCCATATGACGCTTTGCTTGGCCTATTGTATAGGTTCCGAAGTGAAAAATCGACGCCGCAAGTACCGCACTGGCATGGCCGTCCCGGATACCGTCTACCAGGTGGTCCAACGTGCCCACACCACCGCTGGCGATCACCGGCACGGACACCGCATCGGAGATGGCGCGGGTCAACTCATTGTCGAACCCGGCCTTGGTGCCGTCGCGATCCATAGAGGTGAGCAGGATTTCGCCGGCCCCCAGCGACACCACTTCTTGCGCATAGGCCACCGCGTCGATCCCCGTGGGTTCGCGCCCGCCATGGGTGAAGATTTCCCAGCGGCCCGGCTCGGTCGCCTTGGCGTCGACGGCCACCACAATGCATTGATTGCCGAATTTTTCGGCGGCCCGTTTGACGAATTGGCGGTCGGATACCGCGGCGGTGTTGATGGACACTTTATCCGCGCCGGCCAGGAGAAGCTGGCGGATGTCGTCGATCGTGCGCACACCGCCGCCCACGGTAAGGGGCATGAAACAGTGTTCTGCCGTATCCTGAACCACATGCAGCAGAATGCCCCGCTTTTCATGGCTGGCAGTGATATCGAGAAAACACAATTCGTCGGCGCCGGCGGCATCATAGGCGATGGCGCAATCCACCGGATCGCCGGCGTCGCGCAGATCGACAAAATTCACCCCTTTGACGACGCGGCCGTCTTTCACGTCCAAACAGGGAATGACGCGCACCTTTAAGGTCATGAGCCGCCTTTCAGCAGGGCCAGGGCCTGGGCTGCGTCGAGCCGGCCGTCATAGATGGCCCGGCCGCTGATCGCCCCGTTAATAGAATTAGGTTCTAGGGCTAGCATGGCGTGAATGTCGTCCAGCCCCGCCAAGCCGCCGCTGGCGATCACGGGCGTGGAAATCTGACCGGCGAGACTTACCGTGGCTTTGAGATTAAGCCCCTTCAACACCCCGTCGCGTTCGATGTCGGTGTAGATGATGGCCGAAATACCGGCTTGCTCGAAGCGCTGGGCAAGCTCCACGGCGGTCATTTCCGAGGTTTCGGCCCACCCCTCCACGGCCACCTTGCCGCCCCAGGCATCGAGGCCCACCGCCACCTGGCCCGGAAAACGCCGCGCTGCGTCATGCACCAAGTCGGGGTCGCGGACCGCGGCGGTGCCGAGAATGACCCGGCGTATGCCCGAATCCAGCCACCGTTCGATTTGATCCATGGTTCGAATGCCACCACCGAGCTGCGCTGGTAACGACGTTGCCGAGAGTATCGACTTGACCGCATCCCCGTTCACCGAGGCGCCCGCAAAGGCGCCGTTCAGATCCACCAGGTGCAGCCATTCGAACCCTTGGGCTTGAAATTGGGCGGCTTGGGCGGCCGGGTCCGTGTTGAAAACCGTCGCCCGGTCCATATCGCCTTGTTCCAGGCGGACACAGGCACCGTCTTTAAGATCGATTGCAGGGTACAAAATCATCAGGGATTAGGGCCGCCAAGAGAGAAAATTGCCGATCAAGGTCAGGCCGGTGGCCTGGCTCTTTTCCGGGTGAAATTGAGTACCGATCATGTTGTCGCGTCCGACAATCGCCGTAAAGGGCTCACCATAATTGGCGGTGCCCAACACGGCGCGGGGATCCTTCGCCGCAAAGGCATAGGAATGCACGAAATAAGCATGGTCGAGCCCGTCCCCCCCCAGGCCTCGGGTGACCGGGTGGGGTGCCGTTAAGTGAATGGTGTTCCACCCCATATGGGGAATCTTGAACCCATCCCCCGGCGTTAGGGGCGCCACCTCCCCGTCGATCCAGCCGAAACCGGCGTGACGGCCATGTTCAAGGCTCCAATGGGCCATCAATTGCATGCCGACGCAAATGCCCAGAAAAGGGCGTGCCTTTGGCCCGACAAGCTCGTCGATTAACGGCCAAAGCCCCACCACCGCCTCCAAGCCCGCGCGGCAATCGCCGAATGCCCCTACGCCCGGCAGCACGATGCGGTCCGCCTGTTCGATCGCAGAGGGATCGCCCGTGACCTCGATCCGGCAGTTATGCTCGCCTTCCAGGGCCATGCGTTCGAACGCTTTTCCGGCCGATCGCAAATTGCCGGAGCCATAATCGATGATGGCGACAGTTTCCATAAGGTTCACTTGTCCGCATTCGACGCAGACTAGAAAAATGTTCTAGTCTGCCGCTCTGCGGGGATGCTTAATCGCCCAGCACACCTTTGGTGCTGGGTACGTCAGAATATTGGCGAAGATCGATCTCGATCGCGTCGCGCAAGGCGCGCGCCAGGCCCTTGTAACAGCTTTCCACAATATGGTGATTGTTTTCGCCGTACAGATTGTCCACGTGCAGTGTGATGCCCGCCGCCTGGGCGAAGGCTTGGAACCATTCCTTGAACAGTTCCGTATCCATATCGCCCAGTTTGGGCCGGGAAAACGCCACCCGCCACACCAAATAGGGCCGGTTGGAAACATCCACGGCCACCCGGGTGCAGGTTTCGTCCATGGGGATGGTGGCGGCTCCGAACCGCCGGATTCCCTTCAGGTCTCCGAGCGCGCGGTGCACCGCCTGACCAACCACAATGCCGGTATCTTCGGTGGTGTGGTGAAAATCGATGTGCAGGTCGCCCTGGGCCCGTACTTTGAGGTCGATGGCAGAGTGCTTGGAAAAGCTCTCGAGCATATGGTCGAGGAAGCCGATCCCCGTATCCACATCATATTCGCCCGTGCCGTCCAGATTAACCGACACCAGGATTTCGGTTTCGCGGGTTTTCCGCTCCACCATGGCGGTTCTGGGCGAGGTGCCCCCGCTATTCTCTATGTTCACATCCTGTTCCATGGCGGTCTTTTACCAGCAGTTTGTGTTCGGCGCCATATGCCTCGGCCGCCCTGGGCCACCGCTCTTAACGCACGAAACGACGCAGCGGGGCTTGACGGCTTGACGGCAAATGCCACATGCAGAGGAGGTCCGCCTGCGACCGACAGGCGGGTCTTGTTTGATCTGGAGCATAATCTTGACCTCTTCAACCCCTACCTGGCACGGCACCACCATTTTGTCTGTCCGCACCCCGAAAGCGGTGATCGTTGCCGGGGACGGCCAGGTCAGCATTGGCGACACGGTGATTAAGAGCAACGCCCGCAAGGTACGCCGTTTCGGTAAAGGGGACGTGATCGGCGGGTTTGCCGGTGCGACGGCCGATGCCTTCACCTTGTTCGAGCGCCTGGAAGCCAAGCTGGAGCAACATCCGGGCAATCTGACCCGCGCGGCGGTGGAGCTGGCCAAGGATTGGCGGACCGACCGGTATCTGCGCCGGTTGGAGGCCATGATGGCGGTCGCCGATAAGTCCACCAGCCTGGTGCTGACCGGCACGGGCGATGTGCTGGAGCCGGAAGACGGCATTATCGGCATCGGGTCCGGCGGCAATTATGCGCTGGCGGCGGCCCGCGCATTGGCCGGCCTGGACCTGGAAGCCGAAGAAATCGCCCGCCGGGCCATGACCATTGCGGCAGATATTTGCGTGTACACCAATAATCAGTTGCTCGTTGAACAGATCGATCTGTAGTTCCCCTGTAACCCCCTAAGGCCCATGACATCATTTTCCCCCCGTGAAATCGTCTCCGAGTTGGACCGCTATATTGTCGGTCAAAACGACGCCAAGCGCGCGGTCGCCATTGCGCTGCGCAACCGCTGGCGGCGGCAGCAATTGGCCGAGGATCTGCGCGAAGAAGTCCTGCCGAAGAACATTCTAATGATCGGACCGACCGGGGTCGGCAAGACCGAGATCTCCCGCCGCCTGGCCAAGCTGGCCCAGGCCCCTTTCATCAAGGTGGAAGCCACCAAATTCACCGAAGTCGGCTATGTGGGCCGGGATGTGGAACAGATCGTCCGCGACCTTGTGGAAATCAGCATCGATATGGTGCGCCAGCGCAAGCGCAAGGAAGTGCAGGCCATGGCCCATATCAATGCGGAGAACCGCGTTCTAGACGCGTTGGTGGGCGCGGATTCTAGCAGCGCGACGCGGGAATCCTTCCGGACCAAGCTGCGCAGCGGCGAGCTGGACGATAAGGAAATCGAAGTGGAAGTGGCCGACACGTCAGGCGTCATGCCCAGTTTCGACATTCCAGGCATGCCGGGCGCGCAGATGGGCATGATCAATCTGAACGATATGTTCGGCAAAGCCTTCGGCGGCCGCACCAAACGGCGCCGCACCACCGTGCGCGATTCCTATGAGCATCTGATTGCCGAAGAATCCGACAAGCTGCTCGACGAAGATTCCGTGGTGCAGGAGGCGATCGTGTCGGCGGAAAACGACGGTATCGTTTTCTTGGATGAAATCGACAAGATCTGCGCCCGCGCGGAACGCCAGGGCGCCGATGTCAGCCGCGAAGGCGTACAGCGGGATTTGCTGCCTCTGATCGAAGGCACCTCTGTGTCGACGAAGCACGGCACGGTCAAGACCGACCATATTTTGTTCATCGCCTCCGGCGCCTTTCACTTGGCCAAACCGTCGGATTTGCTGCCCGAATTGCAGGGCCGCTTGCCTAATCGCGTAGAATTGAGCGCGCTGACCCGCGAAGATTTCAAGCGCATCCTGACCGAGCCGGAAGCGAGCCTGGTGAAGCAATATGAGGCGCTATTGGCAACGGAGCAGGTGACCTTGGAGTTCGCGCCGGACGGCATCGACGCGCTGGCCGACATTGCCGTGTCCGTCAACGAAACCGTGGAAAACATCGGGGCGCGGCGGCTGCAAACGGTGATGGAACGGGTGTTGGAAGAAATCAGCTTCCATGCCACGGACCGGGCGGAAGAAACCGTGGTGGTCGACGGCGCTTATGTGCGCGAGCATATCGGCGATCTGGCCAGCAACACGGATCTCTCGAAATTCATCCTTTAACCACAAAACCTGTGGATTTATCTGGATTTTCGGGCCCCCGATCCCCATTGTTAACGTTGCTCAATCCTTAAATTTGCATTAATCTTACTTCTATCCGGCTCGTGGGAGGGGTGATTATTCCGCGCCGGAACCCAACAAATAACCAGAGTTGACGATGGTGGGACAGAATCTCGGTTACGGCATTAGCTGTCAGGGTGAAGGGGGATCCTGCGCATTTCGGGCAAGCCGGGTCAAAAATGCACTCCTGGAACCGGCGACGCAGAAGTCGCATGAAGACGTCATAGAGCGGGTATGGTCGGGCGGCGTCGGCCGCGCCATCGTGCCGGTCATGAACCTGAAGGGCGGCGTGCTGACGGACGTCATTCGTCAGATTCCGGCGTCGGACCTCAGCATTGTCAGCGAAATCTACCTCAAGATCGATCACCACCTGCTGATGCCGCGCGAAGTGATTTTCGGCCGCGGCGCGGAGATTTACGGCAAGCCGATTGCGCAAGCGACGGTGGCCGAAATCGATCTGGCCATCAAGGAAGGTCTTCTGTCCCTGGACGATCACCGCCAACGCGCGCTGACCGCCCAAATTACCCATGTTTATGCGGATTCCCAGGCCTTCAAACAGTGTGACCGGGGCTTGCGCAACATCATCCCGCGCGCCCAGCTCGCCTATACCAATTGCACGTCCGATGCCGCCTTGGAGGTCCACAAAATCGCCGAAGTGGCGGCGTTGAAGAAATCGGAAACCATGCCGATCGTGGGCGCCATCGCCTCCATCGATTGCGCGGAGATGTACAATCTCTATCCGGTGAAGCGGAACATTCAGGATCTGGGCGACACCAATCTGACCCGCTATCTGGTATTGGCCCAGCGGCCCAAAAACCCCACCGTCGCCTCCCTGAAAGAACTGATCCACGATCTGGATTACGAACAGATCCGCCGCGTCTTCGAGCCGGACGTGATGGCCGATCTGTTCGAAACGGTGAAGTTTCCACGGTCGGTGCTGGCGGACATTCTGGATGTCTTCGACAAGACCGAACAATTGAACATCTATCAATTGCTGCCCGACCCGGGCCCGGACGAAGAAGATGTGTGGACGCTGGACGATCTTCACACCGGCTGGCTGAGGGAGACCGTCGGCGACCGGGAAATCCGCGATGAAGTCACCGGGCAGGTGCTCTTCAGCGCTTTCCAGGAAGCCCGCAAAAACCCCTATGAGCGGGTCAAGCTGCTGCGGGAAGCCATGTGCTTGAAGAGCTTCATGTCGAACGGGGCGTTCGAAAGCTGGATTCTGCATTCGCATCCGATGATCGAACGGCCGTTCAAGAAGCTGCGCTCGAAAATCAACGCAAGCCAGTCCTTGATGAAACAGAAAGTGCCGGCCCGGCGCATGGCCGACCTGATCCGCAAGGATTATGGCCATCAGCTCATTTCGGCCATGCTGGTGCGCAGCACCAAATCGAAGACCCAGCAGCACCAATTGCTGAAGCCCTTCTTCGATAATGAAGTCAATGTGCGGGTAATCGATATTCTGCCGGAGGTCACCAGCGACGGGCCGGACTCCGACAAATCCAAGACAGGCCACTGGATGATCTTGGAAGTGGACGGCTATCTGGGCGATTACAAGAGCAATGTGCGCAAACACGAGCGCGGCAACTTCATGGAGGTTCGCGCCCCGCGCCGCACCGCCATCGAAAAAGCGCTATTCCGTCTGCAGCAGGGCGGCGCCAAGGTCGAAATTCTTGGCAGCTTTCCCAAAGATGCCGTTTGGGAAGCCAATTGGCAGGGCGGACCGCAGCAGAAAAAGAAGCGCGACGGCATGATGGCCCAGATGGGGGGATGGTTTAAGCAACCCTGGATGGGATCGGCGGCAGCCGTGGGCGGCACGGTGATGTTCGCTGGCGGGGTGATTGCGGCATTGTCTTGGGCGTTCCCCGGAATGATATTCTAGAACGCGATCAACCGTGAATCCATGGCATGATCATGCTTTAGAGACTCTCCGGCTTCCTTAAGAACAGGTAGAACGCACCGGTACCGCCGTGGCGCACATGTGCCGCTTGATACTTGATGACCGCATGGTTCAAGGGCGGCACCTGCAGCCAGGACGGCAAGGTCGTCCGCAACACGCCGCGCGCCGGCTCTGCCCCCCAGGGGCGATCCTCGCCCGCCGCCATGCCTTTGCCTGTAATCACCAGAACGCATTTCATCCGTTGGCGGCGGCAGCCGTCGATAAAGCCGATGAGACGCCGATGCGCTTCGGCTTGGCGCAACCCGTGAAGGTCGAGGGTCGCATCGATCGGAATGCGGCCAGATCTCAGTTTTTGGGATGTGCGCCGATCCAGTGCGGCCAGCGGGCGATTGGCAAGCTGGGGCCGCAATTCCCCGCCTGCAGCCATGGGGACCACAGATTGCGGACCGGCCGACGCCGCCTTCTTTTGTAGCTTTTGCATAAAGGGGGAACGCGCATCGGGCCCGCCGGACGCCACGGCATTGGGGCGCAAGGGCCGGGCGTCACGCATGGCATGTTCCCACAAACGCCGTTCCTCGGCCTTCAGGCCGCGGCCAGCGGCGTTTTTATCGCCGGAACGGGTGTCGTCGTCTGCCATCACCCTTTCCCGTCAATTCCCGGCCGGAACGGTCGGCGAGTTCAAAGATTTCGGCAACAGCAGCGCCAGCCCGCCGGCTTGCTTCATCCGGCCGGCAACCTCGCCCGCTTGATGGCCAAATCCCAAAAACACATCGCCACGGATCGGACCGCGGATCGCACCGCCAGTGTCTTGGGCCACCATCAGGCGGCGCAGGGGCGCGCCTTGCACATCGCCGGCTTGATCTGCGGCCTCTTCGGCTGGCGGGTCGACCGGCCAACTCGTCTCCATCCACACCGGCACACCGAGCGCCCAATGCTTCCGGTCGACCGCCAGGCTGCGGCCCGGCGTCAGCGGCACCGATTGTGCCCCTATCGGGCCCAAAGACGGATCGTCTACGTCCAGTTCCCGGAAATACACATAAGAGGAATTGTGGTTCATCACCTGGTCGGCCTGCGCCGGATTGGTGTCGAGCCATTGCCGGATCGATTGCATGGTCACCTCTTCTAGAGCCATGTGGCCCTGATCGACCAACACCCGGCCAATAGCCGTGTAGGGATGACCGTTCTGCGCCGCATACCCCACGCGCATCACACCGCCATCGTCCAGCACCACCCGCCCGGAACCTTGAATATGCAAAAAGAAAGCGTCGACGGCACTGTCGACCCAAACCAACGGCTCGTGCGCGGTGCTCGGCGCGCGCTCGATTTCCGCGCGAGAGGCGTAGGGACGCAGCCGTGTGCCATCTATTCGGCCGGCCACGCGCCGGCCCCGGAGATCCGCCCGAAATTCGCCAAGATCGACACTGATGAGATCATCCGGACGCTGATAAAGCGGAATCGAGAAGGTTTCGGTCTGTTGCCGGGCCCCGCGCAATTCGGGTTCGTAATAGCCCGTGAACAAGCCCTCCGCCTGCTGATGGTTCGCCGCCATGAAAAGGTCGAATTGGCTTTCGAAAAATCGCCGCGCATGGTCGCCGGCGGCTGGCAAGGCACGGGCCGCATCGCAGACGGGTTGCCAATCCCCATGAGTGCCGAAGCGGGGCAGTGACGAGGCCAAAGGCCGCTCGGCCGGTACATGTTGCCAGCGGTCGCACGATTTTAAAAACGCGGCAAGCGCAGCACCGTGATCGTCCGACGACCAACCCTCCAGACGGTCGAAGGATGCGGGCAGCAGAACAAGGCGGTCGGGTTCAGGCGACGGGCCGGGGCGGAATTGCGATAAGAGACCCCACATCACCACCCCCAGAAACAACCCCCCAAGGGCAAAAATGGCAAGCGGTCGCATGGGCCAACTTCCTCATCCGAATTTGGTTGCTAAATCCAATGGCGATTACGAAGGGGTTCGATCAGCCGCCCGCCACATCGTCGGCGCCTGTGGCAACGAGCACCCAATTGGGATTGCGGCTGCTGACATCGCGCGCGAACGTCCATACGTCGCGCACTTCGCGGACTTGGTTGGGATCGCCTTCAATGACGGCACCGTCTTGGTCCTTGGTTACCGAAATAAGCTCGCTGACAAACTTGACCGTGATTTCCGCGATCGACTGATTAAAGCTGGCGCCGATAATGTCGGCCGAACGGATACCCACAAAGCTGGATTCGACGATCTGGCCGGCCCGCTCTCGCTGATCGATCACTTGCTCAAACTGATCGAAGACATCTTCGGACAGTAAAGGACCCAGCGTGGATTTATCGCCATTGGCAAAGCCGGTCACGATGAGTTCATACGCGCCGCGGGCGCCGGTGAGAAATTCTTCCGGTACAAAACCGCGGTCGGCCAGTTCGATATCCGTAAGAGCTTGCGCCAACGCGCCGGAATAGGCCCCGCGCGCCCGGCTGAAACTGGTCACCGTGTCGTCCGCACCGGCTGCGCGGGCAGGTGGTGCAACGCTTTTGTCATTTGACCCCGACGTGGACGGGTTGGAGTTATCGCGGCGCAACGGATCGCGCGGCTGCCCTTCATGCCCGGTTCGACGGCCCAGCACGGTCCACAACTGGAAGACCAGAAAAACGGCCAAAATGGCAAAAACTATGATGTCGAAGTAGTTCAGCGCTTCCATCCCTGACTGTCGTTTCTGCGGCCGCACTCAGCCCCATACGTCAATTCTTACAGTACCTATCCTCGTCCAAGGGGTCCAGGCCACCGGTTCAGCGACAATCCAGCGCAATCATGGACTTTTTGAGGCCAAATCGCCCTACGAGGCCAGGTTGTCCCTGCCTGCCGCCTTGGGATTCCATAGCACAGGCCCTACATACATACTGTAAATAGCTTAATTAGGCGTCGCGCCAAGGAATAGCAACTATGCCTTTCATATTGTTGGCCCTGTTTATCGGTGTGCCGATCATGGAAATCGCCCTCTTTATTCAGGTGGGCGGCTTTCTGGGATTGTGGCCAACCTTAGGAATTATTCTGGCGACCGCTATTTTGGGGGCGTTACTGCTGAAAATCCAGGGGCTCGGCATCGTTCGCCGGGCGGAACAACATCTCCAGCAGGGCGAGCTGCCCGTGGCGGAAGTGGTCAGCGGCGTTTTCCTTTTGGTGGCAGGCGCCTTGTTGCTGACCCCCGGCTTTGTGACGGATGCGATCGGTTTTGCCTTGTTCGTCCCGGCGGTGCGTCTCGCGCTGGGCCGCGCCATCATGCGTGGATTGATGGCCCGGGGCACGTTCCACGCCTATACCTATCGATCCTCATCTGGGCCAGGCCGCAATGACGGGCCGCGAACCATTGACGGCGACTACCGGCAAATCGACTAGATCTTTAGAGCAACACGCTGGCGCTTGAGGCGATCCGTCCGTGGCCCGCGTCTTGTCGCATCCTCCCAGACGTGCTAGCTGCCTGCCTTCGTGCGAAGGCCTCGGCCGACGGTTATTTTGCCGTGACCTACTGTCCAGAGAGGAAGGCGTTAGATGACAGATACACAACCCCAGATTCCGGCCGGCACTGCTGCGGACGGACAAAACCCGACCATGCGGATCCTGGGCCAGTACATCAAAGATCTGTCATTTGAAAATCCCGGCGCACCGGCTTCGCTTACGAGTGGCAGCGCTCAGCCGGCGATCCAGGTATCGGTCGATGTAGGCGGGCGGCGGCTCACCGACAATGAATACGAAACCGAGCTGAAGATCACCGTCAACGCCAAACGGGATGACGTCACCACATTTCTGGTGGAACTGGCCTATGCGGGCATTGTGCAAACCCAAAATGTCACAAACGAGATGCTGCAGCCCCTACTTTTGATGGAAGTGCCGCGGCTGCTCTTCCCCTTTGCCCGCCGCGTCGTCGCCGATGTGACCCGCGATGGCGGCTTCCCACCCCTAATGCTCGAACCCATCGATTTCACCCAGCTTTACCGTCAGCAAATGGCGAAACAGCAGGAAGCCGCCGGCGCTTCCGAAAATGGCGGTGGCGCCGAAGTTCCACCGACGAACTGAAATCTAGAGCGGTTCTGAGAAACCCCGAGTCGCCATTGCAAACGTGGATTACCCGGACTCGCTATCGCTCCCCGGGTAATGACGCTGACAGGCCGCCCTAAACTCTAAACAATCGTCATCACACGGGGAGCTTTCGCTAGAAAGCGAGTCCGGGTGATCCATGGCCGCTTGCGCGGAGAAAGCAGCCTTGGATCGCTTGCAACGACGCTCTATTTCGACGACCCAATTTAAGTCGGAAATGCCCTATTTCTTTGAATCACTCATAGTGATGGGTAGAGTTTTCTGAGTTTGATGCGGGCGTCTTGGTTTGTGAACTGCCAGT
>JANQMY010000533.1 GCA_028279895.1 Alphaproteobacteria bacterium
CCCCTTTGAGTCGCTTCCAGCGTATTTACGTCCTGCAATGCCGCATCGCGCATGATTGACAGAAAGCCGTAGTGAGACAGAAGGTCTGAAAACTTTTCCGAGGGTGGAAGGAAGTGAGCGATCTCGAAACGCATTTCATTATGGGCAATGGGGATGAAGCGGTAAGTCAACCACCAGATCGGATAGTAAAATTGCAGCACGAAGTTCGGGAAGAAAGTGATCGTGCTGTTCCCCCATTTGTCAAACCGCGTGGGATTAGCCGCCGGCGGTAGATCCTCAATATCAAGGGACGGCTTGATGGTCGGGGCGGCGCCATGCGCTTGAAGCATCCTTTCAAAATCATAAGAGAACATCTCGTCCGGAATTCGGTCGGTGACGGACACATGGTTCCGCCCGTGGATGCTGAAATGCTGCATACGGGCATTGACTTCGTCGATTCCCATTGTGTGAAGCTTGAATGTTTGGAAGTGAAGATACTGAACGTGATATCCTTCAGTGAAGGCATCCATCAGCGTCTTCCAATTGCTTTTACACGTCCCCACAGAGACGTACCGCTCTGTAAAAGCTTCAAACGGGAAACCGTCGAGCCCCGTCCAGAAAAATTCGCCAATCGACTCCCGTAGAGTTTCCTTCGGTCCATCCGGGTCCAGATTAACGAAAATAAACCCGTTCCACACCTCGCACGGCACCTCGGCAAGACGCCGTGTTTGCGCCTGGTCATCGAAAAAGTTTTGCGAGTCCGTCGCCCGAACCAGACTTCCATCAAGATTGAAGGAGAAACCATGGTATTTACAAACGAAGCGGCCACAGTGTCCTGACGTTTCCTTTGCAGGATGTCCTTTCCAAACCAACTGGTTACCCCGGTGCGGGCACACATTGTGAAACGCACGGATCTTGTCATCTTTGCCGCGGACGATGATGAGTTGCGTATTGCAGACCTCCACCTCTTGAGTGAAATAGTCTCCCGGTTTCGCCGCCTGCTCAGCGCGCCCCATGTAAAGCCAGTTTCGCCGGAACACAGCTTCCTTTTCTACTTCAAAGAACTCTTTTGAAACGGCACGTCGCAAGTCGATCGGACCTGTCCCTAGTTCGGGATATTTTTCCGTCCACGTCTCACCCTCTTTCCTTTCCCAAAGGTCTTTGTTGAGCTCGAAGGAGTGAATGTCTTGTTTGTTCATCGGTTTCTTCCTAACTCAGCCGGATTAGATTTCTATTTCGACTTGAACATCGAACATGGGCACAGACTCACAGTCCGGCACACGGACCTGTTTGAATGTGACAACAGCCGGCGCGATTACTGCGAACGCAAACAGCAGGCGGCCAAGCCGCTTATCCTCTTCCGTAAAGCCATCCATCGGCTTTGAATCCAGATAGGTTTTCATTTCTTCAAACCGGTCGACGACCGCGTCATAGATCGGCCTCAGATCTTCCACATCGCTGCTCAGTCGCTTGAGATAGCGGTCATTGGTCGCCGAGATATCCCACTCCCGCGCATAGGACTCTAGATCCTTGAATTGGTCCGGAAGAAATCTCTTGGTCATCTTGCTCCTTAGGTTCCTGGTCGATTGCTCCCAAAGAACCACCCCTCTTTGTTACGGCTGCACCAGTTCGAGAATGACACCGTCCGGGTCACGGAAACACGCAAACCTTGGTTTTCTCTCCAATGTCGAAATCGTTTGCGGTTCGGAAAAAAAATCGATGCCACGCGTCTCGAGCTTTGCCACAATCGCGTCAATGTCATCTACGCGCAGGGCAATGCGGGGCACACCATAATTGAGGAGGCCAGAGGCATCGCCTTCGGCCGCAGGGTCCTGCCACTCGCAAAGATCAAGCACCGTTTCGGGCACGCCTTTGCCAAGGCCAAGTTTCATGAAGACCGCACGCGATTTGGTCGGTGTCTGCCGATCACTGAAGCCCAGTCCTCGATCAAGGTTAGCGCAACGTTCAGAAAAACGCGCAACCGTACGAAAACCCAGTTGCTCATAAAACGCCTCGGAACGATCCAGGTCCCGGCAGTTGATATTGATGTGGTAGATGTTCAAAATCTTGCCACGCTCCTCAGATAGAGCAGCGTGTTGTGTCTCTTCCATTTCCACCACTCACTTCCAATGTGCAAACGCAGCGCTTTCGAAACGGCGAACTCATCAGCTGCCCCCCGCTGACGCCATGACCTTTGCGATCTCCGCCTGCATGATTTCAAGTCTGTTTTCAGGATCACCGACAGCAGCCCCGCCGGCCACGACCAAATCCAATCCACTGATTTGGGCTGCGCGCTCGCTAGCCAGGAACAATGCCGCCTGGGCGATATCATCCGCCTGCCCCATGCGCTTCAAAGGCTGCATCCCCATCATGGCCTGCATTGACGCATTCTGCATGGCATCCATTGTCTGCGGAGACACCCCGTTCCCGGCACCCATTGCAGTGATTTCCGTTTTGGTCGGCCCCGGTGAAATGGAATTGACGCGAATGCCATATTCTCCGAAGTCGATGGCCAACGACTTTGTCACCGCGAGAACACCAGCTTTGGCCGCGCGATAGGTCATCACGCCAAATCCGGCGAAGCTGGCGGCGGTGGACGCGATATTGATGATTGCGCCCCCACCGTGTGTAGCCATGTGTTTGCCAGCGAACTTAGACCCCAGCATGACGCCCAAAAGGTCCACATTCATGACTTTGTGAAAATCAGCCAGGTCGTCGTCTAGAAACCGCGGATGACTGGCACCGCCCACACCGGCGTTGTTGACCATTACATCCAAGGCCCCAAACGCCTCCACAGCCCGGGCAACCAAGGCCTCCATTTGATCCGCCTGGGAAACATCCGTGTGGCAATAGTCAGCAGCACCGCCCAGCTGTCCCACATGATCTCGGCCGCGCTCATCTTGAATGTCCGCGATAACAACGTGGCTGCCTGCCGTAACAAAAGCTTCGACAATTGCCCGGCCGATACCGCTGGCCCCGCCCGTAATAATAGCAACTTTTCCTGAGAGATCTTCGGCCATTTTCAGCGGCTACATCCCCAGCTCTTCTGCGAACGCCGCCTGAATTTTTGTCAATGTATTCTCTGTATTACCGGCCGTTTCGCCGCCATCGACGGGAAGATTGATGCCAGTGATCTGAGCGGCGCGGTCACTGGCCAGAAACAACGCCGCTTGGGCAATGTCTTCCGGCGTCCCCAAGCGTCCAAGCGGCATGCGGCCCATCATCTTTTCCATAGATATGTCCTGCAGACGCTCTAGCTTTTCTTGCGGTACACCATCCATGGCAACGGTCATTTCCGTACGTGTCGGGCCGGGCGAAATGCAATTCACACGAATGCCGTATTGGCCCAGTTCGATCGCCAGTGATTTGGTCATGCCGATCACGCCTGCTTTAGCCGCGCGGTAAGGGATAATACTATGTCCGCCATAAAGTGCTGATGATGACGCTGTCGTCAGAATGCACCCGCCACCATTCTTAGCCATATGCTGACCAGCATACTTCGCGCCGAGCAGCGGCCCTAACAGGTCTACCGACATGGTCTGGACGAAAGTGGTGAAATCCTCTTTCAGAAAATCCGGTTGCGGATCACCCATCACGCCAGCATTGCTGAAGAGAATGTCCAACCCACCAAACTGGTCAACGGCAAAATTCACCAGCGCCTCAACCTCCTCGGCCTTGGAGACATCGCTTTTACGGAACGCGGCGCCGTCGCCCAACTCGCCGGCAAGATCGCGGCCGACATCTTCCAAGATGTCGGCAATCACGACTTTCGCACCTTCCTGCAAAAAAAGCCGAACCGCCGCCGCGCCCATCCCGCGGGCGCCGCCTGTGATGATGGCAACTTTTCCGTCTAGTTCACCTGTCAACGTTATACTCCCCTTGTAATTGCTTGTTGCCCGGCGTTTTTTGCCAGCGCTTTCCTACCCAGCCCGATTTGAAAACGTTACGGGCAAAGAACGGGGACCTCGAAATACAAAAGTCCCCCAGATGTCGACTCCATCGTCTGGAACGGTCAGCTTTAAGTCGTCCATCCGGTTTACGATTTCCCGGAAGGCACACTTCATTTCCATACGGGCCAACATGGCGCCAATGCAGCGGTGCACTCCCACACCGAACGTTATGTGCTGCCCCACATTCTTACGATCTGGGTTGAATTTATCTGCATCTTGGAACTTGTCGGCGTCCCTATTCCCAGACGCCCAGCACAGATAGACGAATGAGCCCTTGGGAATTTTCGCGCCGCCAATCTCGCAATCTTCGAGAGCCACCCGAGGCAATTGGGGAACCGGTGCGTGAAGCCGCAGGGTTTCTTCCACAAACCTTTGCAGTGCCCTATTCTGATCCTCGGCATTTTGCAGCTTCGTCACAAGATTTGGGTTCTGAGCCAGTATCAATGTGCCCCAAGAAATGCCGTTGCGCGTGGTTTCATTGCCCGCGGCCAGAAGTCCAACGGAGCAGGAAAGAAGCTCCGCAAAGCTCAACGCCGGATTTTCCGGATCGTCGATGCGGGCATGAACAAGGTCCGAAATCATGTCATCGCGCTTGGTCTTGCGGCGATCTTGAATCTGTTCATTGAGGAACCGATGCATGTCCATCGTATCGCGGGCATAGGCGAAGCCCTGTTCTTTGGTAATGCCGCGCCCGAGCGGCCCCACCGAGGCGTCCGACCACCTCTTAACGTCGTCGATGCGCTCGCGAGGTACTCCCAACAAATCGGAAATCACATAAATCGCAATTGGAATCGAGTATTCCTCGACCATATCGGCGCTGCCGCGGTCGATAAACTTGTCCATAAGTGTACCAACAATGTCGGAAATATTGTCTTCCATGGAGGCAACACGATGGGCGCTGAAAGCTTGATCAACAAGACCGCGACGTCGTGAGTGCAAAGGAGGATCCACATTGAAGTTGTCTAGTGTCTTGTGAGGGCCGAACCCCTCTCGCACCATCATTTCGTCAATTTCATCCTGCCACGGCTCTCGATGCGCGGTTTCCAATCCCAGTCCATTGGACAACACATCCGTCATCCGCGCCGCCTGCTGAATGTCTTCAAACTTGGTCACAAGCCAGGCATGGGCTTGTTCATCGAAGTGAACAGGTTCTTCTGCACGCATCCGGGCATAATATTCCCATGGAAGCGTGATGGTTTCTGGGTCTAGGAGCGACATTTCGCTGAGAGACGAAACCTTTTGTGACATAGAGGCTTTCCTATCCTGGCGCTTAAACTGTTGTTTTTGATGCGCAATTACGGTCGAGGATCACGTTAAGCGAAGCAATAACTCAACACCATTGTTGATTATCATAGCATTCGTCTTGTATTCTGCAACGGTAATTTGGATGTTCTTTTCTGGACGCTCGCGGGCGTCGGAATACCGGGTGCAACTCACTATGGCGCGACACGTCTCATTCGGCCTTTGGTATGATTTTCGAAACCCCGACCCGTGGCGCGTGCCGTTTGAGCAACGCTATCGGGAAACGCTAGACCAAATCGTTTGGGCTGAAGAGTTAGGGTTCAATTCCGTTTGGCTCACGGAACACCATTTCTGTGAGGACGGATATACGCCGTCACCGCTGGTCCTTGCCGGTGCAATTGGTGCACGGACGAAACGCATTCAAATTGGAACCAATCTGCTCATTCTGCCGCTCTATGATCCCATTCGACTGGCCGAAGATTGCGCCACTGTCTCACTTGTTTCTGGCGGACGTTTTGATCTTGGAGTCGGTGGCGGCTATGCGGAAAAGGAGTTCGAAGTCTTCGGACGCGCGTTGAAACACCGGCCAAGTCTGCTTGAAGAAGCAATTGAGATCCTGCGTACTGCCTGGTCAGGTGACACCATCAATTTCTCCGGCAAGCGCTACAGCTACAAAGATGTGCGCGTCTTTCCCGTGCCTGAAACTCCTCCAAAAATCTACTTGGGCGCCATTTCCGAACCTGCGGCAGAGCGCGCTGCGCGGATCGCGGATGGTTTTTTATCTTCTGGATATGTGGCCCAGGACCTGTACCTCAATGGCATCAGGAAAGCCGGACGAAAAGATAATGAGGCGAAGATTTACGCCGGGTGCTGGGGGATTGTCACGGAAGATCCTGAAGGGGAAGCTGAACGGATCGGTAAACATCTGCGTCACCAGATGAATCAATACATTCTGACCGGTGCTTTCGGCGGACCTGAACAAACGCCGCTATTTGAAACTCCACAAGCAGCCATTGAGAACGGCTTTTACGAGTTTTGGACACCCGATGACGCAATCTCAAATCTCATCACAGTGCTTTCGGATTGGCCGCAAATCGAAGATATCCATTTTTGGGCGCAGTTTCCGGGCGAGCCCATAGTGAGCGGCAGCCGACGCATGGAAATTCTAGCCAAGCATGTGCTTCCTAAGGTTCGGGAGGCGGTCAACCGCTAAAGACTGCGGATACCGTCTGACACTTGCCGAATTTGATCGATGACATCTGGGTTTGCAAGCGACGAAACATCACCCACATGTTTTCCGGTAACAGCCGCTGAAATCACCCGCCGCACCACTTTGCCGCTGCGGGTTTTGGGCAGTTCATCGACGAAACCAATAAACTTGGGGCGGTACGGCCGCCCCATACCCCGGACAACTGATTCTTGGAGTTGAGTACGCGTGTCCGCCGTGTCCGGAACGCCAGCAGCCAGAACGCAGATACATCCGATCGCTTGCCCAGCCCGATCATCGCTCAGCCCAAACACACCGGCATCGGCAACAAGACCGCTACCCACAAGCAGATTTTCGATTTCTGACGGACCGGTTCTCTTACCTCCGATTTTCAGAACATCGTCGGATCGTCCGTGCAGAACCCAATAACCATCGGCATCTCGAGAGGCCAGATCACCGTGCTTCCACGCAGACCCAAAGTCGGACCAATAGGTCTCGATGTAACGCTCTTGATCGTTCCACAATCCACGGGTGAGGCCAATACTAGGTTTATTCAAGACAAGTTCGCCCACCTGGCCGATCTCGACCGGCTTGCCTGCGGCATCAAAGACGTCTGCTCCCATCCCCGGCACGACTGCGGAGAATTTGAGTGGCTTCAGAGGATGGATCACCGTTCCAGTCAGTATGCCGCCTGAGATTTCAGTTCCGCCGCTCCAGTTCAGAATGGGAATGTTCCGCTTACATATTTTATCAAAGCACCAGAACCATGCTTCTTCCGTCCAGGGTTCGCCGCTCGAAACCAGCACGCGCAAGCTGCTAAAATCGTAGCCGTCCAAGGTTTGGAGGCCTTTGGCCATGGTGGACCGGATCAATGTGGGCGCAACACCAAGATAGGTGACCTTCGTTTCCTCGATAAGCTTCCAGATCCGATCCGCTTCAGGATAGTCCGGCGCCCCTTCGGCCATCACCAGAACGTTGCCCGTCATCAATGAAGCACCGATCATGATCGGTCCAATGATCCACCCAAAGTCGCTCATCCACAGCCAACGATCCGTCGGCTTAAGGTCTAAACAAAGCTGCAAATCAAGAATGAGTTTCCCGGTAAGACCGCAATGGGTAAGGACGGCTCCCTTCGGTTTTCCCGTTGTCCCCGACGTGTAGACGATCAAAAGCGGGTCATCGGCATTGACAATCTCGGCCTCACGGACTGGCGTCGCACTGACGATCAACTCTTCCCACGACAGAAAGGAAGCTTCGGTGTTTCCCGAGGCAACAACCACAGGCGTCTGACCCGACCTCTCCATCGCTTGCCGGAGAACTGGTGCGGTTGGCACATCCACGCCACGGCGGCTCATGGACCCTACCGTAAGAATTACCTTAGCACCCGAATGCTCAAGGCGGGACGCGATGGCATCCGCACCGAAACCAGAAAAAAGCGGCACGGTAATCGCACCCAGACGGGCAACTGCCATGAAACCGACGACCACTTCCGGAATCATCGGCATGTAGATCGCGACCCGGTCTCCTTTGGAAACACCCAATTCTTTCAGAGCGCCTGCAAGTTTCGCAATGTCCTCAAAAAGGTCCGACCGCATCACATGGCGAATCTCTCCGGACTCGGATGATGAAATGATAGCGGTTGCATCCAGTTCGTCTGAATGACGCTCGATGCATTCCGAGGTGAAATTCATCTGGCCGCCAACGCACCAGCGTGCGTGCGGAAGGCCCGGCGATGTATCGACGATCGTTTGATAGGGCTGCGCAAAACCGGTCTGGCCAAAGCTGAAGATCTGCGACCAGAACCACTCGATGTCGCTGTCACCGCGTGCCGTCAATTCCTCGAAGTCTTTTAAATCACAAAAGTCGATGAAAGCTTGAAGATTACTAGACTCAACAACCGGCGCGCTGGGCCGCCAGACGATCTCCGCCCTCTCCATGTTCCATCCTTATGTGCGTTTCATGTTGAAGAATGCAGGTAGCACGATTATTATATATGAACAACATTGTTGATTTATAAAGACCACGGAGCGATAGTCACGTACCACAACAACAAAACGAATAGCGGCGGTGGTGGCTGGCCGGGGAGAGGCGATGGCAGCAGATCTTGCTGGTAAAAGTGCGCTCGTAACGGGCGGAGGAACCGGTATCGGCAAAGCGACGGCCCTAAGATTTGCGGCGGCCGGATGTCGAGTGGTCATCTGCGGCAGGCGAGAGGCGCCGTTGGTGGATACCTGCCGCGCAGATTCCGACAAGATTTCTTTCGTCCAGGCGGATGTGGGCAATGACAACGAGCGTAGCGCAGCGCTCTCGGCAGCGATGGAGCGCCATGGCCGCCTAGATATTCTGGTCAACAATGCCGCCGCTGAAACGACAGCATCATTCGTCGACCACACAGAGGAGCAAATCGAACGACTGTTGCGCGTCAACTTACTCGCGCCAACGATGATGATCCACGAGGCTTTTCCACATCTTGCGGAAACCAAGGGATGCATCATCAATGTGTCATCAGCCGCCGCCCGTTACCAAGGCATGCCGCCGGCGAACCTTGCCCCCTACGCCAGCACCAAGGCTGGACTCAACCAGCTTAGCCGAGTGCTCGCAACGGAACTCGGCCCGATGGGCATTCGGGTGAATGTGGTTTCGCCGGGACTGACGGACACAGAAATCGCGGCCGAGGCCATCAACAATTCTGAATTCCTTGCGGGTCTGACTGCGATCACACCATTAGGCCGGGTAGGCACAGCCGACGATATCGCCCGAGTTATCTACTTCTTGGCGACCGATGAAGCACGTTGGGTCACGGGACAAGTCATCGATGCGTCCGGCGGCTTTTGGCTTTCAAACTAGGCATGAAGACGAACTTATGAACAGCATTTTGCGAACCAACGAAGCAGCCTTCGATTTCGATCATGTGGTTAAGTCGGCCAGGCAAAATGCCGGCCTTGACGATTTCGGGCCCGACCCGTTCGAAGAACCACTCCGCATGCTTCTAAAGTGTGCCGCTAGCGAGGTTCGCTATAAGCCAGCCGGATTGATGAACTTCGAAATGAGTGTGCAGCGGTGGCTGGTGAATCGCCTGCGCTATGCCGACGCGATAAAACGTGATCCTGAAATTTTGGACGAAGACGTTTCAGACCCAATCATAATTTTGGGTATGCCCCGTACGGGCACAACCAAACTTCAGCGCATGATGTCTGCAGACCCAACGGCTCTCTCCTTGCCGCTCTGGAAGGTACAAAACCCCGCGCCCTTTCCGGACGAAGTTCCTGGCAAGCCCAAGGGGCGCATCGCTTTTGCCCGCGCCATTCAAGAAGCCCAACTTGAAAACAATCCGGAGTTCCTGGCGTCTCATGAACGAGCCGCTGAGGAAGCCGAAGAAGATTCCGACTTGCTCCTCTTCGCCTTAGATTACTTGATGATGTACATCATCACGCCGTCGCCCACATTGCTTACTTGGCTCCGTGGCCGGACCAGTTTGAACGCTTATTCATTCCAGGCGAAGTTGCTGCGGTTCCTTCAATGGCAAGAAGGAGGCAAGAAAGGACGCCGCTGGATCCTTAAGAATCCAGGACACATCGGCAATCTAGATTCGATTGCCGATGTTTATCCCAATGCCACGATGGTCCACTTGCACCGTAACCTACTTGATGTGGTGCCGTCTTACTGCCGGCTGATTGAGTCGATCCATCAAGAATTGTTCGAAGATGTGGATCCATTGTGGATTGGCCAAGACACACTGAATTACTGGGGGCCTGAGTTCAAACGGCAAGCCACCCAACGTCAATCACTAGCTGACGGCGTTAGATTGATGGATGCGTCTTATGACAGCGTGGTGAGCGATCCGCTGAGCATTGTCGAAGAAGTCTACGAGTTGGCTGGAACGCCACTGTCCGACAACAGCAAAAGTGCCATGATCGCCTGGAACGAACAAAACACTCAGCATAAGCACGGTAAGCCCGACTACTCGATGGAACGCTATGGATTAACTGAAGCATCGATCGAAGAGGCATTTGGAACTTTGGATAGATAGCGAGGGCAGATGACCAAAAAGGATGAAATTGCTCCGCATGTGGAAGAGCTGACGGAACTTTACCTCTCTGCATTTCGCGAGTCGGCCAATCGTCATTGCCAAGGGTGGCATAACGAGGATGGCGGCGCTACCGCGATGGAGGGGCTGCGGCAGACGTTTCGATTAGCGAACGCAGGACACCTCATGCATTTGGAAGGTGATCCGGCATATCCTTTGCTGATCAAGAACCAGTCCCTCCAGCGCCAGATGCAGTCTCCGTCTGTTGACGCGGTCTATCACTGGGCGCCGATCCACGGCGACTACAGCTATCGGATCCGGGGAAAACGCGGCTCAGCGCACATTTTCCAAGTGGCTGTTTATGAAGGGTGCAGCAGCCGTTATCCCGATTTTAAAATCGTCTGCGAGCGGGACAATACCGAAGACGACGCCTTGGCAGCCGACAAAGAATTGGACATTGTCCTGAGCAAAGGTAAGCGCGACGGCACTTGGTTTCAGCTCCCCGACGGGCCAGGTGAGCTGTATATTCGCCAGTATTATTATGATTGGGACACGGAAGAACCGGCCGACTTGTGGATTGAGCGTGAGGGGGCCACGTATCCCCCGCCTCCTCTAAACGTAGAGCCCATTCGCGAAGGGGTGAAGCGCGTTGCGGGTTGGATAAATGTTCAGACCAATGTTTACAAGAACTACGTCCAGTCCTATCTGGACTCGGATCCTTCCCAATTGCCCGCCATTTCGATTCCGGGCGCCTTTGAAGGAACCAAATATTTGAATGGGCATTTCCGTTGCGGCACAGACGAAGCCGTAATAATGGAATTGGAAGCGCCACGAGCCCCTTATTGGGGATTCCAGCTTGGGAATCTGCAATGGGAGGCCTTCGACTATTATGTACGCCAGACATCCCTCAATGGACATCAAGCACATATCGACGAGGATGGGATGTTTCGTTGCGTCATAAGTCATCGGGACCCGGGCGTGCCGAATTGGATGGATACCGGTGGAAGACCGCTTGGGCTTATCTTAGGGCGGTATTTCAAGTCCGAAACCGCCCCTACTCCCCAGCTGCGCGTCGTGCCTTTCGACGACGTTCGTGACCATCTTCCGAACACGACGCCGAGAATTTCAGAGGAACAAAGGCAGCAGCAGCTTCGGGGCCGGCTTATTTCGGCACACAGAAGGCGCTGCAGCGACCAATAGCAGTTTGGGAAAACAGATGGGCAAGAACCTGGATACCATGAAAAAGTTCTTGGCGCAGTTTCAATCGGGGGATTGGGAGGGTGCCTGTGAAAACTATGTGGCGGAGGACTTCGAATGCCATGAACCACCAGGGCTTCCCCAGGAAGGCGTGTTCCGGGGGCGCGATGCCTCCATGCAGGTGAGCAACATTTATCACGGTATATGGGACGTTTCGATCGACGATCAGCAGTACTGGGAAGCCGAGGATGCCGGCATTGTTTTCAGCCGGTATGTGATCACCTGGACGTCCAAAGAAACCGGCAAATCAATCACTCAGCCGATTTCGGAAATGAATTATTTCAAGGATGGAAAAATCGCCAAGATGGAAGTTTTCCACTTTAATCCGATTGGACTGCTGGGAACCCTATCTGACTGAAAAGTGTCTGCAAGTCTGGGTCCTTCCAAGATCCGGCTCCTATACGGGTGCTTTGTGCGCGCGCCTTCGCTAGTTGGGGTCAAATTTTTTCCATACAACGAAATTGCATATGCAGGCGTTTGTTGGACATGACCGCAACTCTGCAAACCATTCTCTGACCTGTATTTTTTCAAGCCGGACATGTTGGACATTACATTTCTCTTTTGGAGAAAAGGAAAAAGGAGTTGTAGAGAACGTGTGAATTTGAACCGCCTGCCGATCCGTTACTATTCCGTTGCCAGCCGATTTTTGGCCTTGGATTTGCGGTTCAATTTCAACGACTTAAAGCGAGAAGACCACTGCTTTGTAATCAGGGGGTCGGGGGTTCAAGTCCCTCAGCCGGCACCACCGCGCATAACTCATGATCGGGTCTTAGAGGTCCGGAACGGTCTGATGATGTGCTTGAACGGCGTGTCTGCCGCCCGTTCCACATGGTCCAATCTGTCTTGGCCATAGAACATGTCGCCATCCACGAAAAAGGTGGGCGAGCCCATGACGCCGCGCGAAATCGCTTCGTCGGTATTCGCGGCGTATTGCGCCCCAGTTTGCTCGCCTTCGGCGGATGCCAACAGCCGTGGCGCATCCAACCCCTGCCGCGATGCGATGTCAGAGACTGTATCCGCGTCCGACAAATCGGCGCCCTCCGTCCAATGCGCACTCATGAACCGGTGCGCCAGATCATCAACAGGCAGTTCTTCATGCAGCGCGGCAATCAGTACACGGTTTGCAAGATCGGGCGGCTTGAAGTGGGCCCGCGGATACCGATCTGGAATAGACACGTTTCTGACCTGCGCCCAACGCTCGACTTCGCGCACAAAAAAGTAATTCGCGCGTTTTGGGGAGCGTGCCTCAAACGGCGTGATGCCCTGCCCTTCAATAACCTTGTCGAGATTTATAGGTCTATGTTCGATGCGGCGCCCTGTCCGCTCACTGACGCTTCTGAGTTCCTGCATGCCAAGATAGGCAAAAATCGAGTGTGTCGAATAATAGAACTGAATTTTGGCTGCGGTCATCGATATCCACCTGCGATCGATATTCTCCGAAGATTACAGAAACGCGCGCGCGCCATGATACGTCAAACCGGCGGCCACATAGGCCAAAGCGACCAGATAGCCGAAAGCAAAGGCCGTCCACCGCCACGAGTTCGATTCCCGGCGGATGGTGGCAAGTGTGGCAAAGCACTGAGGCGCAAAGACGTACCAGGCAAGCAAGGCGAGTGCGGTTGGCAGGCTCCAAGCGGACTGAAGCACCGCCGTAAGGCTTGTTACGTTCTCTTCCGCATTCTGTATCGCGTAGACAGTGCCCAACGCGCTCACAGCCACTTCGCGCGCGGCCATACCGGGGATGAGCGCGATGGCAATCTCCAGATTGAACCCGATCGGCGCAAGAATTGGTTCCAGCAGGCTGCCGATGCGGCCCGCAAAGGTCTCCCGCAGGTTTGTCGCCGAAGCGGGATAACTGGCTAGAAACCACAACAGGATCGAGGTGGCGAGGATGATCGTGCCGGCCCGCCGGATGAAGGCGTAGGCACGCGTCGCGAGGCCGATGAGATAGTCGCTCGGGTTCGGCAGTTTATAGGTGGGCAACTCCATGATCAGCGGTTGAGGGCGGCCTTTTGTAAGGGTTCGCTTGAGCACGAAAGCGACCACCACCGCACTGGCGATACCGGCCATGTAGAGACCAAACATCACCAGCCCCTGAAGGTTAAAGGGACCGACCGCCTCGCGTGGGATGAATGCCGCGATAATCAATGTATACACGGGCAAGCGGGCCGAGCACGTCATCAAGGGGGCGATCAAGATGGTCGTTAACCGGTCGCGTTCATTATCGATCACCCGCGCCGCCATAATGCCGGGAATAGCACACGCAAAGCTCGACAGAAGCGGAATAAACGCGCGCCCGTTCAAGCCCACACGCATCATCAACTCGTCCATGAGGAACGCGGCACGCGCCATATATCCGGACGCTTCCAACAGCAGGATGAAGGCAAAAAGGATGACGATCTGCGGCAGAAAAATGACCACACTCCCGACCCCGGCGATCACGCCGTCCACCAGCAGGCTTTGCACCCACCCGTCGGACAAGGTACCGCGAATCCATTCACCCGCCGCGATGGCACCGGCATCGATTGCATCCATAGGCGCCGCCGACCAAGAGAAAACGGCCTGGAACATCAAAAACAAAAGACCGAACAGGATGATCGGCCCAGTAATCGGATGCAGCGCGGCCCGATCAACCTCATGGGTCATGCGATTGATGACAGGCTCCGTGAGAATGACATCCGATGCCATGGCACGGGCTTCGCGTTGTAGCTGTTTTAAGGTTGCGCCATCCCACGCGGCCGCCGGTGGCACGGGTTTTTCTTCCAACACACGATCAAGCCGCGACAGCAATTGCGTGCGGCCGGCCTTCCGGCTGGCGCGAGACGTGACGACCGGAATGCCGAGACGCTCCTCCAGCTTCCCCACGTCAAGAACAAGTCCGTCCCGCTCGGCAAGATCGATCATGTTCAGCACAAGGACCATCGGCCGCTGTAAAGCGCATAACTGCAACACCGAGTGCAAATGCGTCCTGATATGCGACGCATCGACAAGAAGGAGCAACAGGTCGGGAAGTGCCTGCCCAGGCGTTTTGCCGGTCAACAGATCAACGGCCACACGTTCGTCCATAGAGCGGGGCGTCAATCCATAAATACCCGGAAGGTCGACAATTTCGACTTTCCGTCCGCCGGGCGTTGTAAACCGGCCCAGGCGAGTTTCGACGGTCACGCCGGGATAGTTCGCAACTTTCGCCCTTCCCCCGGTCAGTCCGTTAAACAAGGTGGATTTACCGCAATTAGGCGCCCCCACAAGGGCAAGACGCTGGGTACTCAAGCGACCTTCTCCACGGAAATAGCGGCAGCCTCCTCAGTACGCAGCGCGATAAGCGTCTGATTGAGGCGCACGCAGAGCGGCTTACGGGCGATCGGTCCATGGTGCACCACTTCCACCTCGTCGTCTTCGGCAAACCCGATTTCACGGAGTTTGGATTCCAGCTCCGGATCTTCGGAAGAAATGTCGGTCACCCGGCCGACCGTGTTCTCGTCTAACTCGTGAAGGTGCATGAATTTCCCTTGGTCAACACCATGTTGCATATGAACAGCCGGTCTGCAATCCGTATCAGATACGCCGCGGGCCGCGATCACGCAGGCTCAATGATTGCCTGGTTGGCTGCCGCGGAATCAATCCGGCGGGCGAGTCCTTCGAGCGTGACCGATTTTACGGCGGGCGGACCGGACACCAGTGTCAGCCACGGATCATTGTCGTCCAACGCCAAAGACCAATCGGCCCGGCACTCATCGGGCACACTCACGGTCACGCTGGCGACAGCCGTGGCACCATTCTCGTGCGTAATTGTTTGTGGGCGCGGATCCGGCTGATAAGCGCCCATGAGAATGGGCAGCGCCGGATTGTGTGGAAACGCCGTTTGCGTCGTAATCGATACGCTGTCCGGAGGCGTTCGCTGATTTTTGACGGGACCAAAAATCTTCATCCCCATTTCGCGCAGGCGCTTCACTTCCGGCGTTACACTGCCCTCGTGGGTTTCAATCGCGAAGTCACACCAACCTTCCGGCGCCGCCCGCCAGGCATCGAAGCGGCGCAGCATGCCTCGCGGCGAAACAATTTTCATCAGCCAACGGAATATAGCTGGCGGCTGAGCCTTTTTCATGTCGATCAGCTCGATAAATGGTCCGTTTTCGAACCAGATGAGCGCGTTGATTGCCTTGCCCGGCGCATCGCCGAGCTGGACGGTAAAGCCTAGATCTTCCCACCCTTTCACCGCGGCATCGAGATCATGGACTTTGCAAAGGATATGGCTGCTGCGCATCATGCAACGGCCACTTCTGTCACGCACGGCAGCACGGCGTTCGCAAACCGTTCGATCGATTGCAGGGTGATCTCCCGATCAGCGACACATTCCATGTTCAACACGAACCGGTTGGCGCCGAGGGTTTCGCGGAACCGCATGAGCTTGTCTACAACGACGCGCGGCGACCCTACGATGGCCGCCTCCGCCGCGTGCGACGCCAACGCCTCTCGCGCGACAGGCTTTCCGTCCGGACCTATATGGCGGTTCTTGGCGCCCGGCACATGTGGCCAATCCCCAGACTTGAAAGACTCAACAAGGGCATCCCTAAGCTGTCCACGCACCTTGGTTTCGTCATCCGTGACAATCACGATCAGCGCATGGACATGATCGCTGGACACAGCACCAGCGGGCTGAGCCGCGCGATAGGCCGACTCGACTTTTTGGCGCGGCTCTAACGGCGTGGCCCAGAAATGGAGAAGAGGCAAGCCTCTTTGCGCTGCTAATTCAATTGTGCTCGGTGTACTTGTCGCCAAAAAAAGCGGCGGATGGGGTTTGCTGCGCGGACGTGGCGTAACGCGAACGGAGGGATAGGTCGCCCATCGGGATATGCCTTCCGATCGTTCTTTCGTCCACGCATCAAGGACGGTACGGGCGGTGGTCTCGATCTCATCATTCCAGCGCGCCGGATCGATATCGAACACCTCGAAGTCAAGCCGGTAGCCGCCCCGTCCTATGCCGAAGTCGAAGCGGCCGCCGCTGACCTGATCCAGGATCGCCGCTTGTTCGGCCAGCTGAACAGGGTGGTATTGTGGCGCCAGGGTCACAGCCGTTCCCACACGGAGGGTTTTTGTCCGCCCGAGAATAAATCCGGCCAATGTAAGTGCACTGGAATTAATGCCGAAAGGAATGAAGTGGTGTTCCGTCACCCAGCAATCATGGTAGTCGAGGATTTCCGCAAGATCCGCCTGCTCCAACGCAAAATCAAAAACCTCTGCATGGTTGGCGCCGAGCTGTTCGCCGGTGTTCAGAAAAATGCCGAACTTTGGGGTGTTGCTCATGCGCCCCGCCTCCTCTCGCCGACGCCGAAACCTGGATAGGGACAAGACCATATTACGCACCCAGGCTTCGGCTCCGGTGCTCTATCGACCGGCCTCTGGGGCCGATGCATGAAAGATGGCATAAACAATCCAATATTGCAATTGCGTTTCATTCTCATAACAACGGCCGGCAAGTGCGAAATTCAGCGTCAATAGATGGGCGCATGGGGTTGATCCGATGTTTGAACACCTGGCCGACCACGCCCTGTCCCAACCACCCCAAGGGTCCCCTCGCACAGGTGGATGAGACGGAGAGCGGGATGGACATGCCCATAACCGATAGGCGCCCAGGTTTTGAAGCTGCAAGCCATTCCTGTCTCATCTCCAAACTAGCGTGGCGACATATAAGGAAAGCTTATATCACAAATCGGCCCGGCTCGAAATCAGTAGATGGCTCACGGATAAAACAGGAAACAAGGCAAGCTTACAGCCTAGCAGCTTGCTGAAAAAGTTATTCCTATCCTTCGAGACGGGCCTAACGGCCCTCCTCAGGATGAAGAAAACAAGCAAAAGCCTCATGGTGAGGAGGCGCGATAGCGCCGTCTCGAACCATGGATTCCCAAGACCATGACTTTTTCAGCAGCCTGCTAGCGGTCCGTCCGCCGTTCCAAAGCAGCCAGAGGGCGATCAAGTTTAGTGGAGTGAAGTACGAATAGTGCTGAACGGTCATCCGTCTTTAATTGCCGTTGGTAGAGTGCCGTGCTTGTCGGCGCTCAATATCTCAGGTCGACCGTCACGCCGACGACGCGCGGCGGGTTCGTCCTCAAAAACGGCGAATCGTCAAACTCGACGACACCAGTGTTGGTTGGAACCGTCGCCAGCCTTTGTTCCGTAATGACGCGGGTGTCGAGCAGGTTGTTGACAAATGCAGATATTCCGAAATTGTCATTCTGATAGCCGGCGCGCATGTTGATGAGCGTGAAGGCGCCGCCGCGATTGAGCGGCAGATTTTCGACGCGGGAAAACTGTTCGCCTGTGTAACTCACTGTGAAATCCCCAAACACTCCCAAGGGATGCTGATAGTATACCCCGGCCGACGCTGAAATGCTGGGAGAGATCGGAAACTCGTTCCCATCAAGATTAGCGAATGTAGGGTCGCCGGGGTTTACCGGATCCCCGGCCGCATCGACGGCAAAGGGGAAATCGGTGAACTTCGTATCGACAAAACCGACGGAGGCAAAAAGGTTGAGTTCGTCAGTAGGCGATCCATCGAAAGTTGCCTCAATACCGAAGAGCCGCGCGGCTCCCGCATTGAGAATTTGAACATCTTGGAATGTGCCGGTTGGTCCGGGAATGCTGACCTGCTGATCCGTCCAGTCGGAATAGAAAGCATTTATGTTCGCCGTCAGCTTTTCATCAAACCACTGGGACCGAAAAGCAAGCTCGTAGTTTGTGATAAACTCCGGATCGAAGGTCTCGATCGATGAGACAGGCGTACCACCAGGACCCGGCGTTGTCCGCAGGAATGAGCCTCCGGCCCGATATCCCCGCTGAACGGAAGCGGATAACGAGCGCAAGTCATCGAAGTTGTATGTAATGGTGCCGCGCGGCAGCAAAGCATCAAAAGTCGCGCTTTGGGGAGGCTCCGGCGATAATGCGAGCAACGCGTTGCACGGTGTGCCACCGATCATCGGTACAAACGGCGCCACGATACATGTGGACGGATCGGTTGTGACCGTCCCTTCGAGACCATTTGATGTGAACGTTTCGTTGTCGTAGCGGATGCCGAGTTCAAACGTCCATTTTTCATTCAGATCGAAATGGGCCTCGCCGAACACCGCGTAGTTCTCGGATGCACTGTCGAAGTTGAGATTAATAAAGGCGATAGAGTCAGCGGGAATGACAGGAAACGGGAGAAGCCCGCCAAGTGGGGCTATTGGGTTTGCCTCTCCGTCTGAGTCATCTGTAAAATAATAGCCTCCAATCCAACCAGACCAACGACCGGCTTCGAGTTCGACTCGCGCTTCTCCTGAAAACGTCCGGCTGTCGGTCAAGAACAGGCCCGTACTGTCAAAAAGCGTCGGATCGTCAATGTCGCCTATTTCGCGAGTGCTGTCCGAGTCTTCAAACGTGCCAATGCCTACCAGCGCAACATTATCAGTCAGTTGGTAATCAATTCGGCCGATCGCGCGAATGGTCTCCGTATCGGTTACATCCGTGAAACCGAAGCTAACACCTCCAAACGGATCAAAGTTAGCAAAGGCAGGGTCGTTTGCCGGAACCGGAATGCCAACTTCATTGAAATCCCCTTGAGATGTGTCAACATATTCCGCCTGCAGATCGATCCGTAGTCCAGGAATAGTCCGCGGCTCCGCCAAGATCTTGCCCCGAAGGGTCAACCCTTCTTCAAACTGAGTATCTTCGCGCGTGATCGAATTCACCACATCGCCATCGAAGTTTTGATAGTCGACGGCAATCCGCGCAGCCAACTGATTGGCTATGAGGGGGCCGGAAACCACAGCGGCAAATTGCCGGGTGCCAAACTCGCCGCCCCGCGCCCTGGCCTTCGCCTCGAATTCATAAGTTGGATCATTGGTGTTGATAACAATGGCGCCGGCAAGTGCATTACGTCCCTGAACCGTTGATTGCGGTCCGCGCAGGATTTCGACTTGCCCTACGTCCCAAAGACTTTCCAATCCACCGACACCCACATCGGAGAGCGGCGCCCCGTCCACATAAATGTTCGACGTATTGCCGGTGCCAGAACCACCAACACCATTTCGCGCAACGCCGCGGATCGACACACCGCCGGTCGGTCCGCCGGTGGCCACGTTGGGAGCGCGCAAGAAAATGTCGTCAAGTTCAAACACCACTTCCCGATCGATCCGCTCGGCATCGTAGAGTTCAACGGAGGTCTGCGTGTCCTGAAGTGTGAGATTCTGTTTGGTACCCGTAACGACGATTTCGTCCCGCAAATCCAGAGAAAAATCATTGTCTGCTTGATCCTTTGTATTCGCTTGAGCAACGACAATGGCCCCGCTTCCTGAACGGCGGGCGGCTAGGTCGGAGCCGTTAAGAAGGCGCGCCACCGCTTCGTCCGGAGTGTAGCGCCCAGTGATAGGCGGCGCCGATCGTTCACGCACAAGCTCTCCCGGTGCGATCACGGTTATGCCATATGTATTGCCGATCACCGCGAGTGCCTCTTGGAGCGGCAGCGCCGGAAGCTCGATCGCGATCACCGCCGGTTCTTCCGCAAGCGCCACAGGGCATATTGTTAACAATGAGAGCGCACACACAGCGCCAACAAGACTATGGCGCCTAGGCGCAGAATTACTCGAACGATCCATACCAATACCCCAAAAAAATCCGCCCCAGGCGATTGCAAATCAATCGCATTCGCACCTAAGACGTCCAATACGGGGGTTCGGTAACCGGCCACTTGATTTTTTTTACCCTTAGCCGTCAGAGCGGATGATGAGGGGCTGGTTTGGCTCGTCCTCCACACGCACAGGGAAGATTTCCGTGAGCGTGCTCAACATGCCGTGAATGTCGCTGCTGTTGAAGGTTGCGGAGATTTTCAGTTCTCCCAGCGCATCGTCAGCGATGGAGATTTGCCGGTCGAAATATCGATTGGCGTCCGCCACAAGTTCCGACAATGGCGCATCATAGTAGACCAGCCGGCTTCGCCGCCATGCACCGATAGAATCGGGTTTGACGGCGGAAACGGACCCCAAACCTTGATTCATCGTCGCCGCGACCTGCTGCCCTGCTTCAAGACGGCGCGAACTCAGAACGCGTGTTTGGCCAGATGCCGCCTCCCTTGCCTCAATCGGCCCCTCAACTTCCGGCATCATAGGAAAAGTGACATTGACCAAACCTTCAGCAACAGCGACGCGGCTGACGCCAGGTCCCAGTTGCACATCGAATGAGGTACCCAACACTTTCGCCCTCATGTCGCCTGCAGTGACCAAAAAGGGGCGGGACGGATCGCTCTCGACGTCGAAGAAGGCGTCCCCGACTATCAATTCCACGGCGCGCAGATCCTCATCAAAAAGCACTGAGATTTCTGAGCGGGCGCCCAGTGTAATGGAACTGCCATCGTCAAGTGTGACTTGGCGTATTTCGCCGATATCGCTGCTAAACGTTACGGCCATCGGCGGTGTCGTTCCATTCCAAAACGGCATAAAGACGATAGCCAAAACAAGCGCCGCTGCGGCCCCACCCAACGCAACTCGGGGACCGATGTGCACTGCTACTAGTTGCTGCAAAAGACCGAACAGGTTGGATTGGACACGTTCGCGCCATGACGGGCTAAAGAAAACATCGTCGAGCTGGCCGCGCTCCAGCGTCGCTAGACCCATCCAAAACCGTTCCGCATGTTCGTAGGCTTCCCTGTGTCGCAGGTCCGCTTGCAGCCAGGCTTCGAAGGCATGACGGTTCGCATCCGACACCGGATGATCCGTCATCGCCGCCCGCCACTTAAGCGCCTCTTCGATCATGTTTTTGTCGAGATCGACCATTGGTACGAGCCGTTTCCCCGTTACGGCTTCATCAGCTTTTCGTAAAGGTCTGCCGTGGCACGCGCCACATGCTTACTGACCGCCGGCCGCGAAATCCCCAGCCTCTTGGACGTTTCTGCATGGCTTAACCCTTCAATCCGTGTGAGGATAAAAGCGCGCCGACGCTGTTCAGGCATATCTCGAAGGACCTCCACCGCCAGGTTCACTTGTTCCTTACCCTCTAAGACGCGCTCAGGGGTCAGAGAGTAACCTTCAGCGGCGGAAAAAAGGATCTCCGTTTCCGTTTTCCGCTTCGACCGTACCTGCGCCGCCCGCTTGTCCGACAAGGCAATATTGCGCGCAGTGCGCCACAAAAACGCTTTCAGATTGTCTATTCCGGTAAGGTCGCCTTTGGCCAGCAATTGCCCAAAGGCGCGTTGAGCTATGTCTTCCGGTTCCGGCGGGCCGACGCCGAAGCTCGCACGCAAGTATGCAACCAACGGAGCAAATTGGTCTGTGTAAAGACTGTCCATGGTCGGCGTGGAAAGGGTGGCCCCCTCCCGCCCTTCGACAGCGGGCCGGATTGCACGCTGTGCCGGAATGTGAGTCCCCCCACCTGCCCTTTGCCGGTCTTTTAGAAAAGCCATGACGCTTACACATTGTTGAGAATTATTCTCAACAATTCTTAGCGCGCTACCCCCCTAAGATCAATTAGCGTGTGCGCGTCGTTCCCGCGCAGTCCCACTTAAGGTCTTGATGAGGGGGCTCGGGCCGCAATCAGCCAGCCAATGACGGTTATCATGCCGAACCAACTCAGAAAGGCGCTGTATTGCTGCGATCCGAATAGGATGAGGCCAGGCGCGAGCACGCCAATCCAGCCCAGCAGCCTCATGGCGGGCGCGCCTCTTTCACGGTCTCGGAAGAAAATGCGCCGGCGCTTGTCGTCAATAGACCGTAGCAGAAAGACTGCGCAGACGCTCACGGCCATCGCGATCGAGAAGACGACAAATGTCGTCATTCGGCAGGCACCCCGAAAGGCTCTTTGCGTAACGGTTGCCGGCTTTCGCCCCTTCCCAGAATCCAGAGAAGCAAGACGGCCGTGCCCGCAAAGAAGGCCAAGTCCATACCGATCACGGTCAGGTTGCCGGTGGCGAAGGATGCTGGCCAGCCGGCTCCGCCCATCGCCATCCGGAGGATCGGCAAAAGCGACATCCCACCGGCCAGGACGAGACCCATGGTCCGGGACAATTGGCTAACGTCTTTGATCAGGAATCCGGCCGCAATACAGGCCGCCGACGTCAAGAGGAATCCCACCGGCGTCCAGAAGGTTGCGCTTCCCGCCGACAGTGACAAGAAAAACGCAACCGCGGCCCCTGCCAGCGCGATGGCCGTGCCATATCCAACGACCACGATCGCATGGGTCATAAAGGCCCATGATGGATTGTCCGCCCGCCTCTGAGTCCACAATTGCAGCCCGGTCAATGTCACGTAGCACATGGCAAGCCCCAGCGCGAACCAAACGACTTTCGACAAGAGCCCCCCGAAATTGCCGAAATGCAAGGGGCCCATCAGCGCCAAGAGGTCGCCGCCCACAGACGGCTCATTGCCCAGTTGCGGTTTGATCCCAGTATAGGCACCCGACACACCATCATAGCCGTGCCGCGTACCGGACAAGTTGGCCTCTGTTGGTTCGTGAAACACGGTCACTGTTGCATCGGATTGTCCCCAATGCGAGATCAATAGGAACCGCGGCGCCGCGCCCATGCGTTCTTTAGTGTCCGCCATGATGGCATCCAAATCGGTGAACTCGGCCGGCGTGGCATTTTCCGTATGCGGCTGGCCGATAAGCGTTTCGATCATTTTTTCCTGATCGCCGCCAAACGCCACCATCGACATTACAGGGATGCTGATGGCTCCCGCAAAGCTAAAGAACGCGCCCGTAAAGGCGAGAAGAAAGCCGAACGGCAGACTCCATGTGCCCGCCAAAATATGACGGTCGCGCCGATTCAACAAAAGGCTCGAGAACCGGGGCGGCACGAAAAGATCCTTCAGAAGATGCTTGTGCAGGAAGATGCCCGAAACAACGGCAATCAACATGATGAAACCGAGAATGCCTGTCGCCCAAAGCCCCCAAGGCCGCGGCGCGTGCAGGTAGACGTGCAAGTCGACGATGAAATCGTCAAGGGCGCCTTCCTGATCGTGGGGCATCGCGGAGCGCGGCCCTTCATCCCGCTGAAGAACCTGCATTGAGACAGGGTCTAGGCGAAACCGCACACCCACATCTTCCAGATTGCCGCTTTCGTTCTTTTCATGCGTATGGAAGAACGCCGTTAATACCCCGCCCGAATTGCCGAAGACCGTGACTTCTTCCAAATATTTGGGATCTACCGTCTGGGCGAGCTCACGCAGCTTTGTGTCCAAAGGGCGGTCTAAAGGTTGCGCCGCGCGCGTCCCGCTCGCCGACCACTGGCCAATCTCACTCGCGAAGACGGCGACGGCACCTGTGAGGATCACGACATAGAGGAACATGCCGAGAATGGTTCCGGACCACCCGTGAACGGCCAAAAGGCGCTTGTTTTGAGCTTGATTTAGCATCCCGATGAACCAGTCCCTTTCGCTCTAGCCCAGAAAAGCTTGAACGACGAATGCACCGTTCAAGGCAATTAAGACGAAGAAGACGGCGCTCGCGCGCCATATCTTTTCTTCCAGAAGCCCATAGAAAAACGTGAGCGCCCAATAGGCCGGAAACAGGACCACAGGCACAACGATGTTATCGAGCGCCGATGCTCCTCCGGGCGCCCAAACCGGCGTGGCAGCCATTGCCAACACGGCCGTCACAAAAGCGATCGGACCCGCGAGAACCCACCGGCCAACAAGATTACGCGTCAGCATTTTCTTATGCCTTCCCCAACGTCTAAGACCGTACCGCTCCGGGCACACGCACTGCCTTATCTCCCAAGGCGGTTGCAGCGGCTTTGTACATTATTACGGCCATCATTCCGGAGCCATTTTATTCGGCGCCCCGAAAAGTTGAAGCTTACGGTTGGTCAGTTTATAGCCGAGACGTTCGGCAATTTCCCGCGTCAGGGCTTCGAGCCGTTCATCATGAAATTCGACAACTTCGCCGCTGGCCACATCGATCAGATGATCATGGTGCCCGCTCTCACGAGCAATTTCGAAACGGGCCCCTTTCCCGGCCTCGAAATCGTGCCGCACCACCAGTCCCATGGCCACAAACGTGTTGAGCGTGCGGTAAATCGTTGAAATCGAAATCGAGGGATCCAGACGCTGCGCCCGCCCGCACAAGGTCAACGCGTCCGGGTGGTCGGTCGACGCCTCAAGCGCTTCCAAAATCGATTGGCGCTGTCGGGTCATAATGAATCTTCTCCCGCGCGCCCGGACATCGGGATGTATCGACATCATCTCTCCTCAATCAGCCAACGCTCTTTCTATTAAGACGTGTCAGGGGCCCGAATCGTTACCTCGACACATCCTTTTTTCCGACGCATAGGCTAGGACAGGCGCGAGGTCGATCGCCGTATAAGGCAAACGGGACCGTCCGAGTCGGACGGTCTTACATGAACGCCAATTCGTCCGTCACATTCTGCACGAAGGCGCGCACTTCGGCAGGGCCATACGTGAAAAAGCCGCGCTAAAGTCGAGAATCTGGTAGCCGCTTCCCTCGAATGTATCGCAGCTAAAACAGCGAGACCGGCGGCGAACACAAGTCTACCGAGACGGCGGGCAGCAGCGGACCGCTCTAAAACCCGGCGCTTGCCGAAATTCCAAATGTCCGCGGTTGCGTTACCGTCGCGGACGAGTCGAGGAACTGGAACGTACGAGCAAGCTCATCGGAAACGTTCTGTACGAAAAAGCGCAGCCTGACGGGCTCTACATCGACCGTCGCCCCTACATTGGCCAAGATGTAATCGCCCGCTTCGCCATTCGCGTTTGTCACATCATTGAAATATTCGCCCACATAGGAGATATCGCCATACACGCCGACAATATCCGTCACCTGCCAATTGCCGCTGAAATTGAATGTCACGCTGGGATCGAAGCCGAATTCATTGCCCGCCGATATGTTCAAAACATTCGACGCCACCTCGGTCACTTCCGTATTGAGAAGACCGATCGTCGTGCGCAAGTCGAGCCTGTCCGTCGGCGAGACCGCGATCTCAAATTCCGCACCATAGGATCTCGACTTCGGCTGGTTGCTGATAATGGTGTCCGGCATACTTAAGCCGGTATCCACACTCACGGTGAATTGCTGGTCGCGATACCAATTGTGGAATACGGCCACATTCACGTTTAGGGCTCCATCGAACCCGGCATAACGATATATCCCTTCAAGGGTCCAGACGTTTTCCGGGTCGAAATCATAAGGTGAAAACAGAAGGTTGCTAAAGCCACGCCCGCCATCGCCATACCCACGGCGTATGGAAGCCCCAACTGTGTGATTGTCCGTAAGGTCATAAAGGACGCCGAATTGCGGCAGGATCGCCGTATCCTCCACTTGTTCATCGATGATGGCCGGTGCTCCAAAGGTGAAGTTCCGCAGTTGTTCCGCAAACAGAATACGTCCGCCCAAGTTTACTTCAAGCCGTTCGATCGGACTGATGCGGATGTCGCTGTACACCGAATAGGTATCGCTTTCATTGTCGATGGTAAGGGGCGTGGTGCCAAAAACTTCGGTATCCCAGTCGGTGACACGGCGCACATAGGCCCCGGCGAGAAACCCCTCGATCGTTTCTCCACTATTTCCAAAACGCCATAGCCCTTCAACCGCCAAAATCGTATCGGTCGCGTCCTCAAAGAAGACGACCGAAGAGTTCAGGTCGGTGTCGGTTTCGAAAGAATCGTCACCATAACTCACTAGCAGTTGGAACGAATGATTTTCATTTATGTCGTAAGTTGTATCCATTCCACCAAAGAAAGAAACGGCATCCACAACCCGGTAATCGAAGCCGAAGTTAAGCCGGTCTTCGAAAGACACGTTCGGATCGGTTCCGGGTCCGGTCACTGAATTTTGAAATAGGTTCCCGGAAAAATCCACATATGTGCCGGAAAGTTCCGTCCGCAACCCCGGCACGGCGCTGGGTGTCCAGAGCAGTTTGCCGCGCAGGCTGGTGGTTTCGAGCTTTCGCGCATCGCCAGGATCGCCGGTTCCGCTGTAAAGACCCGGCAAAAACCCGTCGATGGAATCGTGGTCAAGCTGATGTTGGACCACAAAGCGGGCGGCCAGTTCGTCTTCCACAAGAGGCCCGGACACCACGCCGCCGAAGCGGTAGCCGAACAGGTCTAACTCGTTGTAGGTGCCTTCGGCCAGAGCACTCGCCTCGAAGTCGAAGGTTGGATCTTTCGTCTGCATGACAAACGCCCCGGAAATGGCATTCCGCCCGCGAAGTGTCGATTGGGGGCCGCGATAGACTTCGATTTGCTCAATGTCGAAAAGCGTCGTGTAAGCGCCGTTGGCCCAAGACGGCGACCGGGCGAAATCGTCGATCACCAGCACCGTGCGCGGCTCAACACCATTTAATGCAGAGTTGCCCAGTGAGCGGCCGCCGGGACCGGAATTGTTCGTTTGCCCACGGATGGCCGGTAGGCTGTTCCCGTCCGCAAACACCGTATTCGGCAAACCAATCAGGCTTTCATAAACATCTTGCTGCGCGCGCTGCTCGATATCTCTTTCCACGAGAACGCTTACGCTGGCCAATGTGTCGGACAGTGAACGCGCCGCGCGTTCCCCGCGCACGACTATTTCATCGCGTTGCTGCGGAGACAGATTATCTGCTTGGCTCTGCCGGCCGGCCTGCGCAATGATAATGGCACCGCTATCGGAACGGCGCGCCTCAAGACCAGAACCCTCTAAGAGTTGAGCAACAGCCTCGTCCGCGGTTAGGTCGCCCGATATCGCAGGCGCGGACCTACCAGCCGCGATCTCTTCGGGCACAACGACCACAATGCCGTATTGCTGCCCCACCTCCACCAAAGCTTCTTCCAGCGGCTGTGTGGCGATTTCAATCTGCTGCGCCGCCGGCTCCTGGGCGTATACGGCACTTGGCCCGGAGATCAGAAGCAGCGCTAAGATAGTTACATAATAAATTGATTTTATTATACCTATTGGATTTTTCACAATTACTCGCCCCCAAAAGACTTTTGCGAATGCTAATCACTCGCTCCCGACTTGAAGACGCCGCCATGTCTCGGAATGACACAGACGGTTTCTTTTTTTGAGGACTTTGCCGACCCGCACTATCGGGTCCGCTCCAGATAAACGCCGACCGGGCGCTGATCGACAATCTCAATCGGCAAAGCTTCGGCAATGGTCGTTATCATGCCGTCGATGTCAGAAGAGTCGAAAGTCCCGGAGAGTTTGAGGTTCTGAGCTTCGCCACCGACAATATACAGAGTTTCCGAATATCGATTGACGTCGTCGATCACGACCGATAGCGGCGCACGCACATAAACGAGCTGGCCACGACGCCAGGCCCCAATCGTATTTGTATCGATTGTCTTTACGTCGCCGAATCCGTCCCCCTTCGATACATGCACCTTTTGTCCTGGCCGCAACAGAATTCTTTCGACTGACGGACCGTTTGCGTTGGCCAGATTAGCGTCCGGCGGCACAGCGCTATTGAGACTCAAGTCCTTAGAAACGCCGACCCGCCCCTCCAATACAGCGACCCGGACGCCACCCGGATCGGTCTGCACATCGAATGCCGTCCCGATGGCGCGCACCTCCGTGCGGTCAGCCATGACAACAAAAGGCCGATCCGGCGCCTTGGCCACATCGAAGAAAGCATCGCCGAAACGAAGGTCGATACGCCGTAAATTGTCATCCATCTGCACACGGATTTGGGAAGAAGCCCCCAAAGTCACTTTGCTGCCGTCCGCCAAATCAAAATCTTTGATCTCGGAGGTACCGGTTGCGAATACACGGTGTTCTGTCGATGGCGGCTGGAGCCAAGGTCCATTGGTCACGAGCCAGCCGAACACCAAAATAAGCGCCGCACTTGCCGCCAGACTCGATGGAACGAAGGAAGGGTGCGCTTTCATCCAGGACAGGGCGGCCGAAACAGAACGCATCGTCGGGTGGAACCGTTCCGCCAAAAGGGGCTGGTCATTTACCGAGTCATAGCCGACGTTTCCCAGCGCGGCCCAAAACTGCTCCGCCTTTTCAAAGGCCGCGCGGTGCCTGGGATCAGAGGCGATCCAGTCCTCGAACGCTTGGCGTTCGCCCGCCGTTACCGACGGATCGGAAAGCCGCGCCCGCCATTGATGTGCAGCAGATCGAATTTCGTCAGAAGAGGTGTCGGAAACGTCAGTCATTTGCCTCTCCTCCCCCCTCTTCTTGTTCGACAGCGTCTTCGATTAGCTGTGTGGCAACGCCGATGTGCCGCACCACCGCCGTTCGGCCGATGCCGATCCGCCTCGAAATTTCGGCCGGCGTTAGTCCGTGCACGCGGTTCAACATAAAGATCCGCCGGCGCCGGGCGGACATAGCATTGAGCACGTCCGCCACAATCGAAATTTGCTCTTTCGCTATGAAGACGCGCTCAGGATGCAATTCGTCACTTGTCGCGCCGAATAAATGCGAGACCAGATCGGTCTCATTGCGGTCACGGACGGCTTGAGACCGCTTTTCCGAGAAAATAATATTGCGGGCCGTGATCCATAAAAACCCCCGCAAATCGCGGATGGCCGAGAGGCCGCCCCGTTTGTTAAGGTTGGCAAAGGCGCGCTGGGCGACATCTTCCGGGTCCGGTGGCCCAGCGCCGTAAGCGGCTGTTAAGTCCGAAACAAGTTTGCGGAAATAGTCGGCATAAAGCTTCTCGAAGAGGGGCTGATCGGCATCGCCGAGAACAGCCGGCCCGGCACCGTCCAGCTCCCTTTTCTTTAACAACTCCATAACGCCGCACTATTGTTGAGAATTATTCGCAACTATGCATAGCGTCTCGATAGTCGGAGATCAATCCGCTTCTAAAGCGCCCACGAGGAGACGGACGAAGAAGTCGCCCCTTGTTCCCCGGAAAATTTGCCGATCTTGATCGCCAGTGGTCTAATAGTCGAACGTCAACTCCAATCCGAATACCTGTGGCGCACCAATCGTCGCCGATCCAAGACCACCACTTCGAAAATCGTCCTGATCAATTCCAAATGCGTATTCCTCGTCGAAGGCGTTACGAACAAATCCGTACAATGCCCAATTGAAGTTGCTCCGATAGCCAACTTTCGCATTGAACACGATGTAGGAATCAAGGGCGTTATCATCCGGGTCCAGTGCGCTTGGCGCATTTTCGGAGTCCGAAAAAGCATCAGAGACATAGGTACCGTCAGCACTCACAAAGAAACCTAATACGTGCTGATAGACCGCGCCAAAGCTCGTTTGAAATTCCGGAGACTGAGGAAATTCATTTCCGTTGAACAGCGGATTAACGTCATCAAAGTCCGTAAACTTTGTATTGTTGTAACCGACCGTTGTGAAAAGCGTCAGTCCGTCAAGTGGATTTGCAAACAGTTCGGCTTCGAAACCCCAAAGACGCGACTCCCCCGCATTCGAAATGCGGCCATCCAATTCGTTGATCGTGGTAACGACCTGCTGATCTTTCCAGTCTGCGTAGAACGCATTTGCGTTCAGCAAAATCTTTCCATCAAGCCATGTAGAGCGATACGAAACCTCATAGTTCCAAAGAAACTCCGAGCCAAACTCAAATGGGTCCCCACCGAGTGTCACACCTGCGCCCCCAGAGCGATACCCGCGCTGAACGACGAAAGCGACAGTCTGGTTATCGGTCAGTTCGAATTGCAGACCCGCCTTGGGGAGGAAAGCATCAAACTTTGTGTCAGAATCGAGTTCCGATCCCACATTGCTCACGAAGAAGGGCGGAAAATCCGGATCCAGCAATGTCGAATTCTGGCTTTGTATGGAAAAATTCTCACGATCGAACCGGCCGCCGAGGAGCAGCGACAAGCGATCTGTAAACTGATATTTGCCATCAAAGTAAAGAGCCCAATTCTCGGTCTGTCTTGCTGAGACGCCGATGATTGACACGTTCGTTGACCCAAACGGCGTAACAAAGCCGTCAAACCTCAAATCGCGATCGTTTGCCTGATCACGGTCAAAGTAAAAGAAACCGCCAAGCAAGTTGATCGCCCCTTCCTCGTAAACCAAGCGAAGGTCAGTTGTGAAAATCTCTTCGGAATCCGATCCCAAATCTAAACTGGTGGCACCAGGTTGAATCCCAAATCGGGGTGAGGATGTTTCCGAAGCGTCTGAGTACGTGGTTATGGAAACCAGTGAAAGCGCCTCTGTAATCTCGAACTGGAGGTCGACGGCGACGTTATGCGTTGTGATGCTTTGTAGCGTCGGATTGTCCACATTCACGGTACGATCAAAAAAATCCGGTCCTTGAACAACGCCCGAGCCAAAACCTGTGCTTGCGTCGCCTTCCGTATAAACATACGTCACCAGCGCGGAAAAAATATCTGTCGGCTCAAATAGCAGCTTAGAACGCAAGGTCAGAGATTCATCTGCATCTTGATCGTCGCGGCCGGTGGTTGGATTTGTGATAAATCCGTCCGTCGTTCGAAAGTCACCCGCAACGCGAAAGGCCAACGTATTGTCGATAATTGGTCCGCCAAAGGCAAGGCCGTAGCGCTGTGTATTGAATTCAGAATATTCGAAACGGCCTTTGGCATCCCAGTCATATGTCGGGTCTTGTGTACGGACGACCACTGCTCCGAAGAGCGCATTTCGTCCTTGAATGGTCGACTGAGGCCCGCGGAAAATTTCGACTTGGCTGATATCGAAGATCCCTGACGGGCCGGCTTCGATGCCTAGATTCGATTGGAATATATCGTCTACGTAAAGTGTTGAAGAATTCGCTTCGCCGGAAAAGCCGATGCCCCCAATCGCTGAAACCCCGCGTATGGAGAAGATCCCCTCACTGCTCTCGATCTGTCCGACATTTGGCGCGAACCGGTAAAGGTCCGTAAGGTCCGTGAAGGTCAAGTCTTGGACCAATTCCTCCTCAAGAACCAACACACTGGATGTGGTGTCCTGGAGGGTGCGCTCGGTTTTTTCACCCGTCACGATGATTACGTCACGCTCATTGTTTCCGGTTGGACCAACCGGCGGCGTGCCCGTATCCGCCTGAGCAACCACAATAGCGCCACTTTCCGACCTGCGCGCTTCAAGACCGGAATTCGTTAAGAGCTTGGCCAGCGCCTGATCGACCGTCAGATCCCCACTGACACGCGGCGCGATCCTGCCTGCAACCAGCGGGGCGGAGAGCACGACCGGTGCACCCGTTTGTTTTGACAGCTCCGTCAATGCCGCCCCAAGAGGCTGCTCCTCGATCGACACGCTGTGAATGACCGAAGTTGGCGACGCTGCCGTTGCTTGCGCCTGTGCGGGTTGAACCGCAATAGCGGCCGCAAGCGCGATTGCGAATACCGAAGTTCCCAATGTGATTTTCATAATACCCCTCGACTGCCCCACACATTCCGCGATCCAGCCTTATTGCGATGGCCGCTTTTGAGAATGCGTTTCATTGTTATGAGTCTTCGCGCCGGGTTTTTTTTCGCTTTTTTCTTTTTTTGTTTGATTGGCCGGAGGTCGCCGCGCCAAAACCCTTTACTTATTAACGGGTTAGGCGTGTTCGGTCGCCACTACGGGTCATGCGAATTTCATGACTTTCGGCAATCGCCAACAGAACTTGTTCCGCCTGGTCGACGGAGAATGCCGCCGTGATACTCAACTCATTGAGTTCCGGATCGATGACAACGATCTTTTCTTGCCGAAAGGCATTTAGGTCGGCGACGATCTCGGCAAGCGGAGCCGTGTCATAGACGAGATGTCCCGTGATCCAGCCCGTCGTCATTGCAAGATCAGCCTCTTTCGTGTCCGAAAGGCTGCCCCCACGACCCGCGACGACCTGCTCGCCGCCGGTCAAAACACGCACTTCATCGTCGGGACGACCTTGCTCCGGCGGCAAATCCGCCACCTCCACCCGCCCCTTGCTCACGGCAATCCGGACCGTGGACTGCCCACGGCGCATGTCGAACGCCGTCCCCAGCACGCGCACCTCGGTATCGCCGGCCCGGACCGTGAACGGGCGTGCCTCATCGTGTGCGACGTCAAAAAAGACCCGGCCACGCTGAAGGATCACCTCCCGGCCCTGCGCCGTAAGCTTAACCTGCATTTCAGACATCGGCCCGAGGGTGACAACGGTTCCGTCCTCCAACACATGGCGGTGCACTTCGCCCACGGCGGACGTCAATGAGACCGGAGCGGGCGACGACATCCAAAAACTGATGCCCCAAGCGATTCCTAAAGCCGCCGCAACGGCCCCGCCGGCACGATACGGATTTTGCCACCAGGCCAACGGACCGCCCTTAGGAGCGGGTTCCGGCACACCATCGAGAAGTCTCTGCACTTGATCGACTGCGGCGTCTGTGCCGCCCAGCATTTCCCAAGCCGAAAAGGATTTCCGAAATGCGTGCTCATGAGCCGGAGCGGCTCTCAGCCAAACCTGAAACTCTTTCTTCGTGGCTTCGTCGAAAGGACCTTCGTTCAATCGAAAGAGCCATTCACGTGCTTGCGTTTGAATGTGGCTGCTCATACCGGTTCGCCCGTTAGTCCCTATCTTCTCCATCGTCTATGGCGGCTTCCAACACCTCCATTGCGGCATGGAGTTGGCGCGAGATCGTGGCCACACTCCATCCGGTTTCAGAGGCGATTTCCGCATAGGTCTCACCCTTCAACCGGCTGCGCACAATGATCTCCCTTTGCTTCGGGGAAAGCTGTTGAAACGCCTGATCGATGGATGCGATCGCTTCCTTTCCTACTAAGAGTCTTTCGGGCGAGATTTCTTCCACTTCCGGGCCTACAGAACTCAGTTCATCGGTAATGAATTTGTGGTTGATCCAGGATTTCTTCGCCGCGCGGCGGCCAAAGTTGATGGCTACTTTGAATAGAAACGCTTTTGGGTTCTGAATTGAATAATCCGGCGAGAGAGCCGCAATCTGAGAAAATGCAGACTGAGCAATGTCCTCAGGCTCGGGGGGTCCGTCACCAAAAAGGCGCCGTAGCGTGGAAATCAGTTCATGCCTGTGAACGTCAAAAAGGGCAGTGAGCAAACTGTGGCGTCGGTCGCCAGGCGCTGGCTCGACGCTCTGCCCTGCTGGTTTTCCGGCGACGTCCAGCCGAAGCGCGGTCCGCATTTTCTGCGGCCGGCTTTCAGCCACTCGTGCATTTGCCCGTTTTACCGTCGGATCGGTATCCACCATGACGCCACAACATGATTGAGAATTATTCTCAACTATCCATAGCGCCCTAGATGGACAAGATCAATCAAGGCCGCCGACCGTGCGACCTTTGGCTCGATTGGGCGTAATGCGGCCGCTGGCGGCCCCCCGAAGCCTCGAGCACATCAGTAGTTTGCTTGCAGGATAACCCCCACGGTGCGCGGCCGTCCCAGTGTTGCAGTGGACATGGTGGGGTCGGCAAAGTCGCGGGAAACGCTATCCACATAGTCCGCGTCAAACACATTATCCCCGAAGACGAACAATCCCCAGTGATCCCGTTCGTAACCCACCCTGAAATCGGCCAAAAAGAAACTATCGACAAAGAGTTCGGGCCCGTTGGCGACTTGGCTGAAGTAATTGCCGGAATAGGTGAAATCGAGGGTGGCCGTCAGGCCCGTGTGATGCTGCCAGGTCCCCCCAAACGCTGCGTTGACGTTGGGTTCGAAGGGAAACTCGTTTCCTGAAAAGAAG
>JANQMY010000592.1 GCA_028279895.1 Alphaproteobacteria bacterium
AAGCAGCAGCGCATAAAGCGGCACGAACCCCGCCGACGGCAGCACGCCGAACAGGGCTTGCCCCAGCGACCACCATTTCCACTGATAACCGAACCCGGCGAAGATAGAGGCTGCTCCAGCCGCCGCAGCCGCCACAAAGGCAATCAATGCGAGAATATGGCGCCACAAGACACCGGCCCGGCGCATCCGCATCAGACTGGAGAAGAAGGCCACGCTGCCGATCAAAATGGCGAGATAGAGCGCCGGCAGAAGGATGGGAAACTCATAGCTTGGCGATTGAAACGCACCCGTTCTCAAATCCAGATGCTCGTACAGGCCGAATACCGGCGCCGCCAGTCCCAAAATCAGAGCCAGCACCGTTATGGCTGCACGTCCCCCGGTGAGCTGATCGTAGTCTTCAAATTTTTCCGCTTCTGACATTACGCCTTGCCAAAAGGCCCCCCTGTTTGACGTCGCACCTACACCGCCGCTGTTGGCAGCCTGTGGTTCTTAAATTGCTCGCGCAACGCCATCTTTTGAATTTTCCCCGTGGCGGTGTGCGGGATCTCCTCAATGAATGCCACGTCGTCCGGCATCCACCATTTGGCGATCTTACCATCCATATACGCCAAAATCTCATCTTTCGTGACATTGGATCCGTCTTTGCGGACGATAATGAGCAGCGGGCGTTCATCCCATTTGGGGTGTGGCAGGCCGATCACAGCCGCTTCCGCAACCTCTGGGTGTCCCACGGCCACATTTTCCAGATCGATCGACGAAATCCATTCGCCACCGGACTTAATGACGTCTTTGGCGCGGTCGGTGATCTGCATGAAGCCGAGGCTGTCGATGGTGGAGACATCGCCTGTATCGAACCAGCCTTCCTGGTCGAGAATGTTCCCGCCTTCGCCCTTGAAGTAACCGCTGGCCACGGCCGGCCCGCGCACCTTCAAATGACCGAACGCCACGCCATCATTCGGCAGTTCCTCATCGTTGTCATCGGTGATCTTCATCTCAACGCTATAGATGGCCCGGCCCTGTTTCAGCTTCTGTTTGATCTTCTCGTCCTGAGACAGGTTTTCCATGCCGGCTTTTAGAGCCCCCAGCGTGCCGATGGGGCTCATCTCGGTCATGCCCCAGGCGTGCATCACTTCCACGCCATAATTCTTCTCAAATTTCTCTATCATCACCTGCGGGCAGGCCGAGCCGCCAATGGCAACCCGCTTCAGGGTAGAGAGCTTCAAGTTCCCTTCTTCCATGTGGTTCAACAGCATCAACCACACGGTGGGCACAGCCGCCGTAAACGTCACCTGCTCGTCTTCCAAGAGGGAATGGATGCTGGCGCCGTCCATTTGCATGCCGGGCATGACCAGCTTCGATCCCATCATGGGTGCGACAAATGCAATGGCCCAAGCATTGGCGTGGAACATGGGCACCACGGGCATGATGGCATCCATGCTGCCGACACTGAAGGCGTCTTTCGACCCGGCGGCCATGCCATGCAACACATTGGAACGATGCGAGTAAAGAACGCCTTTCGGATTGCCCGTTGTACCTGAGGTATAGCAAAGCCCGGCGGCCGTATTCTCATCGAACACCTTCCAAGCGAAATCGTCATCGACGCCGTTGACAAGGTCTTCATACGCAACCGCATTCTTGAGGCTGGTCTGCGGCATATGTTCCGCGTCGGTCATAATGACGAACGTCTCCACACATCCGATCTGATCTTGAATGCCTTCCAGAATGGGCACGAACGTCAGATCGACAAAGACGATCCGATCCTCGGCGTGATTGATAATGTACACCAACTGCTCGGGGAAAAGCCGTGGGTTGATCGTGTGATACACCGCCCCAAGCCCCATAATGCCGTACCAGGCTTCAAGATGACGATGAGTGTTCCAGGCCATTGTGCCGACACGGTCGCCAAGCACGATGCCCTGCTTTTCCAGCGCCTTGGCCACCTGTCGAGAGCGGCTGTGCAGGTCCGCATAAGTGTAGCGATGGATCGGCCCTTCGGTCGTTCGCGTCACGATTTCGCGTTCGCCATGGTTGGTGTTCGCATGGTCAAGAATGGTCGACGCCAAAAGCGGCCAATCCTGCATCAATCCCTTCATACTGGATCCCCTAGTATTCGCCCCGGTTTCGGGGCACCATTTCGTTAACCGCAGTTTAGGGTTGCCTGCGGCGTATTACAATTCCTTGTCGTGTGGCCCGCACACGATAAAGTGCGCAGAAACCGGTCAAAAACCCTTCGGATTCGCTCATTTGCGGGCACGGTCTGCAGGGAGTGCCCAACCTCCACGGGAGATACCGCATGTCCATTCCGTCGAACGCCGCCCAACGCGACATCGAAACCCTCATCCACCCCTATACGAACTTGGCCGAGTTCCGCGAAACCGGGCCCATCGTGTTCAGTAAGGGCAGCGGCATTCATGTCTATGACGATCAAGGCAAAGAATATATCGAAGGGATGTCAGGGCTTTGGTGCGCCTCACTCGGATTTGATGAGCCTGCCTTGATGGAAGCAGCCGTCACGCAAATGAAGGCGCTGCCCTATTACCATCAGTTCAGCGGCAAGAGTCAGGAACCCGGCATCGAGCTGGCCGAGCGTTTAAAAGAGATGGCGCCGGTGCCGATCTCGAAGGTGCTGTTTTCAACCTCCGGATCTGAAGCCAACGATACCCAGATCAAACTGGTCTGGTATTACAACAATGCGCGCGGCAAGCCGAAAAAGAAAAAGATCATCAGCCGCATCAAAGCGTATCACGGCGTCACGATCGCCACGGCGAGCCTGACCGGACTGCCCCCACTGCATCAGGACTTCGATTTGCCCATTCCCGGCATTCTGCATACGGACTGCCCGCATCATTACCGCTTTGCCGAACCCGGCGAAACGGAATCGGAATTCACCGACCGGTTGGCCAAGAACTTGGAAGAACTGATCATCAGGGAAGACCCGGAAACCGTCGCCGCCTTCATTGCGGAGCCCGTCATGGGGGCGGGAGGCGTCATCATCCCTCCCCGGGACTACTTCCTCAAGATCCAACCGGTTCTGGAGAAATACGATATCGTCTTTATTGCGGACGAGGTCATTTGCGGTTTCGGCCGCACCGGCAATATGTTTGGTACACAGACTTTTTCCATGAAACCGCATAGCCTTTCGGTCGCAAAGGCGCTCACCGGCGCCTACCTGCCCATGTCGGCCGTGCTTATTCCTGAATTCATCTATGAAGCGATGCTGGAGGAAAGTCGGAAGATCGGCACATTCGGTCACGGCTTCACCTGGGGCGGGCACCCGGTATGCGCCGCGGTCGCCAATCGGGCGCTCGACCTTTATCAAGAACGCCAGATCGTGCCGCACGTTCAGTCCGTCCGCCCGACCCTTACAGCCCGATTCGCCGCGCTGGAAGATCACCCGCTGGTGGGCGAAGCCAAAAGCGTCGGGCTGCTGGGTGCCATCGAGCTGGTTTCGGACAAAGCCACCAAGAAGTCTTTTGAAGCGGGCCAGATGGTTGGAGCAGCCTGCGCCCGCTTCGCTCAGGAGGAAGGCCTGATCGTGCGGAATCTGCCGAGCGATCGCATCGCCTTCTGCCCACCGCTGATTATGACCGACGGTGACATTACCGAGATGATGGACCGCTTCCAGCGCGCCCTGGACCAAACCGAAGCTTGGGTGACGAAGGAAGGCCTGCGCACCGCTTGACTGCCGCCGGTCACCGTCACTGATCGGTGTAAAGACGATCATCTGTAACGCCCGCATACGCCGGCGCGAAGACCGCTAGCGAACGGTTCTTTCCGTTCGTTCATTCTCGGCTTATTCTGTACAGACCGATTCAGAGAGGTCAGCAGCATCGCCTATGCACGGCGCCCCGATTCACAGCGAATACGACCTCACCGCCATCGCGCTGGTGACCAGCATTGCCCTCATCTTCGGGCTTTTGCTCAATCAAGCGCGCCAACCCGCCATTGTGGGCTACATTCTGGCTGGCGCCGCTATGGGGCCCACCGGCTTCGCCCTGGTGAGCAACAGCGAAGCCGTTGCAATCTTGGCTGAACTCGGCGTTCTCATGCTGCTGTTCATCATCGGCATGGAGTTGAACCTCAAGTCGTTTCGGGCCGTTTATCAAAAAGCAGTCATGGTCGTGCTGCTGCAAGTGTTGATTTGCGTGGCCGTCATGACGCTGGCCTCGCTTTTCCTCGGCTTCTCTACATCGACCGCCACAGTTCTGGGGTTCATCGTGGCTCTGTCCAGCACAGCCGTGGCCATCAAGATGATGGAGGACGTGGAGGAACAACATACCGACGCTGGAAGGCTCACTCTGGGCATTCTGATTGTGCAGGACTTGGCCGTGGTGCCGATGCTGTTGATCACCAACTCGCTGGGTAATACGAGCATTCCGCTCTATGGCATCATCTTACAGGTGTTGGTCGCTTCCGCCGCGTTGGCCGGCTTCACGATCTTTCTCTCCCGCGGCCCCGGAATCAAAATGCCGTTCGCCCGCGCACTGACCAAAAATACGGATATGGGCACTCTGGCAATCATGGCGTTTTGCTTTTCCGCCGCCACGTTCTCGGGTGCGGTACTGCAATTGTCTCCGGCGCTGGGCGCTTTTTTGGCGGGTATGGTGATCGGCAATTCAAGCCTGCGAAAGGCCGCCATTCACACTGCCCTTCCCGTACAGAGCATATTGCTCGTTGTGTTTTTCCTTTCGATCGGGCTACTGATCGACTTGGTGTATCTGTGGGAAAACGTGTGGACTGTCCTAGCACTGCTGCTGCTCGTGACCATTCTAAAGACCGCCTTGAACCTGGGTATTCTTCAACTCCTCGGCGAGCGCTGGGACAGCGGTTTCAAGGCCAGCCTCTTTCTCGGCCAGGTTGGTGAGTTTTCATTCGTACTCGCCGCCGCCGCCATGGCGGCCGGCGCTTTCGGCGACGAAGGCTACCGGCTTGCCATCGCCGTTATCGCGTTGAGCCTTATGACCAGCCCGCTCTGGTATCTCACCGCACACCGTTTCCACGACATGACCATTTCAGGGATCAACAACGCGCGCAGCGCCATCAATTCCATGTACCAAGAAGAAATCGATGCGGTCGGCATTGCCGCGCGGCTCGGACGCGAAAGTCTGAAGAGCGCGATGACAACCGCGAAGACCGCCTCCGATCTGGTACGACGCAACCACGAGTCAAAAACCGACAGGTCCGCATCGAACCCGCCCGCTTCGAGCCAAGACACACCACCCAAGGACGACGAGAGTCAGGAACGGGCCAAAGGCGACGGCGGATCTTCGAACCCTGCCGGATCCTGATGGATCAGAACTTCCGCATCCGGAAATGCGTCCAGGATCTGCCGCTCCACATCATCTGAGATGCGATGGGCTTCAACCAAGGGAAGTTCCGGGTCCAGTTCCAAATGCATCTGGACAAACAGTTGAAGCCCCGACGTCCGGGTGCGCAAATCATGCATGTCGAGCACGCCTTCTTGGCTGAGAGCGATGCGCTTGATCTTTTCCCGGTCTTGGTCAGGCAACTCGCGATCCATAAGCTGGTCGTAAGCAATCCGGAAAATCTGAACCGCAGACCACAGAATATAGAGCGCAATGCCGATTCCGAAGATCGGGTCGACCATGCCCCAGCCGAACTGGGTCGATAAAACCAGCGCAAGTATGACACTGAGATTCATCAGCAAATCGCCGCGATAGTGCAGCGAGTCCGCTCTGATCGCGATCGAGCCCGTCTTCTGCACCACATATCTTTGGAACAGGACCAGGCCGAGCGTGACGACCGTTGCAACAACAATAACGCCGATGGCAAAGCCCCCAGCCTCCACCGCCACCGGGCGCCAGAATCGGGACACGGATTCAAAAAGCAGAATGGCCGCTGACCCGCTGATAAAGGCCGCCTGGCCCAATCCCGCAAGCGCTTCGACTTTGCCGTGGCCAAAACGGTGTTCCGCATCGGCCGGCTGAAGCGAATGGCGAATCGCAAACAGATTGATGATCGAGGCGAATGCATCAAGCACCGAATCCACCAGCGACCCCAACACGGCAACGGATCCCGAAACGGCAAAGGCAATCGCCTTGATGACGATCAGAAATGTAGCCACCACAACGGCAGCGGCGGCGGCACCCCGCATCAAACCGTTTTTGTTCGGGGGACGGTTCGCTGTTACCGTGTCTTCAGAAGTTGGCGACAAATGGGTCATAGCTATTCGTCTGCTTACGGAAAAAGCTTGGTAGTAGCCCAGCGGTCTTCTTTGATCGAGTTCCGCTCAAAGACCAACCGGTCATGCAAGCGAAATGGTTTTTCCTGCCAGAACTCAATTCGTAGAGGCCGCAAACGGAAGCCCGACCAATGCGGCGGGCGGTCAACGGCGCCGAGGGCGTATTTCGCGGCAAACTTGGCAATGCGCCGTTCCAGCACGAAACGGCCTTCCATGGGTCGGGACTGTTCCGAGGCCCAGGCCCCAATCTGGCTATCCTTGGGCCGGCTTGCAAAATAGTCGTCCGCTTCCTCGTCAGGCACTTCGTAAATCATCCCTTGAATACGGATCTGTTTCTGCAACGTCTTCCAATAGAAACACAAAGCCGCCTTTGGATTGGTTAGCAGCTCCTGCCCTTTAATGCTTTCGTAGTTGGTGTAGAAAACGAATCCGTCTTCATCCATGCCCTTTAAAAGCACCATCCGTACATTGGGCATCTGGTCGGCCCCCACGGTCGACAAAGCCATGGCATTGGGATTGTTCGGTTCCGCCTCCTGCGCTTCCTGAAACCAAGCGCGGAACAGTGAGAATGGTTCCGCGGGCTGACCACCGCGGTTGGGCGCCTTTTGTTCGTCCCGCTTGGAATCGCTTTCTTGGGTCACATTTGGTCCTTTTCGACAGAACACATAACAGGCGGATGTAGTGCGAACAAACAAGAAGTTAACCCCGCAGGTCGCAACATTAAGATGCTCTCAATAGTCATTCTCACTTGCGACTATTTGGCGAGGAAACCAGCCCTTAAGGTTTTAGTAGATGTCGCCACGTATCATCTCCGAGGTGCAGCGATAACGTCCGCAGACCAATCACATTGGGCTCGGAGGAGCAGACGCCAGCGCTCTGGAGCTCAATACATTCTTAACGATACCCTTTGATGAAAGATCCGTTTAAAACGCTTGGGGTCTCCCGGTCTGCGTCCGACGCTGAAATAAAAGGCGCTTATCGGCGGCTGGCCAAAAAATACCATCCGGATTTTCATAAGAATGCCCTTTTGGCCGCCGACCGCTTTCAAGAAATCCAAGCAGCATACGAAGAGCTTAAAAAGAAGAACCGCAAGCGCACGACACCGAAGGCCAAACCAAGCGAGCCCCACCAGACCTGGACTCCCGGCCCGGATGTTTCACCCCAAAAGCAGAAGGCAACAAAGGGATCGGCCGCCAGTTCGATGTTCAAGTTCGGCTTCTGGTCCAGCACCGATAAACAAGACAAAGACTCTCCCCAGCAGACAAAGCAGGAAGAAACGGAAGGTGTTAATGAGGATCCATCAGATCAGAACGACATCCTGAAGGTGACGTTCCTCGAAGCCGTCAACGGCGCAGACAAGTCACTTGTGCTGCCGAACGGCAAACGCATCAAGCTGCGTATCCCGCCGGGCACGCGCGACGGACAAGTGATACGGCTTAAGAACAAAAACGACAGCGAAGGCACCACGCTGCGCGTTGAAATCGACCCTCATCCGGTTTTTCAGCGTCGCGGAGAAGACATTGTCGTCACACTGCCCGTCAGTATTTCCGAAGCGCTTCTTGGGGCGCGGGTTCGGGTACCGACGCGGGACGGCGAGGTGGTCGTGAAGATCCCGTCCGGGTCGAACACAGGCACAGTCCTTCGCCTAAAAGGCAAGGGCATTCCGAAAACGTCGAAAGGCGCATTCGACGCAGGGGATCAGTTGCTGGAGCTAAGTGTCGTGCTGCCGGACGCACGAGATAAAGAACTGATCTCGTTTGTCCAGAAATGGGCAACCAAAAAGCCCTATGACGCCCGCAAGGATTTTGGCGGGGCAGACTAATCCGGGCAGCCCCACCCTCGAATTGACCCCCCAGATCGATTGTGTAGGATGCCGCTCTTTCGTCGGCAAAACTACATGGTGAATTATGTCCGCCACCGCAGGCTTAATGGCAAACAAGAAGGGGTTGATCATGGGCGTCGCCAACGATCGCTCCATCGCGTGGGGGATCGCCAAGGCTTGCGCCACCGCCGGGGCGGAATTGGCCTTCACTTATCAGGGAGACGCCTTGAAAAAGCGCGTCGACCCCTTGGCCGAAAGCTTGAACGCCAAGCTTGTCCTGCCCTGTGACGTGACCGACGCGGCCTCGATCGACCATGTTTTCGACACGTTAAAGGCCACCTGGTCCGAGATTGATTTTGTGGTGCATGCCGTAGCGTTTTCCGACAAAGATCAACTAAAGGGGCGTTATGTGGACACGACGCCCGAGAACTTTCAGACGAGCCTGAACATTTCTTGCTACTCGTTTACGGCAATCGCTCAGCGGGCGGAAAAGCTGATGCCGAACGGTGGCAGCCTGCTCACCCTGACCTATTTCGGCGCCGAGCGGGTGATGCCCCACTACAATGTCATGGGGGCTGCCAAGGCGGCGCATGAAGCGAGC
>JANQMY010000610.1 GCA_028279895.1 Alphaproteobacteria bacterium
TTTTGTTTGTTTTCCTCATCCTGAGGAGGGCCGACAGGCCCGTCTCGAAGGATGAAAATGACTTTTTCGGCAGCCTGCTAGAGCGCGATCAGGTTGCGCGCGCCCAGGCCTGCGCCGCATCGGAACACGCCCACCGGATGGCGTTGGCGAGAATTTTCCGGAACGTCTCATTACCGTATGTGGCCGGCCCATCACCAAACTGCAGATAGACAATTGGGCTATTGCGGTAGGTTTTGATCCATCCGACGAGGTTCGATCCGGGCGCGTGGGACCACCCTTCCCGGGAGTTGAGCTTGCCACGCAACGCTTCCGCCGCCGAATAGAAATTGCTGTCGACAAAATCATAATTGCTGCGGAAGAGTGGCGTCACGCTGTCTTCGAATACTTCGGACAGGTAAAGCTCGTCAACCAGCTCGAATGGCGCGATGCCCTCCGTGATCGGATGATCCATAACCGGCGACACGGTGTGCGGCACGTCGATTACATAGCCGGAGTCCGGCTTGTCGACACCGCGCGATGTCATAGGCTGATAAAGGAAGTGCCCGCCGATAATTTCGGCCCATTCCGGCCAGGCGGGCCAGGCGGCGCAGGCATGGTGCATAATGACGAACGGAAACCCTTGATCCATCAGAGCCATCAACCCGTCTTTGTACCAAGCCGGCGGCTCAAAGAAGCGCGGCGGGGCGCCCGGCACGAACTGAATGCCTGGCATGTCGTACAGTACGTAACAGTCGAAATCCCGTGCAAAGTCGAGCGTGAACGCCTTTTGGGCGGCGGGGTGTTCGACCGACGACCATTCGATTTCCGAATTGGCCTCGAACACCGCATAGAAGGGATCACGGGCAAAGGGATGCCCCCGGGTCACCAGCAACACATTGTTGCGTCCATCGCCCTGGGGCCAGAAAGTCTGACCATTGGTGACGGCCACATTGGTCCGGTGATAGTCAGGGGTATCGTCTTCAGCCATGCTGTTCCTCCAAGCCGGGGCGGTGCCCGCCACCGCTCATTCATGCAGCCGACAGCATAAATCGAATGGGGGGCGTTGGGGAACGGGCTCTGAACGGACGCGTTGCCGCTTCAATCAGCGAAGACAGTTTAAGGGGACCGCTTCCAGCGGTGGAACGGGAGGACACGTTAAAGTCAATGTGGAATGCGGTCGGGACCACCCCCCTGAATTCTCCTATTGATTGCACCAATCTCTATCAATCTCGTTTAAGTATAAGGTTGAGTTGAACAGGGTCTTGAAATCCGCCTAATATGGCGGGCATCGTTTGCGACGGGCAGGAACTCAATTAGGGGGTCACGGAGCATTGAGCGTTCGAGACCAGTATGACGGCTTCATCAGCATCCGTCAGGGCGCAGAACCCGTCTGCTATGCACTCAACACCTTGCTGGCGCGCCGCAACCTTTCCACTGCCTGGCAGGCGAACATCAATGAGTTCAGTGCGCGATCGCATATGGACGGTGTCCAGCAGATTATTCGCAACACTGATTTTTCGATTGTATTGGTCACCCCGAACCTGTTCGAGCCGCCCCCGGACCAGAGCCGGTGCCATCAGAAGGATGAATTGATTGCCATCAGCGAACGGCTCTCTCGCGTTGGCCATGAATCTGACGGAAGCGGGGGGCTGAAGTACAGTGTCTTCCTCGCTCTGCTGCAAAATGAGAATGGCCATCCGCAACACGGCGACTTGGTCTCCAGTGTTAAAGACGATCAGGAGATTAGCTGGATAAGGGACGCAACGAACTGGTGCGTCATTCCCAACTTTGAAGATGTGTCCGACCAAAGAAGAAACGAGGCGATCGAGAAACTGGTGGGCGATGTCTATCTCTGGGCAACCCGACACAGCGATATCGATTTCGGCTCTCGCGGACCGCGCTCACAGACAAATGACGCACCTTCACCGGACAGCGATGTTGAGGGCGAGGGGCCACCGGGGGGTGCAGACAGAGGCGACCCAGCGCCGGAGTCCGTAAGCACGATAGACCTAAGCCCGTTAAACCAGCTTCAAAAGACCGAACGCGCCTATCTCGAAAGAGGGGCACGTCTATGGCATCGGGGCCGAATCGACCGGGTCGAAGACGTCGCCTTAGATGAAAGCCCTCTTGGTGCGGATGAATCACCCTTTTCATTCGATCCGCAAAGATTCATAGAACTGTTTGCGCAATTCGACCATTCATCCGAACCGTCGCGGACCACGAGTGCGATGCCGGTTTCCGAGTTTTTCTTTCACGCCTGGGAACGCCCGCTTATCCTTCAGGGGGAAGCCGGTGTCGGGAAATCGACAACAGCCGCGGCCGTCGCCCTTGCGATGGCCTCCACATGGCATGATGTCTTCGCGCGGTTTAGCGGTCGTCTTGCAAACGGAACATGGCGCGAAAATGCGGTGCCCCGGATTAATAGAGGATTGCAATGGTTTCCGGTCCTCACGCGGTGCAGTTGGGCGTCGAAATTCTTTACCGACGGCAATCCCGATGTCGATCGTCTGCTCGATATCATTACGATGGTCCTGTTGGGAACAGATGAGATTCCGTCGCCGGATGCCCGCGAGGATTTGCGCGAACGCATGTCCAACCAGCCCTACGCGCTTTTGTTCGATGGATTGGACGAGGTTGAAGAATCCCGGAAAGGCATGGCGCTCGTCCATTCGGCGGTCGATCTTTGGAACGAAATCAATCGGGGGGACCAGAAATTACGGGTGCTGATTCTTACCCGAGAGTTCAAACGCAATATCGCCGATGTCGATAAGGCCTCCCTCAAACAACTGAGCTGGAACCAAATCTCTAATTTCCTGTCGTCCTATGCGCTCTCGGCAGGCGAACAACAGAATGAAGCCATACAAAGCCATATCTTTCGCGATGCGGAAGAGTTGTGGCGCGGCGGCGGCGTCAACGCAGACCCTCTGAAGACGCCACTGCTGTTGAATGCCTTTTGCTGGATGGAAATCAATAGAGGAAGCTTCAAAGGAAATCGCACAGAGTTCTGCCGCAACGTCATCGACTATTTGGCCGCAAATCGAAGGATTGTCGCTCGGCCTGGCGAAGTCCTATCCAGCGACAAAGTGCGAAAGCTCCTTCAAAGGTTGGCATACGACGCAACCAGTTCGGACCTCGGCCGGGGCATTATGACGGCAGACGATGCCGAACAAGTCGTTGAAAGCTGGGGGCGGTCGGTAATCGATCACCATTTGTCGGGCGAGCAGTGCCGCGCAATCCTGCAACAAGTCAGCCATCAAACAGGTCTGCTGTATCGCATGAGATCCAGTGACGGATCGGCGTATTATTCATTCGAGAAACGCGAATTGTTCCGCGAATACCTTGCGGGAGAGCGAATGGCGGAAGGCGGACTAACCCACCAAACGATCCGCCAGCTGCGGGCAACGCCGGAAAAACTGCAGCAATGGGAACCCGCCATCGGGTTTGCCGCCGCCATGCGTTCTGAAGACACCGATGTTCACACCTCCATGAAGTTGCCCACGTCGCTTTTGGATTCCGCGCAGGCAAGCGACGCGGCACCGGAGGCGTATCTGTGGTCATCCGCCGCCCTAACTACTCTTGTGGAAAGTGCAAGGCGGCTGGAACTCCCCGATTTTAGTTCGTACATAGACAAAATTCTGACGGTGTATCGAAAACACAAATCAGAATGGACGCCACTGGAACGCAGCCTGTTCGCCGAACGGATGATGCTGTTGGCGCGAAAAACAAACGCGAAAATATCCACGACGATCGCCAGTCACCTGTTTGATAAGTTCTTAGATGGTTCATCGCAATGGTTGCCGCTGGCCGATCAACCGGGCTTATCGATCGCACGCACGCCCGTTTTGGTTTTTGAATACCGTCAGTTTCTAGAAGACAATCCTACGAACAAGCGGTATTGGACCCATGCGCGTCTGCCCGAAGAAAAGAACCTTATCACCGAGACACACAGCTCCGCCGATGGCGGTCATCCGGAGCCGGATGGGGGGGCGCAAGAACACTGGACCAGTTCAGATCAGTGGAACCGGCAAATGGATCGACCGGGCAATCCGGTCGTTTTCGTGACCTGGTTTGAAGCGGTTGCTTATTGCGCCTGGAAAACCCGCACCATGAGAGAAAGCGGTGACCTTGATCCGGATGAAGTCGTGCGATTGCCGACGGTCGAAGAATGGATGTCTATTGTCCGCTTCGTTTCAAAAGGCGAGCGGTATCCGTGGGGCAATGCGAGCCTGCGCGTGGGAACCTCCGCCCAAGCCGTCGTAAATTCCTATCATTCCGGGGTGCATGGAACCTCTGTACCCGGCGTTTTCGATTCTTACGGACTGGACGGCTTGTATGACTTCGGCTCAAACACACGCTCTTGGCTCGCCAATGACACGGCGTTGGCAGACCGGATTGATGAGGAAGAGGATGTGCCGACCGCCGGCGGGTCGTGGGCAGACTTCGAGGTATCTTTGTTCCGCTCGAATACGGAGCCTCGGTTAGAGGATCCGCTGGCGCGGCGTGTCTTTCTTGGGTTTAGAGTGGTTAAAGCGCGGCCGTCGTAACGCTAAACACTGAATGACGTGAGACAAGAATTGGAATCTACTTATGGCATCGCCCAATAACGCGGTTCAAATACGAACGCTTCAAGTTGTACTGGAACATACAGAAGGCCGCGTCAGCGTACATTGGCGGGTTCTCGACGACGACTCGGATGGTGAGTTGGATTGGGATCCTTATTTCGTTTCGGAACGTCAGCTCAATCGTCTTTCGAAAGAACTAAGAGAACAATTGTCGCTGTTACAAGCCGTGGACTGGACCGGCTTCGAGCATTGGAATGTCAAGAGGAAAAAAGACGCCTTTGGCGAGATCCTCGAAGAAATGGCGAATACGGGCACAGAGCTGTACGCCGCACTCATGACCGGCCTGCAAGGAGACCGGCAGTCGGAGGAAGACTCGAAGGTGTTTCGGGACTGGTTCGAGGAAACCGTTCTGCCGGCGAAGGAAGGCGGCTGGCGCATTCAGATCATCCACACGAACTATGCGAAGGAAATCGTGCCGTGGGGATTGGTGTTCACCCCCCGCTCGCCGGACGATGACGACCGGTCGCCAACTTTCGAAAATTACAAGAACTTTTGGTGTTCATCTTTCCGGCTTGCCTGCAGAGGCGCATTCTTAGAGGAAGCCGACGAGATCGAAGACCGCCGCGACGGCGACCTGACCAAAGTTGCCGTCGTCATCGAGCGCGACGTTGACCAGTTCGATGCCTTTGAAAGGACACGCGCGCGCAAACCCGGTCGCGACCGGGATTTGCGTCGG
>JANQMY010000145.1 GCA_028279895.1 Alphaproteobacteria bacterium
CCTCCTCACCATGAGGCTTTTGCTTGTTTTCTTCATCCTGAGGAGGGCCGTTAGGCCCGTCTCGAAGGATAGGAATGATTTTTTCAGCAAGCTGATAGATTCTTTGTTTTACGCGTTTCCGCCAATAGACTTTGGGCGGTGAACCGGATTCCACTTCACCTGGAAACGCTATAGAGCGGCTATTCGCGGCGCAAGACGCGATCCACCAGAGCCGCCGACACCCATGTCGGCTTGAAGCGGGCTTTCAATGCATCGGGATCGTATTCCCGGTCGACCCAGTCAAAAAATGGGATGGGCTCCGCCGCATTGCGCCGCTGATATTCTTCGAAGAAGAAGTCCAGCACACCTGTTTTGGATTGTTTGAAATGGCCGTAACGCCAATGCAACTGCTGCGTCGCCTCCGTCAGCGGCGCGTTTAGCTGCGCAAACAGGTAAAACGCGCTCATAAACCCGACACGATCGGCGCCCGATTTGCAATGCATCAAGATAGGGTGCTCAACTGTCTCAAACAGTTCCTTCGCGCGGTGCAGACGCTCTCGGGACGGCCCCTCGCGGGAACCAATCGGGAAGTCCACAAGTGCAATCCCCCGTCGGGCGCACTGCTCGCGCTCCAAGCGATAAGCACCACAATCCCGCTGCCCGCGCAGATTGATGATCGTCTTCACGCCGCAGCGCTCGATGCGATTAAAATGGGGGGGCGCCGGTTGATTAGACCGGTAAACTCCCGGAGCAACTTGGTAGAACCCCTGATACACGGCGCGAAAAAAGCCGTGATCTACAAACACCAAATCCAGATAAGCCTTCGTGCGTTGCCACAGGCTGGCAAGCTCAGGATCCACATGTTTTGATGAAGCAATCGACATAGGCATCGGCAGACGCTAACGGCGCCCGAACAGCCTTTCAATATCCTTGAGTTTCAGCTCCACATAGGTCGGCCGCCCGTGATTGCATTGTCCGGAATGAGGCGTCTCTTCCATCTCGCGCAGCAGCGCATTCATTTCATCGCCCGTTAAGCGCCGCCCGGCGCGTACCGAGCCGTGGCAGGCCATGGTCGAACACACATCCTCAAGCTTTTCATTCAAGCGGTGGCTTTCCCCCCATTCGGTGAGGTCGTCGGCCAGGTCTTTCACCAGACTTTGTACATCACAATCGCCGAGCAGAGCCGGCACTTCACGCACCGCCACGGCCCCGGTTCCGAACGCCTCGATGAGCAATCCGAGTTCGGCAAGTTCGTCGGTTTTTGCCGTAAGCCTTGCGGCCGCGTTTTCGTCCAGATCGACCACTTCCGGTATCAGAAGGATTTGCCGCGGCACCGAGCCGGCGTCCAGATGGTGTTTCATGCGCTCGTAAACGAGCCGCTCGTGAGCCGCGTGTTGATCGACGATCACCAGGCCGTCATTGGTCTGCGCGACCACATAGGTCTCGTGAAGCTGCCCGCGCGCCACCCCCAGCGGGTGTTCGGACGACGGGGATTCCGCCCGCGCAACGGCAGGTGCCTCGGTGCGGGCGCTGGGCGCAGCCATGCCGTCAAACACTTCCGACGGGCTTTCCGGCAACGGCGCGTGATACGCACCGGCCGCTTCCGCAAACCCCGCGGGCGGTCTGGCCGGCATGTGGGGGCGGCTTTGGTAGGCGGCGGCTTGCGGAAAAGCTTCCGCGCGAAAAGACCCCAAGGCCGCCGACGACACGGAGGTTGACGCCCGATGGCCCGCTTCCGCCAAAGCGTGGCGCAGTCCGCTGACAATCAGTCCCCGTACGAGACCGGACTCTCGAAAGCGGACTTCCGCTTTCGCAGGGTGCACATTCACGTCTACCTGTTGTGCCGGCATCTCCAGAAACAACACCACTTGTGGATGCCGGTCGCGCGCCAAAAAATCCGCATAGGCGCCGCGAATAGCGCCGAGGAAAAGTTTGTCCCGAACCGACCGTCCGTTCACGAATAAATATTGCGATTGCGAGGTTGCCTTGTTTAAGGTCGGCAACCCGGCAAAACCGCTCAAATGTACGCCCTCGCGCTCCGCTTCGATGGGGACGGCATTGTCAATGAATTCCTTGCCCAATACGGCGCTTAACCGCGCCCGCCGGGCATCGAACAGATCGCCGGTTGACGGTTCGACCGCAAAAGACTTGCGGCCATTGGCCGTCAACGAAAACCCGATCTGCGGATGCGCCATGGCCAGACGCTTGACGATATCCGTGATCGCCGCCGATTCCGCCCGCTCGGATTTGAGGAATTTAAGGCGCGCCGGCGTTGCATAGAACAGATCAGCTACTTCGATCCGGGTGCCTGGGCGTGCCGCGGCCGCACGTACCTGATCCTTACGGCCGCCTTCGACCTGAACGGACCAGCCATTCTCATCGTCGGCCTGGCGCGACGTGATCGTCAGCCGGCTGACAGAGCCGATCGACGGCAGCGCTTCGCCGCGAAAGCCCAGAAACGAAATCGCCAGCAAATCATCATCGGGCAGTTTAGACGTGGCGTGACGGTCCACACACAGGGCCAGATCGTCTTTGGACATGCCGCGCCCGTCGTCCGTCACTTCGATAAGGTCTTTGCCGCCTTGGGTAATGGCAATGTCGATGCGGTGGGCGCCCGCATCAATAGCATTTTCCACGAGTTCCTTCACGGCGCTCGACGGACGTTCGATAACCTCGCCTGCCGCAATCCGATTGACCAAACCCTCGGGCAGCTGCCGGATCGTCATGAGCCCATTTCACCCAGCAATTTCTTCGCCAGCACTTTACCTTCTTCCACCGCAGGCTGATCAAAGGCATCAATGCCGATCAGGTGCGCGGCGATAATCGTTTCCAGCATGAAATGCATGAGCAGCGCGCCCATAGAGCATTCATCAAGCTTGGGGACCTTGATCACCCGCACCGGACGGCCATTGGCCGCCAACGTATCTGCCGTGGCGCGCTGTTCGGCGTCCGTAAGATCCCCCATGCGCCGATTGATCAAATAGTCCAGATCCGGATCGCCGCCGGTTTGGGCGTCCGTGATTACCCGCCCCTCGCCCGCGACAGCGCCCATAACGACCGTGTAAATCTTATCCGCCGGACCGCCCAAATAAAGCTGCAGCTGGCTGTGCTGGTCGACCGGCCCTAAAGCGCGCACGGGCGTCGTCCCATGACCGTCCTTGCCCAAGCTTTCTGCCCAAAGCTGCCGGTACCACATGGCGAATTGGTCGAGCCGGTCGAGATAGGGCATCAGCACGCTTGTCGAGATCCCGTGCTCCTCCACCAAGCCTTGAATGATGGATGCACCGACAGCCGGCGGAACGTCGGCCGGTTTAGCGCCGTCCAGGATCGGCTGCAGCACCGACGCCGCCCCCTCGCGGATCTTCACCGGGTCGAGCCCCATCATAATCGCCGGAAACAGTCCGACGACGGATAAAACGGAAAAGCGCCCGCCCACTTTCGGATCGTGATCGAAGATCGGCATTTCGTATTTCTCGGCCAGACGCCGTAGCGGGTTGTCTTTGGGTTCCGTAACCACCAAAAAATGCTGGGCCAGATAGTCTGCACCGCCCGCCTCCTGCAGAATGGCGATTGCCGTCAGGAACTGCATCATCGGCTCCGCGGTGCCGCCCGATTTGGAGATGACGAGAAACCGCGTGGTGCGCAGATCGAGCCGCGATAGGGCCGATTCGAAGGTCAGCGGGTCCAGATTGTCGAAAAAGTGAAAACGCGGCCGCCCCTCCGGCCATTCAAACCCCGGCGTCCGATGGCCGCAAAGCTGGGCCAGCGCCTGCGCGCCCAAGCTTGATCCGCCAATGCCCAGTAAGCAGACATCTTTGGTATTGGACATGAACGCATCGATGGCCGGGCGCGCCGCGTTCAAATCGTCACGCGCTTCGGGCAGCCGCAATAGGGGCAAGCTGTTCTGCGCATGGGCCGCGCGAATCCAATCCAGCGCCCCGTCCGACTTGGCAAGCAGGCGGTCATACACCGCCGCCGACAGGCCCGTCGGGCCGACTTGGGCGGAGAAGCAGTTGTCATAGATTTGCGAATAGAACATGGCAGCACACTTTACATCAGGCGGCCGGGATCGACCGTATGGAAACTGGTAACAGAGTTCCCGCCGCCCTGCCAGCCGCTTGATGGTGCGTTAACCGTCCAGGTTTTCGGGCGCCCCCACGATCGTCACAATCATGTTGTCCGGATCAATCAGACGTTGGGCGACGCGTTTAATGTCTTCCAGCGTTACCGCATTGATCAGATCGTTTCGCTTGTCGATATAATCGATCCCAAGATCCTCAAGCTGGATCGACACAAGCTGCCCCGCAATCTTGGTATTCGAATCGAATCGCAGGGGGTAGGAGCCTGTCAGATACGTCTTGGCGTCCTTAAGCTCTTCTTCGGTGATGCCTTCGTCGCGCAAGCGCTTCATCTCCGACCGCACAAGCGACAGGGTTTCACCCGCTTTCGCGTTTTCCGTGGCCACCTGGCCCAGATACAACCCGGCCTGATCGAGCGGCACGAGATAGGTGTAGATGCCGTATGTCAGCCCCCGCTTCTCCCGCACTTCTTCCATTAGGCGCGAGCCAAATCCGCCGCCGCCCAGCACATAATTCATGACAAAAGCCGGCACGAAATCCGGATCGTCGCGCAGGATGCCTCGGGTCCCAAAGGTCATGACACTTTGCGGTATGTCCCGCTGGACCACTTTGACGTCGCCGGTATTTTCGATGTCTAACACCTCGGTCGACACCGCCGCGCTGGTCGCCGGAAGCTCGGCGAAGGTCTGATCCAGAAGCCCACTCAACGTGTCCGCATCGATATCCCCCACCACCGCGATAAACAGGCGGTCGCGGGTCAAAAACGCGTTCAAATAATCCTTCAAATCTTGCTTGGTGATCGACCGCACGGTGTCGCCGGTCCCCATGACGCGGCGCGCATAGGCATGCTCGCCGAAGGCCTGTTCGTACCAGGTGCGGTTGGCGATGGTGCGGGGGTCTTCTTCAGCCTGTTCGTGAGACGCCAACATCTGATCCCGCACACGCTGCACCGCTTCGTCATCGAAGCGAGGTTCGGTGAGTGCTAAACGGAACAATTCGAAGGCTTCGTCCCTGTTCTGGGACAGGGTACTGAGCGATGCGGAGAACGTGTCGCGCCCGGAGCTGAAGCCCATTCGAATGGCTTTTTCTTCCAACCTCTTTTGAAAGGCCAACGCGTCCATGTCCCCTGCCCCCTCATCCAACAAGGAAGACAGCATGGTCGCCAATCCGTCTTTACCCGCAGGGTCATTCACACTGCCCGCACGAAACCCGGCGCTCAACGTGACAAGCGGAATCGCCCGTTCTTCCACCAACCAGGCCTCAATACCGCCGGGGGTGACGACCTTTTGGATGTCGATGGCCGCGGCCGGCAGGCTGAAAACCAAAAAGCCGGCCATAAGCGTTACGGCAGCAGCGCATCTTTGGACGAAACGGAAAGACGAAGGCATGTGAGTGTTCCTCAAAATCTCGGCATAAGGTCTGTGGGATCGACGAGGATGTTTAGGATTCCTCGGGCTGCGGGACCAGGATGCCTGTGACGGCTCGGTCCCACACCAGATATTTGCGTGCGACTTGATTGACCTGTTCGGCCGTCACCGCTTCGATCCGGTCCGGCCAGGCCAAAAAGTCTTCCACAGTGGACCCGGTCGTCAGGGTGACCCCCATGGACACGGCCATCGAGCGCTGGCTGTCGCGCGCATAGACCGCTTCGGCCACCAACGTGTTTTTGGCCCTTTGCAATTCTTCTTCCGTCACCCCTTCGGCCAAAAATCTGTCCACAGACTCAACAAGAGCGGCTTCTACATCCTCAATGGCCACCTCATTGCGTGGCACGGCAAAGACGCCGAACTTCCCATCATTGAGGGCGTTGCCCCGATACCACGTACCGGCCGATGCGCCCAATTTCTTGTCCACCACCACTTCGCGATAGAGACGGCTCGTGCTGCCGCCGCCAATAATCTGCGCCAGCAATTCAATGGCTTCCGCTTCGCCCGGTTCAGCGGTCGCATAGCTGGGAACGATGAGTTGTTGTGTCACCCGCGCCTGTTTGGCCCGCGCGTCTTTCATATAAACCCGTTGCGAGGTAATGACCGGCGGATCGGTGACCCGTTCGCGCGCCGGCACGTCCCGCGGCTCAATCGGGCCGTAATGTTCTTCGGCTAAGGGCTTGAGCTCTTCGGCTGTAATGTCGCCCGCCACGATGAGGATGGCGTTGTTTGGCGCATAGTGCTTATTGTAGAAGTCGATCGCATCTTGCCGATCCAGCTGTTGGATCTCGTGTTTCCACCCGATAATCG
>JANQMY010000146.1 GCA_028279895.1 Alphaproteobacteria bacterium
CCTCCTCACCATGAGGCTTTTGCTTGTTTTCTTCATCCTGAGGAGGGCCGTTAGGCCCGTCTCGAAGGATAGGAATGATTTTTTCAGCAAGCTGATAGAGCGGCGGACGGTGAAATGGAATCAATTCTATTTCACCATCCGCCGCTCTAGCGTTCCTTTTGAACGCTGTGGAACAGCTTGTAGGTGATGCTGTCGGTCAGGGCCTGAAACGACGCATCGACAATATTTGGCGACACACCGACCGTATACCAACGATTGCCGTGCGCATCGGCACTTTCGATCATCACGCGAGTCACGGCTTCCGTACCTGATGTCAGGATACGCACCTTAAAATCCACCAGGCGCAGATCCTCAATATACTGAGAAAATTTGCCGAGGTCTTTGCGCAACGCCATATCCAGCGCATTCACCGGTCCGTTGCCTTCGCCGACGGACATGTAGACCTCGCCGTCGATGACGATTTTGACCGTGGCTTCGGAGACGGTCACCAATTCCCCCAAAGCGTTGTAGCGCCGTTCCACCAGCACCCGAAAGCTTTCGACCGAAAAGTATTCCGGCACTTGATTAAGCGCCCGGCGGGCCAACAGCTCGAAGCTCGCTTCCGCGCCGTCATAGGAATAGCCGAGAAATTCTTTCTCTTTAACCTCGTCGAGCAGCCGCTGAACTTTCGAATCTTTCGGGTCGATGTCGATCCCCAAAGCTTCGAGGCGTGCCAAAATATTGGACCGGCCGGCTTGGTTCGAAACAAGAATGGTGCGCTTATTGCCCACGCTTTCCGGCGGCACATGTTCGTAAGTGCGCGAGTCCTTTTGAACCGCAGAAACATGAAGCCCGCCTTTGTGGGCGAATGCCGACGCGCCCACATATGGCGCGTGGCGGTTCGGCGCCCGGTTGAGAATTTCGTCTAACAGTCTTGAGACGGATGAAAGCTTCTTAAGGCCGTCCTCTGAAATGCCTGTTTCCAGCGTGTCGCAGTAAGGCGGCTTCAACATAAACGTGGGCAATAGGGATATCAGATTGGCATTCCCGCAGCGCTCACCCAAGCCGTTGAGGGTGCCCTGCACATGGCGCACGCCACCGCGCACCGCGGCCAGGCTGTTGCTCACGGCGTTTTCCGTATCGTTGTGGGCGTGGATGCCCAGCCGGTCCCCCGGCACCTGATCGGCCACCGCCGAAACGATGTCGTACACTTCATGCGGCAGAGCACCGCCATTGGTGTCGCAGAGCACGATCCAGCGAGCGCCCACGTCGAGTGCTGCCTTCACGCATTCCAGGGCATAATCGGGATTGGCCTTGTAACCGTCGAAGAAGTGTTCCGCATCAAAAAGCGCTTCGCGTCCTTTGGCGACCACTGCCCCAATCGACTCCGCAATGCCGTCCACATTTTCCTTATGGGGAATATTAAGTGCGACATCCACATGATAGTCCCAAGTCTTACCCACCAGGCAGATGGCATCGGATTGAGAATCCAGCAACGCCGACAGCCCTGGATCATTGGCCACGCTGCGTCCCGCCCGTTTGGTCATGCCGAAGGCCGTAAATGTGGCGCTCTTCAAATCCGGCTTTTCGGAGAAGAAGGACGTGTCGGTCGGGTTGGCCCCCGGCCATCCCCCCTCAACATAGTCGACCCCCAATTCGTCCAGCGCGTGTGCAATCAGGCGCTTGTCCTCGACGCTAAAATCCACGCCGAGCGTCTGTGCCCCGTCCCGCAGGGTCGTATCGAAGATATACAGGCGCTCCCGGGTCACGTGTCTGTTCTCCATGTGGTCCCGTCAGGACCATCTTCTATCGCGACACCCATGCTTTTCAGCTCATCACGAATACGGTCTGCTTCCTTAAAATTCTTTTGAGATCGGGCATTTGCACGGGCCTCGATCAGCGCTTCCACCGCCGTTTCGTCGATTTCCGCCCCGGAAGGCTGCCACCGTGCCCATTCCGCCGGTGTCATGGCAAAAAGCCCCAGCAAGCGGCCCGCCGCCTCCAATTGGGCGGCCGCCGCGCCATCGCCCTTGCTTGCCTGATGGGCCAGTTCATGCATCACCGCGAGTGCCTGGGGTGTGTTCAGATCGTCACTGAACGCCGCCACGAAGGCTTCCGGCACGCGTGGACCGGCCGCACCGCCGACGTCCTGCCGGTCGCCCAACAGGCGATACCAACGGTCGAGCACGGTCTTCGCTTCGCGAACCCCGGCCTCGGTCCAGTTCAGCGGTTGCCGGTAATGGGTCATCAGCAGGTGAAGGCGCAACGCTTCGCCCGGCCATTTCTGGATAAGATCATGGACCGTCAAGAAATTGCCCAAGGATTTGGACATTTTCTGTCCGTCGACCTGTAAATAGCCGCCATGCATCCATATCCGAGCCATCTCGGCACCGTCATGGGCGCATTTGCTTTGGGCGATTTCATTTTCATGGTGGGGAAAAGCAAGGTCGATCCCGCCACCGTGGATATCGAAGGTAATGCCCAAATGATGCGCGCTCATGGCAGAGCATTCTATGTGCCATCCCGGCCGCCCCCGGCCCCACGGACTGTCCCACCCAGGCTGATCGTCGGTGGAGGGCTTCCACAGCACAAAGTCCATCGGGTCTTTCTTGTACGGCGCTACGTCCACCCGGGCGCCGGCCAGCATTTCGTCTACAGACCGGCGCGAGAGGTCGCCGTAGTCGTCCATGGTTTGCACACTGAACAGTACATGCTCTTCCGCTTCATAGGCATGCCCTTTGACGATGAGCTGTTCGATCATTGCGACCATATCGCCGATATGCGCCGTCGCGCGGGGTTCGACCGTCGGCGCGATATTGCCCAGCGCATACATGTCTTCCTGGTAGACTTTAGCCACCGGTTCCGTGACCTCTGCAATGGGCAAGTTACGTTCTTTCGCGCGGGCGATGATCTTGTCTTCCACATCGGTGAAGTTACGCACATAGGTCACGTGGTCGTCGCCGAAGTGATGGCGCAACAGCCGAAACACCAGGTCAAAAGTCACGGCGGTCCGGCCATTCCCAATATGGGCAAAATCGTAAACGGTCGGTCCGCAGGCATACATGCGCACATTCGCCGGATCGATCGGTGCAAAGACTTCTTTTTCGCGCGAAGCCGTATTGTAAAAAAGGATTTCCACGGGTTTCATGCCATCGCCACACATACACTGGGACCTTAAGCCGCCACGCCGCTTAATCAAAAACCAATTCAATAATCAAAGGAGAGGTCGATCAGCGGGGTGGACGGTTAACCGCAAATAATAATGCCGCAGCAGTCAATCTGACCACTGAGGGTAATCGAACCGATACAGCGCTGAATTTCATACAGCATTGCGGTCACCAAAAGTCCAAGCCACGTCTGATAAATTTCGCTGCGGCACGCATAGCACCTTTGCCGGCGCCCGTCTATGGGCTGTTTCGCGAGACCGCCCGGCACACCACGTCGCACACGGTCATCACCTGCTCATCGCTCAAATAGGGATGTAATGGCAGGGTCAGGATTTTCTGGCTCAGGGCCTCGCATTGCGGCAATCCCCCCTCGGGTGCATAGGGTGCAAAGGCCCGGTGATGATGCAGAGGCATCGTATAGTAAATGGCCGAGGGGATATCGGCATTCTGTAGGGCCTTTTGAATGCTGTCCCGCTGATCGGAAACGATGGAGTAAAGGCCCCAGGCACTCAGCGCGCCTTCTTGCGCGACCGGCGTTTGCACGTAGCTCGAAAGCTGATCCGTGTACAAAGACGCCAAGCGCCGGCGAGCCGCCAGTTCGTCATCGAAAACCGTTAGCTTCGCCAACAAGACCGCGGCCTGCATCGAATCCATCCGACCGTTCATACCGATCCGGATCGATTCCTTCTTGAATTCGTCAGTGCCGTGCCAACGGATGGACTCCCACACCTCGGCCCGTGCCCCCGACTGGCTGAAGATGGCCCCGGCATCGCCATAGGCACCCAGCGTTTTGGACGGGAAGAAGCTGGTAGAGGTGAACGGCGCCAAGGTTCCCACATTCTTGCCATCGAGCGCGCCGCCCAGGCTTTGCGCCCCATCGGCCAGCACCAGCATGTTGTGGTCTTCGGCAATCTTGTTGATCCGGTGGTAATCGGCAGGCAGGCCAAACAGATCCACCGGTACGATCGCGCGGGGAAACAGGCGGCCCGCTTTCAGAACGTCGCTAATCTGATGTTCCAAGTGCTGAGGATCGATGTTGAATGTTTCAGGGTCCACATCCACAAATACCGGAACGGCACCGGCCATGATCACCGCATTGGCCGTAGCATTGTAGGTAAACGCCGGCAGAAAGACAGCGTCGCCCTCGCCAATTCCTTCAGCCATCATGGGAATCAGCAATGCATCGGTTCCACTGGCCACGGTGACCACTTTCTCAGCGCCGGTCCGCTGGGCCAGGGTCGCTTCCAATTCGTCGATCTCCGGCCCATTGACGTAAGCGCCGTGATCCAAGACCTG
>JANQMY010000014.1 GCA_028279895.1 Alphaproteobacteria bacterium
GCCCTTGCGGTGGGCTGCCCCTTTGTGCTGAAACCGGCCAGTCTCACGCCCATCGGTGCGCTAATCATCGGCGAAACTTTGGCGGAAACCGATTTGCCGAAGGGCGCCTTCTCGATCCTGCCGGCAAAGCGCAGCGGCGCGCGGCTGTTTACGGAAGACCCAAGGCTCAAGCTCCTTAGCTTCACCGGTTCCCCCGCCGTTGGCTGGGATCTTAAAGAAAAAGCCGGCAAGAAACCTGTCGTCCTCGAACTGGGGGGAAATGCCGGGGTGATCCTCGACGATTGGGACCTGGACGACGCGGTCGCCCGGATTATTTTTGGTGCCTTCTATCAATCGGGCCAAAGCTGCATCAGCGTGCAGCGTGTGTTGGTACGCGATGACCTTTACGATGCGTTTCGCGACAAGCTGGTCGCCGCCACCGGCAAACTCAAATCGGGCGATCCGCGCAAAGCGGACACCTTTATTGGTCCGATGATCTCCGAAGGCGAAGCGAGCCGTCTCGAAGGTTGGGTGAACGAAGCCGTCGGCCGCGGTGCCGTGGCCCTTTGCGGTGGAACACGTAAAGGGCTCATCATGGAAGCGACGGTGTTGGAGAACGTGCCGCCAGATGCCAGCGTGGTCCAGGAAGAAGCTTTCGGCCCGGTGCTGATCCTTTCCAAATACAGCGACTACGACGACGCGTTGGCCACGATCAATGACAGCGCGTTCGGCCTCCAAGCCGGCATTTTCACAAGGGACATTTACAAAGCCCATAAGGCTTGGGACCGGCTCGAAGTAGGCGGCGTGGTTATTGGCGACGTGCCGTCATGGCGCGTCGATCACATGCCCTATGGCGGCGTGAAGGACTCCGGTCTGGGCCGCGAAGGCATTCGCTTTGCCATCGAAGACATGACGGAGATCCGGCTGATGGTACTGCGGACGCCGGAAGGCTAACGGTCTGCCGATCCTCACCAGAATGCGGGCTTCGCAATCATCACATAAAAGATCACAAGCAACGCGCCGAATGCGGGCCATCCCAGCCAAAACCAGGTGCGCATAAGCTGATCGTATTCCGGCGGCAGTTGCACTTGCCCATCGGCGTGGGCCGCTTCCGCCAGATCACGCAATCGAAACTGAATGAACACAACGACGATCCAACACGCGGCGGCAGTGGCATAGAGCAAATACGCAACCACCAACCAGGATTCCCAAAGGCTGTATCCGCCAAGCACGATCAACGCAAAGCCGCTTAGGGGTTGAACGACACCGGATGTCGCAGTGAACAGCCAATCGGCAAGCACCACGTTTTGGCTAACCACCCGTTGGGTTTCGATACCGCCCCGCCGATAGGCGGCCAGCATCTGAAACGCAGTTCCCATGCCCGTCCCAAACAGAACAGTGGAGCTGACAATGTGGACCCACTTCACAAAAAGATAAGCGTCGATCATCGCTCTTCATTCAACACCCGGTGCACGACAACAAGGCCAAGCAGGCAAAAGGTTGCAAGCAGCGGACCGAACGGGTCGAGCCAAAATCGCGGCAGCAGATAGGTATAGATGGCCAAATAGATCAGTATCGTGACGACCTGCAAGCGGAACACGGTATTCACCGAACGGCTGAAGGTCAGCATCGCGGCAATGAACAAGCTCCAAAGTGCGGGGGCCCATTCAAACACGTTCACCCAAAAGGGCGGCAGGCCGAAGCCGTACCAGACGCTTTGCGCACCGTCCCTTAATTGGTTGAGGCCCAACACCCCCATGCCACCCCAATACAAAAGAAGGACGAACCGCACCACAAGTTGCAGCCACCATCCCCGGGCTTGCCACAACTCGCCGGTATTGGCGGGCTCCGCTTCGAGCATATGCGCCAAAGAGCGCGATTGGATGCCGGTCAGCGAAGAGAATTCGATGTAGTTGGCCGAATTGCCGTATTCGAGCTGGGCCATTTGATTGCTGGTCACCGGCATAAGCCGGGTCCAATCTCCGATATGTCCGGCCATCCGCATCAACGGGAGCGGCACAGAAAACTGCGGGACCGGCGGCAGCCCAAGCCACGACCGGTAAGCCACCACCATGTCACGAAGGGTCAGCGTGTCAGGACCGCAAGGTGACAAAACTTTCCGAGCGTATCGATTGTCTTCCAAGGCGGTAATCACGCTGCGTGCAAAATCGTTGATGTGAATGGGTTGAAACTCAAACTGTCCGTCCGCCGGGAGAGGCGTCGCAATTGGCGTGGCGGCCAGGCCCCGGATGGCCGTCGTGCCGCCATAGGCACCTTTGGCATAGATGAGGGAAGGCCTAAAAATGGTCCAATCCGTGTCTAGCGTCATAAGAAAATCGTCGGCGCGCCGCTTGGTCTGCGCATAATCCGTCTCGGCACCGATGCTCACAGCCGACACTTGAATGATTTTCTTGATCCCTTCGCGTTCGCACGCGGCGAACAACGCCGTGGGTGCATGATCGTGAATGGCCGTCATCGACTGACCGCCGCCATCGTTCATAACACCGGCGCAATTGATCACCGCGTCCATCTTGCGCAGCAGCGGCTGCCAATCCTTCGGCACGGTCAGGTCGTTGAAGTCGGTTCGGAAGGCCGTCACCGTCGGAAACCGCCGTTGAAAACCGATGGGGTCGCGCACGCATGCCACAACCTCATGGCCTGCGGTGCGCAACGCAGATACCAATTGTGCGCCGATAAAGCCGTTTGCTCCGGTGAGCAGAACTCTCATGGGTCGTCCTTGCTGGCAGGCTGCACCGACGGGCGGTGAGTGATTCTTTCCTGCACATATTGTTGTCGATCCAGCCAGGGAGACAAGCCCAGCTCGGTCGACACAATCCACCAGCGTCCTCTACGACACGATGGAATCGACAAAGCTGCCGGCGAATTTGCGCAGGCTCGATTTGGACTCCCCTGCCCTTGCCCGCAAGGCAACGCTGTGCAGCACCGCCTGTGCCAGCTTCGCGGTCTGCTTAACGTCTGTTTTTGCCGGCAGTTGGCCGTCAGAGACGGCCTGCGCCAAGCGGTCAGCCAACTGCCGGTCCAGATATTGGACGACACCCCGCATATCCTGACCGAGGGTTGGATGGCTGATGGCCTCCACCGGTGTCGTGCAAAAGACGAAGCAGCCGCCTGGAGGATCCGAGGAGAAATAGACGTCGATCGCCGCATCGTAAAACCCGGTAAGCGCCGACCTAAGGTCCTTGCGGGCCAGGCACGTGCCGCTTTCCTCTTCCATTTGGGTAACGGCAACGCCAAAGGCTTTTCGGTAGATCTCCTCTTTGCTGCCGAAGGCGTTGTACAGGCTCGGCCGGTTGATCCCCATGGCCTCGGACAAATCGTCGAGCGACGTGCCGGTAAAGCCTTGAGTCAAAAAGACATTCTTCGCCTGAACAAGCGCTTCTTGTTCATCGAACTGTCGCGGGCGGCCCCTGGATTTAGACATTTTTGTACCAATTCGCATAATTTAATTGATCTCACAGCCTTTATATGCGAAATAGTACAAAATAACAATGTGAAGGCAGAAACTCGATGGCCTATGTGGCGCACCCCAAAAGCTCTCTCATCCCAAAGCTTGAAGGCCTTCATCTTTTTCACTTTGACGGCGCCCCTTGCGCACAGCGGGTGCGTTTTGCCTTGGCCGAAAAAGGATTGATGCGTGGCAAAGAAGTGCGCTGGAACTCACACAAAAGAAGTGGGCTTCGAAGCCGCCCGAACAGTTGGACGAGCAGGCGGGTGTCACTGATCAAGAAAGATCACCTTACGGAGGAATATGCGGAGATCCATCCCAACATGGTGGTCCCCGCCCTGGTCCATGACGGACGCTTACACCTCGAATCCATGGATATCATCGACTATGTCGATGCAACGTGGCCGGACAATCCGCTCAAACCTTCCGACCCGGATGATGCTGAGACCGTCGCAAAGCTGGTCGACTGGGGCAAGCGGCTGCACGTTTCCGTCCGTTATGTGTCCTTCCATTGGGGGCTTGGCAATTTGGCGAAGCTGAAGAAGGAAGAGGAAGAACGGTTGGCAAACCTGGAAAACAGCGACTCCCCCGAACAGCTCACGGCCTTTTACGAGAAGTACGATCGCGACGACATCGATCTCGACACCTATCTCCACCACCTCGATGAACTTGAACAGGGGTACGCTCATCTTGAGCACTTGCTGGCGGATGGCCGGCCTTTCCTGATCGGCGCGCAATTGACCACTGCCGATATCATCTGGTCGATCAAAGTGCTGCGCATCTGGGAATGCGGCTATCCTTTCAAACGCAACTTCCCGAACGTCTATCGATGGTACCGCGCGGTTTCGATGCGGCCCGGCTTCAGATCCGGCGTACTGTCCCATCACCGGCGTTTAAGCCGACTCTTCCGGGTGAAAGCCCTGCTGGAGAGCCTGTTCACGGGCGGCTTACGGCAGGCGGCGCGCCGCCGCGCTGTCCTGAAAGTTGGCTGAAAAGGCGCCCGGCTTGGCAGAGACAAACCACCCACTTCGTTCTAATCTCATTTCGAAAATCACATCACGGGGAGCCCACAATGAAAATTGCCATGTTTTTGTACGACAAGATGACCGCGCTCGACTTTGTCGGCCCGTTTCAAGTGTTTGCCGTAATGCCGGGTGCCGAAGTGATCACTGTTGCCAAGAAAACCGGGCCGGTCGACGAAGACTCGGGCCTCCACTTGCTCAACGCTAATGCCGGCATCGATCAAGTCGACGCGGCCGACGTGCTTTGTCTGCCCGGCGGCATTGACAACACCCACGTTCAGAACGATCCCGAGGTCATGGATTGGATCCGAAAAATCGATGCGACCACCACCTGGACCACGTCGGTCTGCACCGGCTCGCTCATCTTGGGCGCCGCAGGTTTGTTAAAGGGCGTCAAGGCGACGACCCATTGGGCCGCTCTGCCCGGCCTTGAAACGTTCGGCGCGATCCCCGTGAAGGAACGGGTGGTGCGGGACGGCAAGTACCTCACCGGCGGCGGCGTGACCGCCGGCATCGACATGGCGCTGACGCTGCTTGCGGAAGCGTTCGATGACCGCACGTCTCAGGCCATTCAGCTTGCCCTGGAATATAATCCGCAACCGCCCTTTGACACCGGTTCACCGGAAAAGGCGCCGCAAGACATCCAGGAAATGGTGATCCAAATGTTCACGGAAGGTGCAGAGCAAGCCCAGCGGCCGAACTAACCCGCCACCTCAAGCCACACTTTCAGATCCGCAAGGGCCGCCACCAGGCGGCCTTTGCTCTGTTTGTGTTTGTGCGATGAACCGATATAAGCCCACAAAGTGGCCTGCCACCCGAAGCCGAAGGCGTAGGGTGGTAGCCGCGGCCGGACTCGAACCGGCACGGACCTTTCGGTCCGAGGGATTTTAAGTCCCTTGTGTCTACCAATTCCACCACGCGGCCATGAGGCAAGCAGACAAGCTGCATCCCATAGCCCGAATTGACGCCCTTGCAAACCAGTCATTTTCGGACCTGCAAGCACCCCGCCCGGTTGACCCAAGCGCCGCCGCCGCTAGCATGGCCCAGCCATACACCAAGAAGGAAAAAAGCCGTATGTCGCGCTGGCAAATTGGGGACGTCAAAATCACAAGGGTCGTGGAACTGGAGATGGCGGGCGGTACCAAGTTCATCTTGCCGGACGCCACGCCCGACGCCGTTGCCGACATCGCCTGGCTCAAACCGCATTTCGTGGACGACAAGGGCGAGCTGATCATGAGTATCCACGCTCTGATCCTGGAAGTGGGCGGCCGAAAGATCATCGTCGATACCTGCCTTGGGAACGACAAGGAACGGCTCATGCCCGCCTGGAATATGCGCGACGGCCCTTTCCTGAGAGATCTGGCGGAGGCCGGCTATCCGCGCGAGGCCATCGACACGGTGCTGTGCACCCATCTGCATGTGGACCATGTCGGCTGGAACACCATGAAGGTGGACGGCAAATGGGTACCCACCTTTCCCAATGCCCGCTACCTGGTCGCCGAAACCGAATTCGCCTATTGGGACGAGCAAGGAGACAATGATTTCGGGCCGGTTCTCCAAGACTCGGTCAAGCCGATTGCCGAGGCGGGCCTTTACGACTTTGTCGATCTGGAGCACCAGGTGTGCGATGAAATCCGGCTGCAGCCCACCACCGGGCACACGCCCGGCCATATCAGCGTGCACATTTCCTCCAAGGGGGAAGAAGCGCTCATCACCGGCGATTTTCTGCATCACCCTTGCCAAATGGCGCGGCCCGATTGGGGATCGTCGGCGGATTACGACCGGGACGCGGCCCGCGCCACGCGCCGCCGCGTGTTCGATCAATATGCGGACAAACCTGTCCTGATCATCGGCACCCATTTCGCCAGCCCGACGGCCGGCCGCTTAAAGCGCGATGGCGATGCCTATCGATTGGACGTGTAGCGGTATGAAGATGCCGGCCGGTGAATAAGGAGGCGGCGAAGCGATCATGGGATCACAGGCAGCGAAATCGTCAGACGTCGAACCGTTTTACGCGGCCACCGTGGAAACGGCCCTCGGACCCATTTTGTTGGTCGCCGATCAGGCCGCGCTGCACATTCTCGAATTCTCCGGAGAAGAACGCGCCGACATGGAAGCGAACCGGCACGAAAAGCGTACCGGCGTGCCCATCGTTCCCGGGTCCACGCCCATTCTCGACCAAGCCGCCCGCGAACTTGAGGCCTACTTCGCCGGCCGAAGCGCCAGTTTTGAAACGCCGATCGCCTTTTGGGGCACGGACTTTCAGCAATCCGTCTGGCGGGCGCTCCTAACCATCCCGGTCGGCGAAACCTGGTCCTACAAACAGCTCGCCGTTGCGGTCGACAACCCGCCGGGCGTGCGCGCCGTGGCACAGGCGAACGGCGCCAATCAGTTGGCGATCATCGTTCCCTGCCACCGGGTGATCCAGTCGGACGGAAAGCTGGGCGGCTATGGCGGTCAGATTTGGCGCAAGCAATGGCTGTTGGACCACGAGCGCACCCATTTCGGTGTGCCGGAGGGGCAGCTCATCTGAGCCGGGGCCGCCGGCTCATCCCTCTCCCTGCATGAGAGCGCCACGGTCGATGGGCTCTGCCCCCAGAGACTTCACCAAGGCGATTACGTCGGCTTCGGCCGCGTCCAGTTGATCGAGCTCGGTCGATCGCAGCACCAGGCTCACGCCGAACTTCCCTTTGGCATAGAACGGATAACTGCCGATGGACACATCGGCATAGCTATTCTGAATGGCGCCCAGACCTTCCGCAATCTGACCTTCCGCGAGGCGGGCATTGACCGCGCGGCTTTGAACCGGCTTGCCCCCCACCAGCTTGACACGGACGCTTTCCAACATGGCCTCGGCAACGACCGGGATGCCCGCCATGACAAAAACGTTTTCGATCACGAAACCGGGCGCGTGACTGATGGGATTTTCGATGAGGTCGCCCCCGTCCGGGACCCGGGTCATGCGCATCCGCGCCTCGTTCAAGTGCCCTTTCGGGTAATGCGCCTCCAGGATGGCAACGGCGCGCGGGTCATAATCGATCCCGACCCCAAATGCCTTGGCGACGCAATCCGCGGTGATGTCGTCGTGAGTCGGGCCGATGCCGCCGGTCGTGAAGACATACGTATATTTTTCCCGCAGCGCGTTGAGCGCGTCGACGATCTCGTCTTCCACATCCGGCACCACACGGGCTTCGCGCATCTGAATGCCCATGGCCCCCAATTGCTCTGCGAAATGGGCCAGGTTGGCGTCCTTGGTGCGCCCGGACAGAATTTCATCACCGATGATCAACATCGCGGCGGTCACGGTTTTTTTGTTTTGTGGGGTATTCATCCGGTTGATCTCGCAGAATGGCGGGTGTCATAAGACGGCGTCTGAACACCGAGAAACGACGTATGGATTTTCCCGCCCCGTTGGTCGAAGGCCGACTGATCAAAAGGTATAAACGGTTCCTGGCAGATGTCGAACTGAATGACGGCACGGTGGTGACGGCCCATTGCCCCAACCCCGGATCGATGATGGGCCTCAAAGAGCCCGGACTGCCGGTGTGGCTGTCTGAAAGCCCCAATCCCAAACGCAAGCTGAAATACACGTGGGAGCTGCTGGCGGTCGATGGCGGTCTTGTCGGGATCAATACCAACCACCCTAACGCGCTCGCATTTGAAGCCATTAAAAACAATAAAATCAAAGAATTATCAGGATATTCAGAAGCTCGACGTGAGGTCAAATACGGCAAATCAAGCCGAATTGATATCCTGCTTCAAGAAGGGGCGGCATCTTGTTACGTGGAGATTAAAAACGTCCACCTTCGGCGTGAAGGCACCCTTGCCGAATTTCCCGATTCGGTGACAGCGCGCGGCGCCAAGCACCTGGAAGAACTGGGCGATATGACCGAACAAGGGCACCGTGCAGTGATGCTCTATTTGGTCCAGCGTACCG
>JANQMY010000048.1 GCA_028279895.1 Alphaproteobacteria bacterium
GGTCCAAAAAGTCGTCGTCGTCCGGACAAACCTGCGCATCGGAATGAAGCCAGACACCGGACAGGCCGCCATCGATGCCTTGGGCCATTTCCGGCTTCCACCAACCATGAGGCACGCGGATGAGGCCTTTCGGCATGTCGTCGCGGATCATCGTCTGCAGGCGGACCTTTCCGGCCTTTGAGTGAACGTCAACCCAGTCGCCATTCACCAATTCCTGCGCCGCGGCGTCTTCGGCGCTGATAAACATTTGCGGGTCCGGCTTACGGGCACGCAATTCCGGTACAAAACGCTGGCCGGTCTGGAAGAATTCATCCTCACGCACGCCGGTGAAAAGCTGCAACGGATAGTCTGGGTCTGCCGCCGGTTCATCCCGCCAATAGGGCAGCGGATCGAAACCGAGATCTTCCAAAATGGTCGACTTTAGCTCCACCTTGCCGGTCGGTGTGGCAAACCCTTTTTCTTCATATTTGCGAAACTTCGGCGCCGGCAAATACATTTCGTAGGTGTCGACAAACTGCTCCCATGTCATGCCGGTGCCTTGAAGGCGATAGGTGTACAGTTCCTCCACCGTCTTCCACGGAAAGTGATTGCCCAATCCGAAGCGGTGCGCAAGATCGCGCCAGAACTCATAAACGCCGCGGCATTCGCCCGGCGGCTCCATCGCTTTTTCGGACGTGCGGATGATGTTCGACCAGCCGAAGCCGTCCATCATGTGATTGCGCTCGATCCAACTGTCGCCCGGCAGAATAAAGTCGGCGAGCTGTGCCGTCGGCGTTTTCATATGCTCGTGCACGACGATCAGGTCTTGATTCATCATCGCCTTGTAGATGAGCGACATGTTGGCGTAGCTCATCATGGCGTTATTGCCGAGCACGAAGAACGCTTTCACGGGATAGGGTACGCCATCGGCCATCGCGCGGAAAGTGGCCGACGGATTGGCCATATAGCTGCCCATAACGATGTTGGCATAGTCTACGCCCCATACCTTCTTGGTGGGCTCTTTCAACGCGGCGGTGCCCCGATAGGTAAAGACGGGGTGCGTGTCCGACCCCAATTGCTTGGCCTTTTGCTCGTCCGACAACAGATCATGGGCTTCAATGGTGCTTTCGGGAACTACATCCGGGTTGAAGCCGTTCAGCAGATCCCCGCCCGGTACATCTAAATGGCCGCAAAGGGCACGCAAAATCGCATGCAGGCGAATGGCCGAGGTGCTGTTGCGTTGCTGATCGGTAATGGGGGTCCACGGAATAACCGACGGCCCGTGGGTCGCATATAGGCGCGCGGCCGCTGCAATCATCTCGGGCGCGCAGCCCGTTATTTGCGCCACGCGCTCCAGCGGAAATTCGGCGACACGGGCCGCAAATTCTTCAAAACCGTGAGTCCATTTGGCGACGAAGTCCTTATCGTACAGTTCTTCCTTGATGATCACATTAAGCCAGCCGAAACACATGGCGGCGTCGGTCCCCGCTTTGAGAGGCAGCCAGATGTCGGCCCGTTCGGCGCTTTCGCTGCGCCGAGGGTCCAGCACGATCAATTTGGCGCCACGTTGTTGTGCCTTGCGGATGGCATTATAGATGGGTGTCCAGCTGTGGCGCTTAGGATTGTGGCCGAACAAGACGATGCATTTGGTGTCGTTAAAGTCCGGAAACGGAAACCATCCGTACACCATCCGATTGACGGCTGCGGTGTTACCGGCGCACAGGGCCACCCCGCTGATCCAGTTGGGCGAGCCGAGCAAGTTCATAAAGCGCCGTCCGGCCCCGCTTTCGGTCGACGTGTTCCATTGGCTGGTGGATACCGCCAGCGCTTCGGGCCCATGGGCGTCCACCACCGCTTTCAGCCGTTCGGCGATTTCACCCATGGCATCGTCCCAAGACACGCGCTGCCATTCGCCGGAGCCGCGCGCGCCTTTTCGCTTCAGCGGATAAAGCACGCGGTCGGGATGGGCAAAGGCCTTGGGCGCATAGATGCCCTTCATGCAAATATTGTCTTTCAGCAACGGATTGTCGTGGGACTTAATCTTGGTCACCCGACCGTCCGTGACCTCGGCGCGAAGCTGGCAGGCGATATCGCAGCTCGCACACAAAACCGTCTTTTCTTGTCCTCGGGCCATGACAGTCCCCTTCTTCTTTCCATTCCGTGCTTGACCTTTTACATACATACCGATATGTATGTAAAGTGAAAAATGATGAAGGACTAAAAGTATGACTGTCACGTCCAAGCCCCGCACCCAAGAAGCCCGCTCCGCCGCCATGCGGAAAAGGCTGATCGACGCGGCCATTGGCGCTTTGGTGGACAAAGGATATGCAGCCACCACCGTCGTTGAAGTCTGCGAGCGGGCAGGCGTGACTCGCGGCGCCTTGTTCCACCATTTCGATGACCTGGCGGACCTTCTGGGGGCCGCCTTGACCGCGCTTTTCACGGACATGGTCGACAGCAGCCTTGCGGCCGACACGGAAGAAGATCTGGTAAGCCGTGCCTGGCGCAACGTGTCCCGCCGGGATTTCAAGGCCGTGATCGAAATCTGGCTGGCCGCGCGCAACGATCCCACGCTGGCGGGCCGGTTGGGACCCGTCATCGAGAAGTTTAGAGATGTCTTCGACCCGGCGTCGAATCCGACACTGGCCAATCGCATCGGCGGCAACAAAGAAGCCACGGCCGTTTATCGTCTGATCGTCGAAACGATGATCGGCATGGCGCTGGGACGGGCGGTGACGCCGGACAGCGGTGAAATGGGCCATGAGGAGTTGGTATTGGGCCTGCTTCGAGAGTTGGCCGACAAGAAACTGGGCGAAACGCCCACATCATCCTGATACGGACAGTTCCGCACATTTCTGCGCCAAAGGCGAGCCGTGTTGTAATTTCGCGTCCTTGTCCTTGCCCAGGCGCGGTGCTAGCCTAATTCTAAAAAGAGACGACACATCGGGTGAGGGAGACGGCGTCATGCTGACCGCGTCAAAACAAATCAAACGCAGCGATTTCGAGAAAGAGACCGGCTGGCAACTTAAGCCGGAAGGCGCCTGCAAGGGCGATGTCTGCATTCCGTTGCCGGACACCCTCAACGGCGACACGGTCGATGTCCAGCAATTGGCCGATGCCATGGGCTTGCCGGTGGTCAAAGCAGACGGCAAAGATCTCTGGGCGATCGGCCCCGAGTCCCAAGGATCGCGGGCGCTGACCACGGCGGAAGCGCCGAACCTTACCCTGCCGGATCTCGACGGCAATATGTTCGAGCTCAACAGTTTGCGGGGAAAGAAGGTCCTTCTCTATGCCTGGGCGCCCTATTGAGGCTGCTCCCGTGACCTGCCCGTGTGGCAGGCCCTCCGCAACGAGCTGAAGCCCAAGGGATTTGAACTGGTCACCGTTGGCCTCGATGTGTTGGGCGCCGCCGGCTGCCGCGAATATATCGAAGCCGCGCACCCCGAACACCCGTCGCTGATCGATGAACATCATGCAATGGC
>JANQMY010000080.1 GCA_028279895.1 Alphaproteobacteria bacterium
TGGCCTCGCCAGCCTTTGGGGGCGCTCGGCCAAAGGGCTTGGCAAACAGTGCACTTCCAAACTAACATTCAAAATGGACCACCAAGTGGGGGGAGGTGACAAGTTCTTAGCGGGACAATGGGTTACACTGGAGATATCAAACAAAACTTCGACAAACCCCATCATGCCAACATTCAGCAATCTACCCGATCATTTACCCACCGAGTACTTTCCAGACGAAAGGTCCGATGCTGCGCGCAATCGTCAGCTGATATTGGATCAGACGAAAATCATGCTGGAGGAAATGTCGATCTTGGACCTGCGAATGTCTGAGTTGGCTGCCCGAAGCGGTGTGGGTAAAGGCACTTTGTATCGGCGGTTCGAGAACAAGTCCGCTTTGGCAAAAGCACTCATCATCGACGAACTGTCCGGCGTCCAGGCGCAACTTCACCGGCGCAACAAACGCGGGATCCAGGGAGAGGCACTGCTTCTCTGGTTCGTGAAGGCAATGGCAAAATTCAATATGGAGCATTCGGACCTGATTTCCGCCACCATCATGCGCGAAGATATGCCGGCGGATTGGTGGGTCGACTCAGGCGCCTCCGCCTGGCTCAAGCACACGCTTTCGGCGTCGTATGATTCCATCGTTTCCAGCGGTCGCGGCGAATGGTTTGCCCAATGCCTTATTCCCGCCCTGACATTGGTGACTCCAAAATCCTCAGAGCGTCAAAACAAGCAGGAAATACAACGCATCGAATGGCTCACCAAGGCGATGTTGGATGCTTATTAATCCCGGGAAGCTATGCGTTTCTTTGCTCACCTATCCTGCACTTGCAGTCTCACAGATTCTTGGACCTAGTCCGCCCAGGCAAGATTCATAACAGCACGTATGTCGGCGGCCGTTTTGATCGGCCGCACATTATTTGTGGTAACGAGTTCATAGTCCAAGGCGGGCTGAATCATCTCTTCAACCAAAGCCGGCTCCACACCCAGTTCATTTAGCGTCGTTGACATGTCTAGTCTTTTCAACAAGTCGAGAAGAATGCCATGGAGCGTTTCTTTTGGCCTTCCAAGTTTAGCCTTAATCGCATTGTGAGGCTCATCCGTATACCCTTCCAGCCATTTGGCCTGCGCCAGCATCAGCACACAGGCGGCATCAGTATGGGATACGTTCGCATAGGGTCCCAGCACATGAACCATAAAATGACTAAAGCCGTGCATCACACTTTGCTGACAGATGCCCGTGTACCAAGCCGCTAGCTGGCAGTTTCGCAACACTTTCAAGTCCTGAGAGTTTTGCTTCAGCAGGGGCATGTTCTCAATGAACAGTTTTATAGCTTCTTCGGTCAGTGTGTTGGCCATCGGGTGCTGAACCACAGCACATCGTGTGTTTATGGCGTGATCGAGACCCCGCACAGCCGTCGACAAAAGAAGATGAGGCGGTGTTTGGCTCAGGACCTCCTCATCATAAAGAATAAGTTCAGGCCCGCTTTGCGGCACATAGAAAAGTGTCTTCAGCCGTGTTTCTTCGTCAACCGGTGTGCCTCCGGATGTCCATTCTGCCGTCGCCAGGGTCGTGGGTATGATGATTTGCCGAATTGCGGGGGCCGCTTTAGACCCCGAAACAGGCCCGTCGTCTGTCCACTGATTTTTGTACTGAAAGACTTCCTTTTTCTCGAAACAGTCTTCTGAGATGCAAAGCTGGACCATCTTACAAAAGTCGATGACAGATCCGCCCCCAACCCCCAGAAGAACATCAGCGTTCAGTTTCTTGGCGAGTTTAGCCGCTGCAAAGATGTTGCTCCACGGCGCGTGTTCGCCCACTTCATCCGTGGTTCCAACAACAGTTTCGCCCAAGCTTTTTTCAATTTTGCGGATAACATCGGTTTTGGTATTGAGTGTCTTCGAGCAGACGATCAACACGCGCTCATATCCCATCAATCGCAGCTCGCGGGGCAGCACCTCGCTGGCCCTCGCCTCTAGCAGGACTTGATCAACCCCTGAAAAACGAGATCGCGTTTCTTTTATTTGTTGAGCCGTCATCTCTTCGCCTTCTTGGATGAAATGATTAAGGGAACTCGTCTGGCAGTTCGTTCTGTAGTTTGAAAAACGACGCGCTGGTCGGATCAGTCGAATTGAGACCAAGTCGCGGGGCTGGATCTGAGTGGGCCTGCCGGATAGCGCCATGTGGGATTCAGTCCGCCAATTCTAAATGGTAGCTTCAGCCGCTGTGCTTGCCCCCACTCAGTCTGTTCAATCCGCGGGTCCAAATCCTCTTTCGTTTCAGGAGCAAATGGCTTGGCCCCGTCGATTGAATTTCTTTTTGTCCGCAAGAGTAAATCCGCGGTTCTCGCAAGCGAGAGTTTCGCGGACATAACCCAGCCTTCTTTCTTGCGTTGTCGCAGAGCTTCAACAGCGGCAGCCGCCATCAAAAAACCCGTCGAGTAGTCGAGTATGGCGAAAGGCAGAATTTCAGGTTCACTTTCTTTTGCCGCCGCCATCGCATGATCGACCATGCCGCAACTCATCTGGACAAGGGTGTCGAAGCCGCGCCGTTGCGACCAAGGGCCGGTCCAGCCATAGGCACAAAGACTGACATCGATCAGTTTTGGATTAAGTTCCCTCAAGTCATCGGGACCAAAACCCAATTTTGCCAAGGCACCTGGCCGGTAGCCATGAAGCAAAACATCAGCGGACTGAACCAAAGTGCTCAACACTTCCCGGTCTGACTTTTTCCTTAAGTCCAATCCTGCGCAACGCTTGCCCAAAGTCATTTCGGCGGCGATTCCCGGTTCTTCCCAGAACGGAGGATCAATGCGCAAAACATCAGCACCGAACAGGGATAGAAAGCGACTAGCCGATGGCCCAGCAATAACGCGTGTCAGATCCAAAACCCGCAGCCCCTTCAAGGGAAGTTCAGAAGAAACCGCAGCAGGTTTAGGATCAACGGATGGCCATGTTTGCCAATCAATCAAAGGGGCCTGAGCGACCGCAATACCTTGCGGGTGTTGTCTCCATTCCTCAATCGAACGCATCACCGCAGCGCACCCGCCAGCACCAACAATCGCGTCTTCTAGTGCTTCGGCGTCCCAATTGGATATTGCCTGCGCCACACTATTCTTTTCCGGTTCACAGTGCAGAACATTCAGCACCGGTTTTAAGTGATGGTTCGTATGCACCCTAATCCAGCCATCTTTGGCGCGGTAATCGCCACCAACAGGATTCCAAGCGGACTGAGGCGCCCATCCTTTCGGTCGGATGGAATAGATCGTCCACAACGCGGCCAACCGCCGATCAACGCCAACGGCTGGGCACTCTCCCGTTTCGTCCCCAATGTATCGAGAGAGGCAACTTGCGAACGCACCAAGCGTCTGTGTTGCCAAACCAACCAGGTCGAACCAATGCGGTACATCGCCAGTTCCAACCAGATTGAAGCTGTCGGATGCCATGAAGTCAGTTAACTCAAAGCTTTCCCGCACTTCCACCAAAGGGTCGGTCGTCATCGTAGCATTACCAGTTTCAATTTGGGTTCCGGTCGATTGACACGCGTTCGAGCATTTTGTAAGTGGACTAGAGTCCGATTATAAATATAGACGGTACGTCTTGGCAAGAACGACACGAACTCAATGCGAACCGTTACTTTGTCCGAAACGCGAATGGGTGCAGCAGCGCGATGTGAATGCGCGCGGGCGCAGAATGAAGGAGATCTGAATGTTACGACGGATGCTGAGTGGCATGTTCGGAAAGAGCACGGCAAAACGGAACAAGGCGATCGTCTTGAGCCGGCGGCCGAATGGGGAACTTCGGCAGGGCGACCTGACACTCGAAACATCCGATGTGCCAACCGCACAAAATGGGGAGATCCTTGTTGAGTCCTTATGGCTTTCTTTGGACCCTTATATGCGCCCACAAATGAATGACATGGAGAGTTATCAAGAACCCGTCGCGATCGGGGGGACCATGCCGGGTGAAGTTGTTGGACGCGTCATCGCGTCGAAATCCCGGAAATTCAAAGTGGGTGACATCGTGACATGCCACTCAGGCTGGCAGGAATACTATGTCGCTTCAGAGACTGAAGACGGACTTTACAAGGTGGACCCTGCAGGGATCCCTGTTCAAGCCTATTTGGGTGTCGCGGGAATGCCAGGCCGAACCGCCTATTGCGGACTCAAGTTTCTTGGCAAACCCGCCTCGGGGGAAACACTTGTTGTATCCGCCGCCTCGGGGGCCGTGGGCAGCGTGGTCGGTCAATTGGCCAAGATGGAAGGCTGCCGAGTTGTGGGGATTGCCGGCGGTGCGAAGAAATGTGAGTTCGTTGTCAACGACTTAGAGTTCGATGCGTGCATCGACTACAAAACCGGGGATCTGCCGCAACAGCTCAAACTCGCCTGCCCGAACGGCATAGACATTTATTTCGAGAATGTGGGCGGCGATGTTTCTAAGGCCATCGTCCCTTTGTTAAACAAAGGCAGCCGTGTTCCCATTTGCGGCTTTGTGTCGGTTTACAACACGACGTCACCAGAGACCGTCGAAACGCCGATGCACATCTTTGGCGCCATGGAAACACCACCGGAACACCGGTTCTTTTTGGTGGCGGAGTGGCAAGATCAGCATCAGGAAATAACAGAAACCCTTGCCAATCTGGTGCGCTCCGGAGACCTCAACTACAGAGAATCGGTCTCCGAAGGTTTGGAAAGCGCGCCAGACGCCTTTAAAGGGATGCTGTCAGGCAAGAACTTTGGAAAGCAACTTGTTCACATTCGTGATTAAGCCGCTTCAAAGCCCAAAATCGCTTTCACTTCCAGAAACTCTTCGAAAGCCAAGGGCCCCCATTCTCGCCCATTGCCGGATTGCTTGTATCCGCCAAACGGCGCCATGGGATCATTGGGCGTGCCATTGATATTGACCTGTCCCGCCCTGAGCTTTCGCGCGACAGCCCGAGCCCGTTCCAAGTTCGTGGACTGAACATAGGCGGCCAGGCCATAATCCGTATCGTTACCGATTCGGATGGCTTCTTCTTCTGTCTCATAAGCGATAATGGAAACCACCGGTCCAAATATCTCCTCGCGCGCAATGGTCATATCGTTGGTGACACCCGCGAAAATCGTCGGCTTTACGAAGTAGCCGGTCTTACAGTGATCAGGTTTACCGCAACCGCCTGTTATCAGCGTAGCGCCTTCGTCAATGCCTTTTTGAATGAGGGCCTGCACTTTGTTCCATTGCACTTCAGACACAACCGGTCCCACGCGGCTGTCGCTGTTTGGATCGCCGACCGTGACACTTTCCGCTGTTTCTTTGGCCAAGGCGACCGCCTCATCAAGTCGCGACCGCGGCACAAGCATGCGTGTCGGTGCATTGCAGCTCTGTCCGGTATTCACCATAACCTGCATGATGCCGCGCGGAATAGCTTCCGCCAGATCCGCGTCGTCGAGAATGATGTTTGGCGATTTTCCCCCGAGTTCTTGGTGCACGCGTTTGACGGTAGAGGCTGCATTTTTCGCAACTTCAATGCCGGCCCGAGTCGAGCCAGTGAACGAAACCATGTCCACTTTGGGATGCCAAGACAGCGCCGCGCCCACGACCGGCCCTTCCCCGTTGACCAAATTGAATACACCTGCGGGCACACCCGCTGCGTCCATGATCTCTGCCCAGATATATCCCGAGAATGGTGCGATCTCAGAAGGTTTGAGGATTACGGTGCAGCCCGTGGCGATCGCCGGCGCAATTTTGCAGCCGATTTGGTTTGACGGCCAGTTCCACGGGGTGATGAACGCACATACCCCGATGGGCTCCTTGGCAAGCATGGTTGGTCCTTGCGGATCATCCATTTTGAAATCTCGTAATATTTTGGCGGCGTTAAGCAGATGCTCTCTGCCCACGCGGGCTTGTGCCGCTTTCGCAAGCCATGCGGGAGCGCCCATTTCCTCGGTGATGGCCTTTGCCATATCGTCAAAGCGCTCATCATAGTGCGCAGCGATGGCTTCCAGCAGTTCAATGCGTTCTTGGCGGCTTGTATTTGAAAACGTGGCGAAGGCCCGGTGGGCGGCTGAGGCGGCTAGGTCCACATCGGCATCCGTCCCCAGGCTGATAATACCGCACGGTTTCTCGGTAGCCGGATTGATCACATCAAGACGATCCTTACCCGCCGGATCCACCCATTCGCCGTCAATGTAAAACTGTGTGTAGTCTCTCACGTCGTTCCTCTCTGCACGCTTAATCCGTTTTCGGTTTACGATCGGGGGCATCCACACCAGGCGGTGGCTGTGACCCCGTATTCTGTGTCTGATTATTTGGAACTGCAGCGCCAACAGCTTGTGGCTTACCGCTGGCTGCAAAAGCTGGTTTCGGCACGGCCGGTGTTACCGTCTTGAGGCGAGACAGGTTTTCTTCGTGTTGCTTGCGATCGATCTTGTAAAGCGTGAGCAACAAAATCCCGATACCGTAGACGGCTAGCATGATCGGAACATAAAGCATCGCCAGATGACGGACCGTTTGAGGATCCACATAGTCGGGACGCGTTCCTGATGGAAAACCAACCGTTGACAGCATAAGCCCCGCAAACAGTGCACCCAGTCCCGACACTGATTTTTTGGCAAATGTCTGCGCGGAGAAGAACAGGCCTTCCGAACGCCTTCCCGTCTTGAGTTCGCTGTCCTCCACAATGTCGGCGATCATCGACGTTATGAGTATCTGCGCCGTGAATATGAGTGAAAAATCTACAAGGACGAAGACGATCAACGTGTAAAACAAGGCGTCTGTGCCGGGGGCCGGAAACCAACCGATAAGGCTCAATGCCATGGCCATGGGAGATGCAAAAAAGGCGATCGCACCGACAATGATACCCCCTCTTTTCTTTCCCATCGTGCGCGAGACGATCGGCGCAATTCGAAAGGCAATTGCTGCGGAGAAAAACGCCGCTATAGAAATGATCCCAACTTGCTGAGGCGTAAGACCCCAGAAAAAATTGTTGATGTGATGATTCAAATTCGCTGCGATACCTGACGCCATTCCAAACATGAGGGACGCTAGAAAGATGGCGATGAATGAAGGGTTTGAGAAAGTTTCCGCCAGCTCGGAAACGGTCCGGCTGACGCTAAAGTCTCTTTTCGGAGGCGGCTTTCTCAAATTGGGAATGTGCCGGTGTGTCCCAATGGCCGAGACCATGATCGCCAGAAAGATAATGCCTCCGGCGAGGGCTCCGTAGGTGGCGTAGCCCTCGATATTGAAGTAGCCGTTAGGCTCTCCTTCAGTGGCGACGAGCAATTGCGTTAGGGTGAATATGGATACGGCGAACGCGCCGACAGCGCCCAAAAGTGTTCGATAACTCACCAAGGACGTGCGCTGATCATAATTATCGGTCAGCTCAGCTACGAGTGAAAGCGAGGGAATTTCATACAGCGTTATCGAAACCCTGATGAGAATGGCGAGAGACAAAAGGTATGGAAAAAGATCGGCCCCTCGAAGGTCTGCTGGCGGATTGAAAAGGAGATAGACGCCGATCGAGACCGGTAACGCTGATGCGTACATGAACGGATGACGGCGTCCCCAGCGCGATTGCAAAGAATCCGACCACATCCCAATGACCGGATCGGAGACCGCATCGACCATGAGGGCGATAAAAATGGCAAGGCTGGTAAGAGCTGGCGGCACACCGAGAACAGCGCCATAGAATATTAAGATGAAGCCGAACCCGTAGTCCTTAACGGTGTAGGCAATGGACCCGAAGCCATAGGTAAACTTGGTCAACCCATCCATTGCAGTTGCGCCAGGCCCGTCTGCGTCGCCTTGTTTCATATTCCAGTTCTACAACGTGCCGGTGGATACTGAGATATCCACGTTGCACGAAATCCTTGAGCTCTAATCAAATCGATGGCCAGGACGGTCGCCCCGGCCATCACGCTTAGTTTGGTTGCGCCCTGTTAGAAACGGGAACGAACCGTTACGCCGTAGGTACGCGGCTCGGTGTGGCCCGCGATAACGGTCTGGGGACGAATGACATTTCCAAGCGGAACACTCGCGTAATCGACATCGAATACGTTCTTGCCCCAGACGGAAACATCAACCAGACCATCAAGGGTTGATGCGCCAACCCGCATGTTCACGAGTGAGAAATCACCGATGGTTTTGTTTGGATCGTTTTCCGGACCATACAGAGTGTCCCCGGTCCAACGGATATCGATCTGGCCATAGCCCAGGACATCGTTGAAGATCGGATGGGCAACGCGCGCGGATCCGGCAGCGGACCACTGCGGCGTGCCTTGAACGCGGTTGCCAGCCACATCACAGATGTTTGGAAAACCGGGCTCACCAATGTCAGGCGACAATGCAAGGTCAACCGATACGATACACGGCCCAATGTCGAACTCATCATACCGCGCATCCACAAAGGCAAGACTGCCGGAGAGACTGAGCCAATCAAGTGGAATTGCTTGTGCATCCAACTCAAGGCCTTGCGATGTTACCCTACCGGCATTCGTGAGCGCGAACCCTGTCGGTGTCAGGCCGGTTTGTTGAAGGTCGTCGTAAACCGTTCGGAAAATCGCCGCATTGATGCGAAGGCGACTGTCAAAGATGTCGCTCTTCATACCGAACTCTAAAGACTTGGCAATCTCGGGCCCGAAGGTTGCCGGCAACAGCGTTTGCGCCGTTGCCGACGTCACGTCACCCGTCAACAAGTACTCGACGGCAGCGGCTGTAGCGCTGCCCGGCGCCAAGGCAAGACGTCCGGTGTTGGTACCGCCCGCCTTGTAGCCCCGGCTGTAAGAAAAGTAGGCCATCAGATCCTCGTTGAAGAAGTAGGACAGTTTTGCTGTGCCGGAAAGTTCCGTATCCTCGAAGCGAATGCCCTGTTGGTCCGCATTGGCTGGTGTGAGTACGGGATTCAGCAGGAACGCCGGAAAAAACCCGGTCTCACCGAAATCGGTGTCGAGCGTCTTCTTCTCATTGTTGTAGCGCAGCCCCAAGGTGACGATCAGATCTTCTGTCACGCTAATGTCACTCTGGCCAAAGATCGCCCAGCTTTCATGGTCCTGGTTTGCGATATCAAGGGTTCCCTCACCTTCCGGGAAGGCCAATTGAGAACACGCCGGGACAAACACTGGAATCAGTGTGGTCGCACAATCAGAACCCGCCGGAATGAGCGGCGCAAAAGCCCCGAGGAACACGATATCCGCCAGTGTCGCTGTTGGAGCCAAAGGTAGGTTGAACGCGTTGCCAAGCGCTCCACTTGTTACCGACCGAACATTGTCCAATGACTGATTAAAATAGAATCCGCCCGCGACCCATTCCACTCGATCAGCAATATTGCCGGAGAAGCGGACTTCTTGGCTGAATGTTTCTTGATCGATCGCGTCACTGGCTGCTGCAATATCAGCCCCAGTAATATCGGCATCCACTATGCTGCTGGAGTCGAAACTTCGATACGCCGTGATCGATGTGAACGTAAAGAGATCCCGGATATTCCAGTTTAACTCCCCGGAAATACCCCATTCTTCAACATCCGAAACGGAATCGATGTTGGACGCATAAATATCGTCATTGAATTGAGCCGCCGGTACGACAAGGCCCCCTGCAACAAAGGTCGCATCTTGAACGCCGTCGACAAAGTTGCCGTTTGAGCAGCACACTTCATCCAACTTCGAATAATCGCCGATTATGCGCAATGAAATGTCATCGGTCGGGGTAAAGAGGACCTGTCCTCGCATCTGATAGCGGTCGCGTTCGTTCGCATCCGTACCGGTCGTTATATTTTCAACGTAACCATCACGACGTGCCCAACTTCCGGAAAAGCGGGTGGCCAGCTTGTCTTCCACCAGCGGAATGTTGATGGCCCCTTTGACGTTATAGAAATCAAGATTGCCGGCTTGAAACTCAGCCCAGCCGCCAAATTCTTCCTCTGGAGCAACAGTAATGTACTGTAGCGCCCCGGCGGTGGTATTCCGCCCAAAGAGCGTTCCCTGTGGGCCTTTCAGAATTTCGACCCGTTCGATATCGATCAGATCGCCAATGGCTGACGTTTGGCGCGAACGATAAACGCCATCGATGTAAACGCCGACGGCGGACTCAAGCGCAACGCTGCCACCTGTCGTTCCCAAACCGCGAATACCAATCGAGGTTGTCACATTACTCGCGGCCGTTACAGCCACAAGGCCCGGTGAAAAAAATTGGAGCTCTATAAGGTCGTCCACACCTGCATTGGTCAAAAACTCGCTGTTATACGCCTGGACGGAAATCGGCACGTCCTGCAGAGACTGTTCCCGTTTCTGTGCGGTGACGATGATTTCGTCTAACTGTGCGAAGGCTGACGTGACTCCTGTCAAACAGGTTGACAACGTTAAAGCAGCGACACCCCACCTTCGCAGGTTCTTACATCCCCTGGTAAGCATACTCATCTCCCTAGTGTTCCGGCCCCAATTATTCCCGACTGTGACGGCTGGGTACCGGTATTATTCGTTTTGCTCGCAGGGATAGTCCGCAACGTTGGTATATTTCGCACCCGGACAATCCCTACTGGGTCGAATACTGGGTGTGACGTACTTCAAATTCGACCGGCACTCCGCCCCGTCGCAAAGAATGCGATGGCTTCTTTGACGATGCCGGTGGCTGATGGTGCTGAGATGACGAGAACGACCCCCCAAACGACACACCCATCCCGCCGATAATTGACACGCTAACAACTCAACCTGTACTGATCAATATAAAATTGAATTCGTTTTCAATTTTTGTGAATAAATTTGAATTCATATTCATTTTCATCGTATAACAGCATTGCACTTTTGGGCTGCTTACCGTTGCACACGGTAGGCACCTCGGCCCGTTTTTGATTTGGCATTAGGAATTTCGGCGAATGGGCGCGCTTGGTAGCGCATGACCATCGCAAAGACTGAAAAGGAACCATCGCGTGGACCCGATTACCGACTTGACGCCCTATCTCGATCCAGAGATCGCCCAAGCGCTGCAGGACCGCCCTGCTGTCGACTGGACGAAGAATCCTGATTTCGATCGTATACGAAAGGCGATGAAGCCAGCCCCATTAGAGGCCCCCAAAGGGGTCACCATCGCAAACGCGATGGTGCCGAGCTTTCAGGAGGGGAAGCATGAGGTCCCTGTACGCATCTATACGCCCGAAAAAGCGCCCAGTAAGAACACCTTACTGTGGGTTCACGGGGGTGGGTTTTTGTTCGGCAGCGTCGAAGAAAACGACGCGATGAGCGTGAGATTGGTCAAGAAAGTTGGCTGTAACGTCGTCTCGGTCGACTATCGGTTGGCCCCTGAAAACCCTTTCCCGGCCGGCCAGAACGATTGCTATGCCGCCTTACTGTGGGCAGACAAGGGGCCGACCGAATTGGGCGGCGCGCAGGATCGGATCGCTATCGGCGGGGGTAGTGCCGGTGGATGTCTTGCGGCAGCCCTTGCGCTCATGGCTCGGGACCTTGATGGACCGGCCATCTGTCACCAGTTCCTAGTTGTTCCGGTGCTAGACAATCTTCTTAAGACGAGGTCGGCACACCTTATCGAAGACCCTCGCGTTTGGAACCGCGCAAAAGCGAAGAAGGGCTGGGAATTATATCTGGGCGGAAATAACGGAGAAGACGTCTCGCCCTATGCATCGCCGGCGCGCGCAACTGACCTTACAGGCTTGCCACCCGCGAGCATCTTTGTGGAAGAAATGGACCTCCTTCGAGACGAAGCTGTGGAATATGCCAACAGGCTTACCGCGAGCAATGTGCGCACCGATCTTATTGTCTATGCCGGGACGAATCATGGGCACATGAACCTTGCGCCGACGGCGGAAGTAAGCCGGCGAACGGCACGCGACTTTGAAGAAGCCGTAAAGGGCGCGTTTGGAATTCCGATATTCGAGCGCTGAGTCGACTTTGCGATTTTTGTTCTGAAGTGTGTATATTCCTGCGTAACCGACGAAAGTTATAACAGACGGACACAATATATGGGCCGAACGACCACCCAGAAAAAGCCAAGCACGCAATCATTGGCGAATGCGTCCAAAAAGGATCTGTGGGATTTGTGTTGGGTGCGCGAACCGCAGCAAGACCGTAGTGCTCGAACGCGATCAAAACTGCTCGACGCTGCCCAAGACATTCTGAATGAAGAAGGTCCTGACGCCATCACGATTGGCGGAATTGCTAAGAGAGCCGGCGTATCGTCGGGCCTGCTCTACCACTACTTTCAGGACCGCCAGACCATCATCTACGCCGTCATTGACCGTTTCACGAAAGAAGTCACACAGACTGCGGAAAAAGGGCTTGAACCAAGCTTGTGGGAAGATGTTCCTTTGCTGGACGTGCTGGAAGGCTATCTAAGGTTTTGGCTCAAACTGCACCGGCGTTTTCCAGGTGTGCTCAGAGCTGTCACCTTTTTCGGTATGCAGGACCAAAATATCGATGCGCAGTTCGAGGCGACACGAAAGAAAGCTTACAAAACGGTCATGGCGCTGCTTCGTCCGCGTTTCAACGAGATCAATCACCCGGATCCTCATGTGGCAACTACCATGGTGTTGGAAATGTTCCGCCTTATGATGATACGCAGGGCATTCGGCCAGCGTCCCGGTGGGCACCGGTCTTTGCCGAACCAAAGCGATGAAGCCTTTATCGCTGAGATGAAGCTGATGGCGGAAAGCTACTTGGATATTTGAGTTATCAAGGTTCTGCTCTCAGAACGGATACCGCTTACTTCTGCAGTTTCATTGACCGCTAGCCAAAAAATGCCCGCCTTAAGACGCGCAACCGATCGCGGCCGCATTCCTTGCCAATCTGTGTTCCTTCAAGGCCGAGCGCCCCATGAGGTGCTCCCGGCATGATCCGTAGCTCTGTTGGCACACCGCATCGGATGAGGCGCATAGCATAATCCGTGTCCTCTTGCAGAAAAAGGTCCATCGCCCCGGTCAGCACATAGGTCGGGGGCAATCCGGAAAGGTCCGTTTCGCGCGCGGGAGATGCATACTTTGAAGTACCACGGTCACCAGGCGCGCCCTCCAGATAACATTCCCAACCGAACCGATTGTGTTGCCGGTTCCATCCAAATTCGCCGGTAAAGGGATGTGGGTCATCTTCTTCTCGAATGGCCGTGCGGTCGTCCAGCATAGGTACGGCCAAATATTGAAACAGGACGGGAAATTCGGCCCGATCACGCACAAGCAAACAAAGTCCCGCCGCAAGCCCAGCTCCCGCGCTTTCGCCAGCGAGAGCAATTCGTTCTGGATCAACGCCCAGGTCGGTTGCGTTCTGGTACATCCATGAAAGCCCGGCATAGCAATCGTCCATCGGGCCCGGAAACTTTGTCTCGGGCGATAAACGATAGGCGACGGATACCACTACGCAATCAAGTTCTCTCACCAATGACACGAATCCCGCTTCACCACGCTCCGGCGCCCCGAGAATAAAGCCGCCGCCATGGGTATGAAAAATGCCCGGTCGTCCGGCTTCTTGCTCGACAGGCCGATAAATCAATAAGCGAACATCGGGATCACCGTTGCGCCCTGGAACGATGCGCTCCTCACGCAAAATATCGTCCGGAAGAGGCTGCCGATTTTGCGCAACCGCGTCACTCATCTCCCGTACTCTAGGCAAAATGTCGTGTGTGAGTTCCACCTGAGGCATGCTCTCCACATGGGCCAACAGTTCAGGATCCACCAAATACTTCGATGACACGAATGCCCCCCAATCAACTCGATCCTTGTTCATTTCAGATCAATTCGGTCTGTTGCCGTTACTGGCCTTCTAGATTCATGACTTTCTGGATCTCGCGTCGCCGTGCACCCTGATTGTAGGGATAGATGGATGGCAATGCCGACACCTCATTCAAAAGCTGGCGCGATTCATCATCCAGTTCGACTTCGGCTGCAGCGAGATTGTCGTCGATCTGTTCCATTGTCCGCGCCCCAAAGATCGGCGACGTAACGCCTCGGCGTTCTGCGGTCCAGGCCAACGCAATTTGGCTAGAAGATTTGCCGAGCCGTTCAGCCACACCGGCTACAGCTTCCGCAATGTCGTAGTTCTTTTCCGTCAACAACGCCTGCACGCTGGGCCCCAATGCTGCGCGCGTACCGTCAGGTGCATCCTTGCCCCGTCTCACTTTGCCGGTAAGGATGCCACCCCCCAACGGGCTCCAAGGTATAACCCCAATGCCTTCTTCTCGACAGAACGGTAGGTGTTCGTATTCAATCCCACGGCAGATGAGCGAATACTGGGGCTGAGAGCAATCAAAGCGCGCGCCACCCATTTCTTTCGCGATCGCATTTGATTTCGCGATCTGCCAGGCAGCGTAGTTCGAGCAGCCGAGATATCGAACTTTGCCCGCACGGACACAATCATCCAGTGCCCTCATGGTTTCATCGATGGGGGTGGTGGTGTCGAATCCGTGAACTTGGTATAGATCCACATAATCCGTACCAAGCCGCTTCAGACTGGCGTCAATTGACTCGAGAATATGCTTTCGCGAGGCGCCCATGTCGTTTGGCGCTTTCCCCATTGGCGCGACACACTTGGTCGCCAAAACAACTTCATGGCGTTTCTCCTTAATGATGCGCCCGGTAATTTCCTCCGACAGTCCAAGACCGTAAATATTGGCCGTATCAACGAAGTTACCGCCGACATCCGCAAACTTGTCGAAGATCTTCTGGGCCGTGGCCTCATCACAACCCCACCCTTCTGGTCCGAATGTCATGGTTCCAAGACAATATTTCGAGACCTTTAGTCCTGTTCGGCCCATTTTACGGATTTTCATCACTCACATCCTTTGTTCCGGTTTGGCACGTCCGCCTTTCGTTCAATGGTGGCAGAGCCTTCCGCTCCATGTCAAGAAATTGAATTCAGTTTTAGTTTTTGATTGCAGCAACGTCAGGCCCACCCTAAGATACCGCTAGTGACTATTGACCAATGGCAATCGATGAAAGACTTCGCAAAACTGTACGACCCTTCAGCATGGGGCGATCCGGATCAAATCCACGCACTGTTTTCAGAAATGCGGCGCGATGCTCCGGTCGTCTTTGTCGAGTGCGACGCCTATCCCGATTTTTGGCACATTACAAAGCATGCGGACATTTTTGAGATCGAGAAACGTACCGACGTTTTTCTGAGCGAGCCGCGCACAACGATTCAAACACTCGAAACCGAAGCTCTCGCGGAAGAAATGTCCGGTGGCGTAAGGCGCATACGGACACTGGTTTCCATGGATCCGCCCGAACACCCCAAAATGCGCCAACTGACGCAGCAATGGTTCATGCCGAAAAATCTGTCGCGTCTTCAGGAACAGATTGAAGCGTCCGCCACACAATCGCTCGATCGCATGGTGGCGATGGATGGTCAATGTGATTTCGCACGCGATGTGGGTGTGGAATTTCCTCTCCGCGTAATCATGACCGTGCTGGGCGTACCGCAAGAAGACTACGGCTCCATGTTGCGACTCACACAGGAGCTTTTTGGCCCCGACGACCCAGATATGCGCCGGCAGGCAAACGATGATGCCCTGACCGGCATGTCAACCCATATGGAGTTTGGTCTGTACTTCCAGCGCATGACGCTGGATCGGCGCAGAAACCCTCGCGATGACATCGCGACGCTCGTTTCCAATGCCCAGGTAGACGGCCAGCCGATCGACGATGCAGCGACCTATGGCTACTACCTCATTATCGCAACAGCTGGACACGATACGACCAGCTATTCGCTCATTGAAGCCGTGCGTCAGCTTGCTTCAGATCCATCTCTGTTTGAGCGCCTCAAAAATAATCCTGAAGAAATGAGTGCCAAGATTGCTGAGGAAGCCATCCGCTACGCCTCCCCTGTCCGCCATTTTGTTCGCACGGCCAAGACGGATTTTGACCTCAGGGGTAAAACGATAAAGGCCGGTGATCCCGTTATTCTTTGGTATCCGTCGGGCAGCAGGGATGAAGAGGTTTTCAAGGACTCGCAGCGATTTGATCCGGACCGCAGCACGAAAGTACGTCACGCTGCCTTCGGGCACGGACCGCATATGTGTCTGGGCATGTACCTCGCGCGGCAGGAGATCTCCACATTTTTGAGTCTGTTGGCAGACCGTGTCGAATGCTTGGAACTCACTGGCCCACCCCAGTTTGTCCAAGCAAATTTTGTAAGCGGCATAAAGCGCCTACCCATCAACGCACAACTATTTCCAACAAATAACAACAAAACGGCCGTTGCTCATTAGAGGCGATGCCTGGAAGAAGGGACTTTGGACAAGCTCGTATGACAGTCGAAATTGAAGCAAATGGCTATGCGTTTACAGCTGAACTGACAGGCCCAAGCGATGGTGAACTTGTCATTTTGCTACACGGTTTTCCGCAATCAAGCCATGCTTGGCGCGCTGAGTTGAAGGCATTGGCCAAAGCGGGCTATCGAGCGTGCGCACCCAATCAACGTGGATATTCCGCTGGAGCAAGACCGGCCGCTATCGATTCTTATCGCGTCGAAAACCTTGTCTCAGACGTACTTGCAATTGCGGACGCACTAGGAGCGGATGATTTCCACATCGTTGGTCATGACTGGGGCGGACAAATTGCGTGGGTAACGGCTGCTCTGCACAGTGACCGGGTTCGCACGCTGTCGGTCATCTCACGCCCACATCCTCGGGCATTCATAAAGGCAATGACCGAAGATTCCGGCCAGGCTAGCCGCTCGAGACACCACAAATCCCATTTGCGGCCAGAAATGACCGAAGAAATGTTGGCGGATAATGCTGCGCTCTACCGCCGTGGCCTGCCAGCGGTCGATCCCAGGGACATCGAAATCTATCTAGAGACGGTCGGCAGTTTTGATGCGCTTGATGCTGCCCTCAATTGGTATCGCGCGGTCGGAAAATCTAAAATCAGAGCAGCCGATATGCCAGCCGTTGTGATCCCCACTCTTTATGTCTGGGGCAATATTGACGGCACGGTCGGGCGTACCGCAGCGGAGGGGACCGCCGACTGGGTAAAGGCACCCTACAAGTTCGTAGAAATTCCTAACGTCGGGCATTTCGTTACCGACCAGGTTCCGGGCCGGTTCACACCCCTTCTCCTCGAACACCTCGAAACCTATTCGAATTATGCCGCAGAAGCCGGCACATCACTTTCGTCAGCAAACAGTCACGACGGCGCGGCAGCGTCTTCTTCTAGGGAGAAATGACATGAGCGAGCATGATTTAGTCATCCGAAATGGAACGTTGATCGACGGGTCTAACAGTCCCAGACGCGCCGCAGACGTTGCGGTGCGTAACGGCAAGATCTCGGAAGTCGGACAAATTGACGGCAAAGGCAAGCGCGAAATCGATGCCGATGGCCGCCTGGTTCAGCCGGGTTTTGTCGACATCCACACCCACTATGACGGACAGGCCACCTGGGACTCTCAGCTTGCGCCCTCGAGTTGGCACGGCGTGACAACCGCTGTTATGGGCAATTGCGGCGTGGGTTTCGCACCAGTACGGCAAGACGACCGCATGCGCTTGGTCCAGTTCATGGAGGGTATTGAAGATATTCCGGGCACAGCCCTTTATGAGGGGTTACCCTGGACGTGGGAGTCCTTTGAGGAATATCTGGACCTTCTTGAGTCCATCCCCCATGACATCGATATCGGAACGCAACTACCTCACGGCGCATTGCGGCTTTATGCCATGGGCGAGCGCGGCGTGAGCGGCGAGCTTGCAACAGAAGACGACATCGCCACGATGAGCGAAATCACCAAGCGCGCAATTTTAGCCGGTGCGCTGGGTTTTTCATCCTCGCGGACATTAAACCACCGCTCCTCCTTGGGCGAACCAACGCCCGGCGTACACGCAGCCTTCGAGGAAATGGTCGGGATCGCAAAAGGTGTTGGGGCGACAGGAACGGGTGTGCTGCAACTGATCAGCGACTTCAAGGATTTCGAAAAGGAATTCCATATGGCAACCGAAATGGCGCGACAGTCCGGACGTCCCATCTCAATTTCGATTGGACAGTCTTGGGTGCGCCCCAATCAGTGGCGAGATCTTCTGGAAGCCATGTCAAAGGCCAACGCTGATGGCTTGGAGATGCGGGGCCAAGTCGCCACGCGAGCTATCGGTGTCATGATGGGCCACCAAGCGACAGTGAACCCGTTTGACGAATGCGCCAGCTTCAAAGCCATTGCAGATCTGCCTTTCAATGAACGCGTGGCCACCTTACGCAAGCCGGAAGTCAGGGCGAAGATTCTTGAAGAACACGCGGCCCTAACAAAAGCGGCCACCGACAAGCGTCAAAGAAGACGATGGGAGTTTATCTTTGAGCTCGGCAATCCGCCTAACTATGAACCGGATGCTTCTTCATCCGTCGGGGCGCGGGCAAAGAAACAGAGCGTAGCACCCGCTGAACTGGCTTACGACTTCTTATTGCAAGAAGACGGTCGCGCCATGCTGTACATGCCCATCATCAATTATGTTGATGGTAATTTGGATGCGGTTCGCGAACAGCTGGTTCACGAGGCGGCGATTCCGGGACTGTCCGACGGTGGCGCTCATGTGGGAACCGTTTGCGATGTGAGTTTCCCGACCACGCTGATGCAATGGTGGGGCCGGGATCGCCCTTACGATCGCATACCGCTCGAAACAATCGTACACAAACAAGCCCGCGCCACCGCTGAAGCCGTCGGTCTTCTCGACCGAGGCATCATCGCACCAGGGTACAAAGCGGACATTAACGTCGTCGATTTCGATGCCCTAACGCTTCATGCGCCAACAATCGTCAATGACTTACCGGCCGGAGGAAAACGGTTCCTACAGAAAGTAACCGGCATTGATCATACATTTGTTTCGGGTGTGGAAGTGGCCTCGAACTCTGAATCCACCGGTGAAACACCGGGCAAGCTGATCCGGGGAGCGCAGAACCTGGTGTGACGCTTAGGCGATTTCGACTGCGGGGGCGGAGGCCTGCCGGGATGATGCATCTGATCCTGGCGGGCCTTTTTTATGCTTGTCCAAGATCGTGAGGGCCGTTCACGCGCTCTGGTCTTCACTCATCCGGATATGTAGGTGTCCAATCTTGCAGCCATCTGGGCTCTGCGACCAAGATCATCTTGTCGTTGATGACATAGGTGATCGGAAAGGTACCGGTGCCCTCCAGTTCTCCGTCCCTGACGGCGATTAGTGTGTCTCGGAGGTCTCGCACATCGTCGTGGTCGTTTGTTGGGATATTGCCGCTCTCGGATCCGTGGGCACCGCGAATGATCGTTTCCGCGTCGGTTAAGCGAAGAACACGCTTTGCCGATTGTAAATAATCCCCGAGACTGGCTGTTGGCGCGATCGCACCAGCGAGATTGCCGGTCACAAAGTCCCCCGAAAACATGACCTTACGATCCGCATCGTACAAAGAAACCGAATTGTCGCTGTGCCCAGGTGTGTAGAGAAGCGACAGCACTCTACCGCCAAGGTCAATTGTATCTCCCGGCGTAATCCACTCATCAACAATCAGTGTGGGGATCTCAAGCCCTTCCGCTGACCCGAGATGTTGCTGCCAGGTCAGGGTCAGTTCATTTCCAACTGCTTGATTTCGAATATGCGGCAAATCCACGACCGCCACGTGATCGAAGGCCCCTTCCCTACCCACATGATCGTAGTGAAAGTGAGAAGGCAGGAAAGTAATCGGCAAATCCGTGAGAGCTTCGGCCACGGGGCGGATATCTTTGTGGCCGGCCCCTGCATCAAACATGATGGCACGTTCGGTTCCCAAAATGAGGTAATTGAAGTTGCGCGCCCAATAGCGGGGTTCGGCGATCGCAAAGGTCTGCGCGTCCAGCGCGACAACCACATAATAGCCATCACTCGATGGCTCGCCCCCGGGAACAACGGCTACATTCTCAAGAAGTGGCCGCTCTTCACCGGGTGTCGTCAACGGCACCAGGATACTGTGGCGGTATACCACAGCGAGATAAGCAAAAAACAAAACTCCGACGATGCTGACAATGAAAATTTTTCGCACGAGCCCAATCCCCCACATTTCATCAATCACCTCGTTCCAGCTCGTTCTCGGCTAGATTACGTGATAATCTATTATTGAATATGAATTCATATTTAATTCCTACATATACTTGTACACCAACGGATCTCACGGGCCCAAGCGTCAAATGACATCGACAACAATCAACGCAATATCACTCAAAAAGGCCCTGCGTCACCCCAATTGGCAGCTCTTGATATTGATGATGACAGTGCAGGCCTTCTTTGTGGGCATCTGCATGTATAGCTTCACTTTGTGGATTGGCCCGTGGATGGAAGCTTTCAACGCATCTCGAAGAGATGCCCTTCTGTCGATTTCACTAACCACCTATTCCATGGGCATCATGTCCTTCTTGGTTGGGCGGTGGATTGATCACACACCATCGCGGATCATCGTTATCTTGGGACTTGTTTGTCTAGCATCAGGTTTGTGCCTAATTGCTCTCGCGCCGAGCATGTGGGTCATTTGGTTCATTCACGCTACGGTGCTGCCTGCCGGTGGTGCCATGTGTGGTCCGCTGGTCGCGATGACTGTGGTCACGCGAAACTTTCACGAACGGCGTGGTTTAGCTGTCGCGCTGGTCACTTTGGGAACCTCCCTCGGAGGCGTGGTCTTTCCCTTTATTGTGGTTGCTCTTCTTGAAGTAGTCGGTTGGCGATCCGCTTTTCTTCTGTTGGGTGTTGCATCAGCCGTCCTTCTTGTGCCGGCGGCTTGGATTGCGTTGGCTACAGATTTCATCCCAGAACAAAGTAAGAAGAAAACCACTGATGGTGATGCCCGCACATCGCACATCCTAGCACGACGCGTTTTCTGGGCACTTGTCTGCGTCTATTTGACAGCCTGGTTTGTGTTCACGAGTGTGCAGCACAACATCCAACCCTACGCCGCCGATTTGGGCATCTCCACGGCAAGCGCTGCAGGGTTGGTTTCGGTACTGGCCATCGCGATGATTGGGGGAAAAGTATTAGTGGGCCTTTTGCTCGACCGTCATGACCCGCGCTTTCTTTTTTTGGGGACTGCCGTGTTCATGTTTACCGGCATCACGGCGCTGAGCATCTCAATCGGATATCTGTCCGCAGTCGCCTCACTCGTCTTTCTCGGCCTGGCGGCTGGTGCTCTGCTACCCTTGCAGGGGACGTTGTATGGCGGGACTTTCGGCACACACATGATGGGAAAGGCCATGGGCATGGCCGCGCCGTTCCAGTCATTCGCAGCATTGGGGCCAGTGTTCGCAGGCTGGACGCGAGACGTCACCGGAGAATATTCACAATTCTTTCAACTCTGCGGCGCGTTCTTCTTGTTGATCGCCCTATTAGTAATGCTTCTTCCAGCGCAATCACGGTCTACTCAGAGAAAATAAAATAGCCCCGGCCCACACCTATCATTCTGTTACATCCGGCGGTGTCATCGTCACTTAGTTTCACCCCTTGTTCGTCCCGATGCACTTTCATCGTGCATACGATGGTTTGTTCTCGATCGTTGGATAGGGCATTTCCCCCCGTTACGTTTCCTAGCTAGGCGGCTCTGCAGTCACGCGAAAGGGAATTATACGGATGTTCGACTCCATTGAAATTTTACAGCTGTACACCAAAGAAACATCCGAAACCGCAGCGCGCGCCATCCGCTTCGCGGCCGGCATTACACGAAAACTAGGGGCGAGCCTTTTCGTGAAGGGAACGCCGCCAACCAAATCCGGACACGGATTTTATGATATGGATGAAACCGTGTTGCCCGATACGTCGGCTGAAGACTGGGCGGCTCAAGCGAAGTCAGGTCACCTTCGACTGATCATCACGTCTGCCGCTCCTGGAACCAGCAGGCGCATTTTGCGCAAAGATCGCCACGTGGTTTCCATCGAACTGGCGGACTGGGAAACCGAAGAAACGCTTTTTGCATCATCAGGAATTGCCCACATTTTGGGCGATCCAGAGCGTGCACCCCTTGTCCCTGCTGGGAATTTTGCCGCCCACACCCTGGGATATGCCGCATTTGCCGCCGTTTCGGCCATTGCCGTTAAATTCCTCCGCTTTGGCCACGGCGATTCAGCCATCATCAATGGATCAGGCGTATTGGCCTGGGTGAACTGGAAATCTGCCGTTCACGCCTCGCTTGGAGGCGACCCCATTCGGCAAGGGGAAAAAGCCGAATGGCCAATCGTCGAATGCAAAGATGGCTATGCCGCTTTCCTCTACAATGACCGCGATTGGGACAGCATTGTGGAAATGGTAGGCGATCCAGCGCTGGACGCCGACGAGTTTAGATCATTTGAAGGCCGACAGAACAATCGCGACGGCTATATGAGCCCCATTCGGAAATGGCTCAAGACTAAAACCAAGGCCGAATTAGCGGTTTTGTTCGAGAAACATGCCATCCCGGGGGCTCCAGTCTGCACGGTCTCCGACTTGCTTCAAGACCCGCTTCTTGTTCACCGTGATGCGTTTGAAGAGACACCGGCCGGGACCAAGTCACCGAAGCTTGCCCATCGCATTGCACGCGAAGAAGCCCATCCCCAGCGTGCAGACATCGATCTGCACACAAATGAACTACCACTCTCTGGACTGCGCGTACTGGATTTTGGGATCATCACAGCAGGCGCGGGCGTCTCTGCGTTGCTGGCCGATATGGGCGCCGAGGTTCTGAAAATAGAGTCGCACAACCGCGCGGATCCCTTTCGGATATGGCCCGGTGCTAAAACGGGAGACGACTCGGAATCGCCCGTGTTCAAAAGCAACAACCGGAACAAGCTGGGCGTTGCGATCGACCTGAAAACCGAAGAAGGCAAACGCGAGTTCTTTGAACTGGCTGAAACAGCCGACATCGTCATCGAGAACTACCGACGCGGTGTTCTCGATCGGCTAGGACTGACATTCGACGCATTGCGGGCTGCAAATCCACGTATCCTTCTCGCTTCTATCTCAGGACAAGGTCTAGACGGACCCGGCTCAGGCCACACGACGTTCGGCTCAACCCTCGAAGCAAATTGTGGTTTTTCATCCATCACCTGCTACGACGATGGTATCCCTTACATATCGGGACGTGCACTCAACTATCCGGATCAAATTATTTGTCTTTATGGTGCCGCGATCGTGGCCGCATTCGCCGCGGACTGCCGCAGAACCGGTGTTGCCCGCCATGTAGACGTATCGCAACGCGACTGTACCCTTTATCAGCTTGGTGACGTTATTGCTCATGTCTCAGAAGGCGGCGACGACAGTGCAGATGCTGTTCGAAGCGTAGCCGGGGGCCCGCCGCTTTCTGCCCTGTTCCAATGTGCGGACGGCAGCTATGCCGCGCTGACCGCAGGCAACGCGGAAATCGCTTCCAATATCAGAGGGCTCGTGTCGATCCAAGCAAGCGATGTTCAAGCCTGGGCCCGTCAGCGCTCCGCCTTGGATGCCGTATCCGCGTTTCTTGCTGCCGGCGGCGGCGGCGCCATCGATCGAGGAGGCCCCGGCATCTTTGCAGATGAAACGCTCTTCGCTACCCAGATATTCGAGCACAGTCCCAACGGCGCCTTAGTCAAAGGCTTCCCGTTTCAATTAGTCGGCACGCCGATGTCGATCCACAGCAATTCACCGAAGGTTGGTCAACACACGGACGAGGTCGTGCGCCGTCTTGCCACCATCTAATCCGTTATAACAGAATCAGATGTCCCTTCACTTCCTCGCGGAACATGCCAACTCTATAACCGATCGTGCCAAGCGTACCGGTCGCTCTCCCCGCGTGATCTACAGTTCGTACAATCATCGCACTGCCGATGAAGCGCGATCTAAGCGCAACGAAAACAATCAGGCAGGGGGAGATGAAAATGACAGTTGGGCAAATAAAGTCCGCAAGGCGGACGCTGGAGGTCTTTGAAATGTTTGCGACCGTTCAGCGGCCACTTTCAGTGACCGCGATATCGAAACACACAGGCATGCCTCAATCGAGCACTTCGGAGCTGCTGCAGTCCTTGGTGATGCTCGGTTACCTCGATCATGACAGTCGAGCCCGAACCTATTACCCAACCCTACGCATCGGAATACTCAGCGCATGGATGTACCAACGACACGAGCAGTTTGGGGATATCCCTGCTCAAATGTCCGAGGTGGCCGAGACAACAGGTGAAAACGTCATTCTTGCCATGCGGAACGGCATCAATTCTCAATACGTTCTCGGGCAACAAGCAGGCCGCCCAAATGAGTATTGCGTTGAGAACGGCGAAATTAAGCCGCTAACCTCCTGCGCCTCCGGCTGGGCTCTTATGGCCTATGAAAGTGATCTGGAGATTGGCAAGATCATCAGACGTGTTCAAGCAGAAGCTGAATGCGAACTGCATCGCAAACTCGCCCCTCGCGCTTTGGAAGAAGTCAAACGATTCCGGGAAGTGGGATATGCAATATCAAGTGGGCATTCAAAAGAAGGTGTTTCGGGCGTCGCGATCAGACTTCGGCTACCCGCGGGTCGAAACCAACTCGCTTTATCCGTATCCGGACCTATCGATCGCATAAAGTCCAAGAAGATAGACATCCTAAATGCCTTATGCACCTTCAGTAAGAAGTTAGGCAAAAGTCAGATATCTCTGGTACCGCAGGACCACCAATCGTCTGCTGTGACGCAATAACAGAGAAGTGAGATTGTCCTTATTAAGTACCCAGAAAATCCAGGCGCTCCTTGGCAGTATCTTCTACGGTTGGATCATTGTACTGATCGGACTACTACTGGGTTTCTTGGGAACTGGCCTAATTTCCTATTCCGCTGGGGTCATGCTTCCATCAATAGCGGATAAGATTGCGGACGGGAGTCGCTTCGCGATCGCCATGGGATCTTCGATCGTTGCCGTGGTTTCCGCGATAATTGCGCCCGCGCTTGGACGATATCTTGATGAGTATTCGCCGCGCCGAATCATGCTCATTGGCGCGGTAATCGTGGCGGCATCCTTGGCTCTCTTTTCCGTGGTGCAATCAGTCTGGCAATACTATCTGATCTCCGCAATCGGTATCGGCATTGGCACCACATTCATTGGAACGATAACGAGATACCGCGCTGTCCTTTACTGGTTTGATCATTGGCGGGGCCGAGCCCTCGGAATCGCCGCTTTAGGAGCGTCGTTTTCCGGCATCGTGTTTCCACCGATCGTGAATGAGATGATTGAATCCTATGGTTGGCGGATGACTTACCTTGCGATGGCAGTCTTGATGCTGAGCATTCTTCTGCCTGCGATCCTGATTCTCATGAAAGATCGGCCGGAAGAAATAGGCGAAGTTAGAGATGGCCGAGACTATCGTCGCAAGTCTCTTCAATCGGGCGTTTCGATAGAAGAAGAGGCAACCAAACCGTGGTCAACAATAGCAATCGTCAAAGCTCCCGCATTCTGGAGCATTGGGCTGATTTTCGGCCCGATGATGTGCGTATACTACGCCGTGATGCTCCATCTTTATGGGCATCTCGTCGATATTGGTGTTTCACCATCGAATGCCGCGTTCACATTGTCTGTGGCAGCGTTCTTCTCACTCGCCGGTAAACCACTGTTGGGGTGGTTGGCCGATGTTTTCGGCGCGCGAATAGCGATCTGGTTATCGCTGGTAATTCAGGCCATCGCTTTGCTGGGTTTTGTTGTTTCAAGTCAAGCTTGGCATGGCTTTATTGCCGCTGCAGCTTATGGGATGGGCTACTCAGGCCTGATCACTCTAAAAACGTTTGCCTTATCTACATCGTTCGGGAGCGGTTCTCTGGGTCTTTCATCAGGTCTGATACGGCGTGTGGAGCTTCCCTTTGTGCTGTTTGCATCGCCTTTAGCAGGGTTGGCACACGATTTCACAGGAAGCTATCGCATCGCCTTTTTTGTTATGGCGATCATGCTACTGGTGGCTTGCGCTGGGCCGCTTTTCATCACAGCCGGTGGTGCACAAGAGCGGAGATCGGCCGAGGCACGCTAACGGAATTCTACGGCCAGCCGAGAATTTTGCATTCCGTTTCCCTCTGCGAGATTAGTCTATTTTCCGGGACATTCCGCATACCCACGGTCGTTAGCAATAATCCGTTCCCCCTCCAATCGCATACGCGATCCCTTCGCTCAAAATCTTTTGTTTCAGTTTGATGATGGATACCGTCGCCAAATCGTATGAGGTCAACACTCAATAAAACCTTGGGGGAGGGGTTTGTTATGGCTTTTCGCACCGCACTACTTTCTGCGGCAGCGGCATTACCGTTGCTTACCGCAGGCGCATTTGCACAAGACACTACTGACACACCTCGGCGTGGCGCCGTCGGGACGATTCTGGACGAAATCGTCATCGCTGCAACGAAGAAACGGGAAGTAGAAAATGTCCAGCGGGTTCCGATTGCCGTGAGTGCATTCGGCGCGGATCAATTGGACGCATTGAATTTCAAAGATCTGTCGAGCATCAGCGGACTAATTCCGAACGTGACATTGCGGGAAATTGGGACGTTTAAGGGCGTCGCCGCGTTTAATATTCGTGGCCTCGGTACCCTGAACTCCATTCCCAGTATCGACCCATCAATCGGTGCATTTGTTGACGGCGTCTATTACGGGATCAATGCCGGCGTTATGTTTGACAACTTCGACATCGAGAGCATTGAGGTTTTGCGTGGCCCGCAGGGCATCCTGTTTGGGCGCAACGTGATTGGTGGCGCGGTTATCGTTAACACCACGCGGCCGACCGAAGACTTTAGGGCGAAGTTTCAGGGCCAGGTGAACAATGGATTTCGGGGCACCGGTGTAGACTACACGTTTAGCGGCGTTGTCTCCGGACCGTTGACAGATCGCCTGCGCGGCAAAGTCGCGGTCTACTACAACAAAGATGAAGGCTGGTTCAAAAACATTGCTGACGGGGACAAGTTTGGCGAAAGCGAAACAAAATTGTTCCGTGCTGCCCTGGAATGGGACGCCACGGAAAGCCTTGAAATTTTGGCGCGTTTCGAACATGGCCAGCAGGATGGCGAAGGTACGGCCGCTCAATCCCACCGCAACGGTTCAGGCGTGCTCGGGTTGAATTTCGATCGGGATACCTATGACTTCTCCATCAACAATCGCGGTGAACAATACAGCGAGTGGAACCAAGTCATCGTCGAAGCCAACCAGCAAGTGGGATTTGGCAACGGCGTCATTACAAATATTTTCGGCTGGCGGCAGTATAGACAAGCTGCTTGTCTGGACATTGATGCAACACCGGCAAATCTCTTTAACTCTTCTTGTATTGAAGATGGTGGCATTGGACCGGAGATCCCGTTTGATGAACCCCTAAACGATCAGGATCAAATCTCAAATGAGCTGCGTTATGCCGGAACATTTGGGCCCGTAGACTTGACGACCGGTCTTTTCTACTTCGGTCAAGACATTATCTACAGTGAGAATCGCAGTCTCTTTGGTGGGGCGGTTCGCCAAAGTGGCGGCGGCATTCAGGAACATCATGTGTTCGGCGCCTTCGTGAATTCGGATTGGAACGCGACCGAGAAACTGACTCTGAATGGCGGTATCCGCTTCACGAAAGAGTGGAAAGAAGCCCGGATCGCAAGTCTTGAAGCGCCCAAGCCCGGCGCAACACCAACTGGCTTTTGCCTTATTGCTCAGGGAACCTGCCCCTTTGACTTTGAGGACAGCGACAGTTGGTCGAATGTCGACTACCGCTTCGGATTCCAATATCAGTGGCTCGAAGAGCTGATGACCTACTTCCATTGGTCAACCGGCTTCCGGTCTGGCGGCTACAATCTGCGTAATGCGGATCCGACTGACATTCCGGGACCGTCGGACGAAGAGTCCATCAGCAACTTTGAAATTGGCTTCAAGTCTGAGCTGCTCGATGGCATTCAACTGAACGTCGCAGCGTTCCGTATGAAAGCAGAAGATCTGCAGCGTGCTGTTCTTGCCGTCGGTCCAACCGGCCCGGTTCAGCGAATTGCGAACACGGCCGAAGCGATTATTCGCGGTGTTGAGGCGGATGCTCGGATTTCGATCCTGGACAATCTTGCGTTCATCGGCAGTGTTGGATATCTCGACGCGGAGTACCAAGAAGTTCTGTTCGATCTAACGGGCGATGGCATTGTGGATGGCGCAGATTTGGCTCTTCCATTGCCGAACGCTCCAGAACTCACAACATCCGCGTCGATTATCTACGACCTTGATCTTGGGAACACGGGGTTGATCTCGTCGCGCGTGACATTCTCTCATCGTGACATCACGTTTGGTACAAATACCGACTCGGTTATTCCGTCTCAAGACACACTTGACTTCAATGTCAGCTATACGCCGGGTCTTTCGGATAACTTCCAATTCTCCATATTCGGAAGAAACGTGACAAACGATGTCATCTTCACCAGTGACACACAGTTACCCGCGATTTTGGGCAGCACATACTCAACAATGGCCAAAGGACGCATCATTGGCCTTGAAGCTACCGTGAATTACTAATCTCCTCCCCGTACATATAGTACGCCCTATTGCCGGTAAGCTTCATGCTTACCGGCTTTTTTATTCGTATAACCGATCCAGAACGCCGATATGAATTACGAAAACATCCTTGTTGAGTTCGATCAATCGGTTGCGACCGTGACGTTGAACCGCCCGGCCAAGAAGAACGCTCTTAGCGTCGCCCTGCGAGACGACCTCCGGCATTTCATCGCGCACGAAACGGCAGCGCTTCACGCGGTTATCCTTACCGGCGAAGGCGATAGCTTCTGCAGCGGAATGGACTTATCCGAACGGGGTGGCGAAGATGTCATTCGCGAAATGTGGACCTTGATGCAAGCCATTTACGACTGCGATGCGGTGTTCATCGCGGCGGTAAACGGTATTGTCCGCGGTGCCGGCCTCACATTTATCAATGCTTGCGATTTTGCCATCGCCGATCCATCAGCGACCTTCGGCATTCCGGAAACCAAGCATGGATTTTACGGCCCTGCGGCTCTGCCCACTACGCAACTGGTTGCCGCAAAGAAGCTTGTGGCTGAGATGGCTTTAGCCGGCGACGTGATTTCGCCGGATCGCGCGGCATTGGGATTTCTCATCAACAAGGTAGCTGAACCAGGCAAACTGATGGCGGAAGCCAACCACCTTGCCAAAAAGCTCAGTGCAATGAACCGGAGCACGCTTGCTGTCGTGAAACGCGGCCTAAACACCCTGCCCTATGACGCTGCGCTGCGCGATCAAGGCGTCGATATGGCACTGGACTTAAACCGCACGCTCTTCAAAGACCACCCTGGCCGTCCCGTCAATCAAACTGGACGATACAAAAAGTAAAAGACGGAACTGGGCCGGCGGTGTTTTCGTCGAGAGGGCTGACTCTCCACCGGCCCAACTACGCAGTGTCCATATCTTTGGAGGGACACGGACCCTTTTTCCAAGCGCCTAATTGGCACCAGGAACCGTTGGCTTACCCAAAATCGAGTCAGCGATGATGCGCTGCTGGATTTCTGAGCTGCCTTCAAAAATTTTGGTCAGGCGGGCATCGCGCCAATAACGCTCGACGGGATGCAATGTGGTGTATCCAGCGCCGCCCAATATCTGCAGCGCCTCGCTGGTGACGCGTTCAGCCATCTCTGCAGCGAAGTACTTCACCATTGATGCTTCCTTGTCACAGCGCTTGCCGGAGTCAATCTCATGGCAGACGTAATACATAAGTTGGCGGGCGGCTTCGATCTCGGTTGCCATCGTCGCTAGCTTGAATCGGATGGCCTGAAAGTTTGCGATGGGCTGACCGAACTGCACGCGTTCATGGGCGTACGCCGTGGCGTCTTCCAATGCCCCTTGCGCAAGCCCGATGGACCGCGCTGCCGTATGAGCACGCGCCCCTTCCAATCCACTGGCGATCGATTTGAAGGCCTTCCCCTCATTGTCCCCCACCAATGAGGCCGGCACCCGCACACCGTCGAAGGAAAGCTCGTATGTCTTCCACCCAAAGTATCCGATTTTTGGGATCGGGCTGCCGGAACACCCCTCTGGAAGCGTGCCCGGTTCTTTTTCAACCGGAATCACGGTGAGGCCTTGCCAGGCCGGCTTATCGGGATCATTGCTTGTCCGGCAAACCACATTGATCACGTTCGCACCGTCGGCAAACGTACACCAATACTTGTTCCCGGTAATAACCCAGTCATCACCGTCCCGAACGGCCCGGCAGGAAACGGACGCCACGTCCGAGCCCGCGTTGGGTTCGGACATTGCGAGCGAACCAAGATACTGCCCCTGAACCATCAGCTCGATTTTTTTGCGGCGTTCGTCTTCGCTGAAGGCGGGGATAGATCGGTAGTGTCCATTGCCACGTGCGATAATGGACCCAACGCTCATCCAAGCGCGGGACAGTTCTTCCGCAACCATGCAATATTCGAAATAGCCAAGCCCCAGGCCGCCATATTCCTCCGGGATCAAAATAGCGAAGAAACCAAGCTCTCCCATTTTATTAATGAGATCACGGGGTATGTCCCCTTTCTCTGGATCCAGCTTATTGGCAATCGGCAGCACTTCATTGTGTGCGAATTCACGGGCCATATCGCGCATCATGATGCGCTCTTCCGTGAGATAGCCGGGAGATTGTGCGTGTGTGTCCGACATGAGCCCCTCACATACCGATTAAGTCGGCGCGGTCGACCGTGTTCTGAAAGAAACGAGCGGAGGCGGCGTCCACCATCGTCCCCTTGTGACCAACTGAGCCAATACCTTCCGCTTCCGCCTTGCGGTAGACGTCAATAGTCTCTCGGGCGAAGTCGACTTCCTCCTGCGAAGGAGAGAAGACATCCAATGCCGGTTCGATCTGTGACGGGTGGATTGCCCATTTCCCGACCATACCAATAGTCAGGGCGCGGTTGCATTCCTCCACATAACCATCTGTGTTCTTGAAGTTGCCGAAGGGACCATCCACTGCGTCAATGCCCGCTGCCCTGGCGGCAATGGTAAGCTGATAGCGGGGATGGTGGAACACATCGCCCGGATAACCTCCTGTAACGCCAATATTTTTGACGCTCATCCCTTGAGACGCCGCGTAATCTCCCATACCAAAGATGAGGCATTCGAGCCGTTCGCAGCAATGAGCAATGTCCCACACATTGTGCATAGCCTCCACTTCCTCGATCAGAACTTCGAGCCCGATCTTCTTTTGCAGACCCAAGCCTTGCTCTAACTGGTCCAACAATCTGTCCACGAACAGAACATCAGCAACCGTAAACGGTTTGGCGAGCATGATCGTGTCCAAGTTTTCTGCAGCGCCTTCCACAACGGTGATGATGTCCTTGTGACACCACTGCGTGGTCACGTCATTGACGCGAACGCACCGCACCGTTCTCCCCCAATCAAGTTGATTGAGTGCTTCGATGATGGTTTGGCGGGCGCCGGCCTTGGCCGATGGTGCGACCGCATCTTCCAAATCGCAGAAGACGTGATCGGCATTGGAGGCGGCCGCTTTGGTGAGCATTTTTTCGCTAACGCCCGGGACCGCCAGCTGAGAGCGCCTCAGGCGCATGGGTTTTTCTGATTTTGACATATCGCTTTTTCCTATTTGTCGGCCCAATGGCTTCTGCGCTTGATCAACGCTGTGCGCTGAAGTTCCGCCACAAGCTTGTCGTCTTGATTAAGGCCCCAATGTTGAAACACCACAATTCCGGCATCTTCCCGGTCTGAATCACGCTTCTCGAGGACACGGCTATAGGCAAACAGGGTATCGCCATGAACAACGGGGAAGGCCAATCGAATCTGATCGAGCCCGATTTCCGCCAAAGCATTTTCGATTGTGTCTTGAGACGCCAACCCCAACACAATCGAAAAATTCACTCCACCGTAGGAGATTACCGATCCGAGCGGCGTCTTGGACATCATGTGTTCGTTGAAGTGTCCCTGAGCGGTGTTCATCACCATATTGGTGAAATTCACATTCTCCAGATTGGTGATCGTTTTTCCGCGCGCGTGGCGAATGGTTTGCCCCACTTCGAAGTCCTCGAAGTAGCTGTTGTTGCTGGTCAGCGTGGCCAGTTTACTCATCGGTCCCCTCCCTCACGCATGCGTTTCGCCGCCTTGAAGTCAGAGAGATTGCTGCGTTTGAAATCGAGAACCCGCTCACCCTTCTGGTTAACCCCTTGGGAGTGCCAAGAAACGATGCCCTTGTTCGGATCTTTCTCGGAAAGCCGTTTTTCCAAAGTCTCTGATTGGGCCGTCAGGGTATCGCCCGGATAGACAGGCTGATGGTAAGTCAGGTCGTAAACACCCAGAAAAGGTCCCGCGATCCCTTCCGAACAGTCCTCCACCGTCAGCCCAAGGATCACATTAAAGACGAGCTGCGGATTGACCACGATATCCGGGTGTCCCAAGGCCTTGGCATATTCGCGGTTAAAATAAAGCGGATTGTAGGACAGGGTCAGATGCGTGAACTCGATCGTGTCGGATTCCGTGATCGTTCTGCCCCAATGGTGGTGGATCGTCTCCCCCACCTCAAATTCTTCATAAAGCCTGCCGCGGGGCCGGTACTCAGCCGACGCCTTCAGCTCGGTCACGTCAATGGCCATTGACTGCCTCCAGTAATGTTGAGCGCGTCGGCTGATTATTGCATTTCGATCAGGGTGCCGAAGTCTTGTTCCAACAAGATCACATATGCGTTGGTGTGTTCCGGATCCTCCACAGGTCACGGTATTGGTGGCACTTTTAATCACCAGGAACACAAGGGTTTGGCGACACATAATGAGCATCGACTTCACCTTCGGCGGAATCATGAAAGCCCCCCTTTGTGTTGCGCCGATGTTTCTGGTCTCAAATCCGGCCCTTACCTTGGCGGCCTGTTCGCGCGGCGTTATGAGCGGCTTCCCGGCTCATTCCACCCGGACGCGAGAAGCTTTCATCGATTGGCTTGATGAAATGGAAAGGGGCCTCGCTGTCCTGGAAAAGCCAGGGCCTTGGGCGGTCAATCTTGTGGTCCACCGCACGAACCAAAGGCTGGAGGGTGACCTTGCACTCTGCATTGAGCGGAAGATCCCCATCATTCTCACGTCTAAGGGCGCTCCCAAAGACGTGTTTGGCCAAATTCATGACTACGGAGGGCTTGTGTTTCACGACGTCGCCTCGGCGCGGCATGCAGAAAAAGCCGCCGAGGCCGGCGCCGACGCGCTGATCGCTGTTGCCAGCGGCGCCGGCGGAAAAACCGGTACGATCAACCCGTTCTCACTGCTGAATGAAATACGCGAAGTGACCGACAAACCCATCATCTTGGCAGGAGGAATGAGCACAGGCCGCGACGTGTTTGCGGCGGAGGCCATGGGCGCCAGCCTCGCCTATGTGGGCACACGGTTTATCGCCACGAAGGAGAGCTTATCTGACGCCTACACCCAGCAAATGATGATCGATTGTTCCGCCAAGGACATATTGTTTACGACAGCCCTCAGCGGCGCCCCACAAAATTGGGTGCGCCCCACCCTTATCGAAGAGGGCATCGACCCGGACGAACTTCTCGCCATGAAACCCGGCGAAACGGTGAAGGCGACGGCGGAAAAAGCACGCTACTCCAAAATAAAGTCGGCTGGTCAAGGCATTGGCATGATCAAGGCCGTTGAGTCAGCAGCGGATCTCTGCGATCGGATCATCGCCGAGTACCGAGAAGCGAAAAAAACGCTGACATCAGCCGACCGCTAGCATGCTGGCCCTTGGCAAGCTCTGACTTCTGCTCTTTTTCCGCCGGCGAGCTGGCATGTTTCTAAATCTCGATACGCTCTCCAAATGGCAGTTTTCGAATGGGTTTTGCACCGGCCGCACGCAAGGCATTCGCGACCGCCGGCGCTATCGGAGGCAGGCCGGGCTCACCCACACCGGTGGGTAACTCCGTAGATGGAATAATGTGCACATCAATATCCGGCATATCGCTCATGCGCATGGGGAAATAGTCATAAAAGTTCGATTGATCGACCTCACCATCGGTGAGCGTAATTTCCTCACGCATGGCTGCACCCAAGCCCATCGCAATGGATCCTTCCATCTGCGCTTTTATGTTGTCGGGGTTGATGGCAAGACCGCAATCGACCGCGCATACGACCTTATCGACAGAATAGGTCCCTTCGTCTTGCAAAGTCACATCTGCCACTTCGGCAACATAGGAATAGAATGACTCATGCATGGCGACGCCGCGTCCCTTCCCTTTGCCTGACGGGGCAGGCCCCGCCTCAGCCAGCGCTTTGTCAAGAACCGCCAAATGACGCGGATGGTTTGCCAGAAGATCGCGTCGGAATTGGACTGGGTCTTTCCCGGCTGCACGTGCCATCTCATCCATGAATACTTCCATGGTGAAGCCATTTTGGCTGTGACCCACAGACCGCCAGTGAGACATGGTGACCCCCACTTCCGGGCTATGGGTTTCCAACCTCAAATTAGGCACCTCATAGGGATTGATATCCGCCCCCTCGACCGTCGGATGGTCGATACCATCATGAATGAACCGGTTCTCAAAGGCCGTTCCCTTGGCATACGCCGGCGTTACCAGCACAGTATGCCAAGCGATCATATTGCCATTTTCGTCAAGCCCGCCGCGCATCTTCACGAAACTCATCGAGCGGTACTTGCCACCTTTCATGTCGTTTTCACGGGTCCATTGGAGCTTTACTGGCGCCCGACCGCCAATGGCCTTGGCGACCATCGCGGCGTCCTTATTGTAGTCGCCGGTAATCGTCACACGCCGGCCAAAACTGCCCCCCGCGTAGAGTGTATGTACTTTCACCTTTTCTAACGGCAGGCCAACGATTTGCGCCGTGTACAGTTGATCGCCTTGGGGCGCTTGTGAACCGGTCCAGATGTGACATTCGTCTTCACGCAGATCGACAATGGCATTCATCGGCTCTAGAGCCGCATGAGCC
>JANQMY010000106.1 GCA_028279895.1 Alphaproteobacteria bacterium
TCATCCCGGTCGCGTATGCGCGAACCGGGATCTCCCCTTAGAGGTGCGAGATGCCTGCATTCGCAGGCATGAGCGGGAGAGATAATCGTCGTAACGGAGCCATATGCGATTGCCCTACGGTTACCTCGCGGACTTCAGCCGGGCACGGATATACTTGACGGCGGAGCGGTAGTGGCTAGGGCCCGATGCTTCCGCCCACCGCCCCGGCGTCCACGGATTGTTCGCGCCTATCATAGGACCGCCATAGAGCGCCTTATCCGATGTGGCCTTCATAAACGCCAGGAGTTTTTTGTGACGTGCGCGGAGGCGCTTGCACGCCGCCGGCCATGTCAAATCCGCCTGTTTGGCACGAAGGTCGGCGTTATAGCGTTTCAACTCGTTCCACTTATAGCCTTTGGCTGGGAAGAAGACGTCTTTGCCGGCTTGTCCGTCCGTATACCACCCGATAAATAAGTCGATCCAGTGGGCGCGGTGGGCGACCACGTCTTTGATCGACGTGTCCTCTTCATCCTTCACGAGCGCGCGTTCCGCATCTACGGACTTCAGCAGCGCATCGAGCTTTGCGAACTCCTTCTCGGTCACCTCGATGAGCGCATCTTTCGACGTTGCCGGCATGGTCACTTTTCTCCACTACACGATGATCTCAGTTTTTCCTGTGCCGCGATCCGCCCCGCATTCTTCGGGATGTGGATGAACACCACACCTTGACGCCGGTATACGTCGAATGGCGACACCCGGAGATTCAGCGCATATTGCAATCGCAGTTTGGCTGCTTGGATTTCACGCACCTGCTTGTCGCTGGACGGCAGCCGAAAAAGCGGATGATCCGTTCGAGAAACACCGAGCGGTCCGCTTTCATGCTTCGCAACAAACTTCTCTGGCATGTACGTCTAGGGGGCTTGTGATTCTGCCGTAAGTTTATCAAACCGCAGTGCGGAATTCATCGGTAACCGGACTCTTGCGGGCCGCCTTTTCGACAGGCAAGCTGACACAAATCACAATGGAGGAGTGGAGAGATGGCCGAACCGCCGCGCACAATGTTTGGGTTTCTACTATTGCCCATGGCCGTTCAGGTCGTGCTCATTTTCGCGGCATTTGCGGCCTTCGTTTATTTCGTCGAATCTGAACAGTACGTCGCCGCAGGCGTTATTGTGGGATTGTTCATCTATTATTTTGCCGTGCGGCACGCCGCGACGTCGACGGCGAGGCACCGGACGATTAACCGTGGCCGGGTGGAGCACACTGTTGCAAACCGGCCACCCCACTCCCATATGGGCAAGATGATCGCCAAATTCGGCTGGCCCTTACTGACCATCGGTACGGGTACCGCCTATCTCTCGGCGGAGTTCTATGCGGGCGGGCTGACCCCGCTTTCCTTTCTGATCATCACCAGCGTCGCCGTGGTCGTCAGCATGGCTTTCGAGCTTTTAGCGCCGTACCGGGCCGAGTGGAGCCCTTGGGGGGACCGGTCGTTTCTGCGCGATTTGGGGCATACGGCAACGTCCACTTTTTTGGGCGAACGATTGGGATTGTTGTTGGCAACGCCGTTCTTTGCTTGGTTGGGCTACAGCCTCGCCCCCGGCGACGCGGCGTGGATCGGGATCTGGCCCACAACATGGCCGCTGGCCGCGCAACTGGCCCTGGCCGTCTTTCTGGCCGAGGGGTTGGACTATTGGCGCCACCGGCTCGAACATGAGGTTCCCTTTCTGTGGCCGCTTCATTTCGTTCACCATTCGGCAGACCGGCTCAACACCATCAAATCGTCCCGCAACAATGTGGCCGACATGGCCGCGCGCTTTCTGTTTTCATATGTACCACTGCTTTTGGCCGGAGCGCCCCCCGAATTTATTCTGTGGCATGGCGCCGCCGTGACCATGTTCGGCATTGCAGCCCATTCCAATAGCGATTTTCGCATTCCTGCCTTTATGCATCGGTGGGTGGTGACCCCGCAGGTTCACCGAATCCATCACATGGCCGACCCGGTCAAAGGCAACAGTAACTACGCCAACATCACACCGGTTTACGATCGTCTTTTCGGAACCTTTGTGATGCCCACCCCTGCCGACCGGCATCAGCCCGTCGGCGTCTTCGACAACCCTCTGCCTACGAATTTTGTGGCTGAGGGTTTCGCTCCGCTCCTGTGGCCTTTCTACCGGCGCCATAAACAGCCCGAGACCGTCGAGGACCGGTCATGAAGCTTGCCGACTGCATTCCCGGCCATAAGGCGGACCTGTTGGCGGTCGCCCATGCCGAGCGCCGGGGATTTCCGGTGCTTGCCGATGTGCTGCCGAAGCTCCTGCCGTGGATCAAAGACCCCACCTGGCCGGTGGCCGAACCACTCGTTCAACTGCTCGCCACCGCCGGGCGGGAAATCGCGCCCCACCTGATGGTGATCCTGGTTTCCGACGATCAGGATCTAAAGCTTGCGGTGCTGGTAACGTTAGGGCCCAAACTTACGCCGCCCGTGCGTGAGCTGCTGCGGCCGGAAGTCACGCGGCTCGCAACCTCACCGGCTCCTGCCGAGCGACAGGCAACCATCGACGAGGCCGCCCAGCTTCTTCTCACGGCCTGGGACAGCTCTCCTGCCCCAAGAGTTTAAGACCCATAACTCTGGGCGATACTGGCCATGGGCGATTTATCAAGGCCATGATTGGGAATGGGGTAACGCAGGCCGTTCTTACTGAGCGCCGCCAGACCCTCGATCACGGATGGCAGAAAGCTCGGCGGCACGGCCACCAGCATTTCATCATCCTGCACCCCGCCGAATTTGCGCTCGGCATAGCACGGGATCGAGACCGACGGCTCCCCCGTGGCCAAAGCCTTACCCCAACTGTCGGCACAGGCGCTTTCGCCGACACAGGTAAACTCATACTTTCTGTAGTTCTTGTACTGAAGACCGTTGATAAACGTGATCATCTGACCCGGTGTGGCATAGATCAAACAAATGTCGGGGTTGTCGATACGGCCCGACGTTAAGGGCGACGTCACGAGCGCTTCATATTCCCCATAAGGGGCACAGGTCATTTCTTGTTGATGGCGGGCACTGTCGTCCAGCGTGCCGTACCAAACACCGTTGAAGCGCTCTCCGCTGAGAAAATCTTCGTCGCGCGGGTGCAACCCCACCACGGCGCCGCATTGCGAGCCCATTAGATTTTTCATGGTGATACCGATGGTGTACCCGATCCACCTGGTTTGACCGACAATCTGATCTGTCGCAAACACCTCACCTTCAGGCGGCCGGCGCAGCCGTGGGATCCGATCGAGGTCGCTTTCCTTTTTGAAACGGCGCATACCGATCGGCGTGGCCTTCAGCCGTAGATATTTGTTCAGTTCGGAAACGATATAGCCGAAATCGTATTCCGTCACGTCCCCCCAGCAATTGGCACGGTCGGTCATCTGTCAGCTCCCACTTGTGATCGGTTCAGGCGGCCTTATCGGCAATGGTGGTGCGATGCAGCTCCCGGTCATAACCTTCGTAACCGCCCGTCGCCATATGGAGCACCGACCGGTTATCCCACATGACCATCATGTTTTCCTGCCATGTGTGGCGGAACTGGAATTCTTCCCGGGTTTGCCATTGATACATTTCGCCCAGCAGCTTCTGCGCCTCGGCCGTGTGCAGCCCCTCAATGCCGACGATGTATCCGACGCAACCGAACAGGCCCAACTCGCCGGTCTCCGGATGGGGACGAACGATCAGGTGGGTTTGGGTGGCCGTTGCCTCATTCGACGGGCGGATGTCCATGCTGCGCGTCGTCGAATCTTCGGTGCCGTAGAAACCATCGGGCGCATAGGCCCCGGCCGCCGAATGGACCGCCCGCTTCCCTTCCAGCTTCTTTCGCAGGGCAGCCGGCATCTTTTGAAGGGCCAAATGCTGGTCGACAAACAGCGTATCGCCACCCTGAGGCGGAATGGTCACCGCGCACAGGCAGGTGCCCGCCGGGGGCACTTTTTGAAAGCTCCAATCCGTATGCCACGCTTCCGCGAACACCGGCCCCTTCTCACCGGCTTCCCGTTTCACGGCAATGATGTGCTCCCGTCCCGCGATAGGCGCGATAAACGGGTCGTCGCCGAAGGGTCCGAAACTGAGCGAAAAGCGTTCCAAATCGTCGTCCGTCATTGTCTGATCCGGAAAAACCAACACATGATGGGTCAGCCACGCGGCGCGGATGTCGGACACCTCTTGCGCGGACAGTGGCTTGGTCAGATCGACGCCGCGCACCGTGGCGCCGCAGGCTTGGCCACTTGGGGTGACTTCAAGACCCATAATTCATCCTCCCATTGTTTTGTGGAGAGCATAGGCGAAACAATCCCCCCAAGGCCAGACTATGAGAGATACGATTCAAGGGTGCATCATATCCGGTTATAGATTTATGATTGTATCGCCATATACCTAAAAGCTAGACTGGGCGGGATGTGTGGGGCATCTGTGAGGCGGGCAAGACAATGTCACGGTTCTCTAAATTCTTCGGTTTCCGGTGCAACTCCAAAAAAGACGAAGAAAAGAAGAAGAAAGAGCGCACGGCCGTAAAACTGGCGCGGGCAATCATCCATATCCGTTCGTTCGAGATCCTTCATTTCGAGAAGGCCCTCAAAGAATCGAGAATTGACCTTTCGTTCTACACCAAGCTTCTTATGGGATCTGTTCTCTATCTACGCCGCGTTACTGAAGAAAATCTTGCAAAATCCGTACTCGGGGACGAGGGACACAACCAGAAAGAAAAACAGGACTTGGTAGAAAAGTTGGAGGACTCCGGCGTGATCCCCCACGGCATCCCCGTGCGTCTGCTGGCCGAACGATACCGCCTGCGTCACGCGCTCATTCAACACTGGATGAAAGATGAGGTGCGCATGTCGAAAACATGCCGGGAAGCGCTTCAAAAGATCGAAGGTACCTATCTGGTCTACTTCCACGAGACCGGATCGCACATCATCGAGCCGCGCATATTGCGCATCGAAATCGATCCCGCAACGCCCCCAATGGACCGCTTTAGCCATACGCGGCAGCGGTCCAACCAGCGCTTGGCCACATCAACTCGTGGCGGGACAGAGGTCGGAACCGACGACCTGGATACATCCGCCGAAAAAGAAGACGAGCGGAACGATTTGTTTCATGTCACCGAATTCTTTCGCCGCAACGGCACGCTGTTTCAACGGAACGGTCCGCTTTTTCCGTTTGACCGGTTCCATTCTGCCATCCTGGTTTCTGCGGACGACACGCGTATTAAACCGAAAGTGCCCCGAAACTGTATTGCGGACGATTTGGATGAGTTGAAGTCTGCAAAGGTTAGTGAAGAAAAGGATGTCGAACGCCTAATCGTCGAGGATGACGGCGGCGACATCATCAGCGGCACCTTTCAGTACAAGGAAGCGATCGGCAGATTCCGTGGCTTGAAAACCGAGGAGATCCTTTCCAAAGAGCAGACCGACAAACTTGAGATTCATGATATCGAAGATTTATCGCGGCTTGATCCGTTGGACCGTCAGGTCGTGGATAAGCTGCTTTCCGTCTCGCACGCGCGTTTCCGTGGATACGCCAACGAGGTAAGATCCCCACCCGGGTGAAAGCCGTGTACAGTCTCAGCCGTGGAAAGACACTTGCATCCGCTGAGCAAGGTGGCGTTCTATGCTCGTTCCCTGCTTTTCATACATGTTGATCGTTGTCGCGCGCCTTGCGCAACGGTTGCCAACCCCATCACAGGTTTTCAGATATGACCCATGCGGATAAATACCGAGAAATAGCAGCGCGATATTTCGATGCCTTGACACGTCAGGATATCGACGCCTGGGTGACGTGCCACGCCCCCAACGCCATATACAATGTCAATGGCGCAACGCCTGTTTCCGGGCGCACGGCTTTTCCCGACCTTCTTGAAAAGATACTACCCAAAATTTTTAGCAAGCTGGACCCGGAAGCCGCCCAAATCGGCGTCAATTGGAAGATCATGTGTGCCGATGACAAGCGCTGCGTCGTCTTCTTCGAAGGCCGATGCAAAACGGCCGATGGCCGGCCGTACAACAATCGCTATTGCCAGACCTGGGAAATGAACGAGACAGGACAGATTTGCGAAGTCTGGGAATTTTTCGACACCGCGCTTGCCAATGAGTGTCTGTTCGGCGCCGATACACAAGACCCGGATTACCCTGCCTTTACGTATTAGGGCGCCGGCGAAAAAGTGGAATCCGGTTTTTCACGTTACCGGCGCGACCATCAGAGAATCCATAGCATCGGACGATTTGGATAAATCGCCCGATGCTATAGTTCCGCCGTAAACGTTATTCCGCCTCCTGACGAAAGGCATATGTTGCATCGAGCCGGCTGGTCAGATAATCCCCGCTGGTGGTCGGCGCGTAGCGCGCCGGCCTACCGGGGGAGCAACAGCCGGGTAAACAGGCAACCGGCGTATTGGGCGCCGGATCGCAGAACATGGCAATGGAATAACGATCCTTGGCGGGCGGGTTCAACACGCGGTGCGGCGTCGACACGTAAACGTCGTTCGACCATCGCATCAGCATATCGCCGATATTGCAGATAAAGGTGTGAGGGATCACCGGCGCGTCGATCCAGGTGCCGTCCCGTCGGCGTACTTGAAGGCCGCCAACGCCATCTTGTGCCAACAAGGTGAGCATGCCGTAGTCGGTATGAGCCCCGGCCCCGATCGGCTTCCCGGCCCCGGTGTCCGGCTGGGCAATCGGCGGGTAATGCAACAATCGCAACACGGCTAGCGGCCGATGAAACGCCGATGCGAAATAGTTGTCGTCCACCCCGAGATCAATGGCGAAGGCCTGCGCCAGACGCGCCCCAAGCGCGAGCAGTTGATCGTAATAGGCCAGCATGGTTTTGCGCCACTCCGGCCACTGTTCGGGCCATTGGTTGGGGCCACGAAACGGGACATCCGCCAACAGATCGGGATCGTCGGGTGGCAGCTCAAGACCGATATTGAAGGCTTCTTTCAAATCCGCCGGACGGGCGGCTTCCAACTGCTCGCCTTGATAGGCCACATAGCCACGATTGTGCCGCGAGCCTTCGATCGATAACTGCGCCTTGACCGCGTCTTTTTGATCGAAGAAAGAACGCGTCGCTCCAAACATGGTGTCCATGACCGCGCGCGATATGCCGTGGTTCGCGACATAGAAAAAGCCAATGCCTCGGCATGCCTCCCCAATCTTGTGCACCGCATCGGCATGCTCGGCACTATCACGCTGAGACAGCGCGGACATATCGATCACCGGCAAATCGTCAACCACGTTCATTTCTCGGCACACTCTATTTCTCGCGTCATAACCGACTCGCCCACTTGCGAACATTGCGCATGGCTCCGCCTGGCCGTAGGCTTGAGCGGCCCGCCCAGCCTCGTGCAACCGGCGGGCTGCATAGCGCAAAGGGGAGATTGCGGAATGATCACCAGGAAATCAACGTGGCTGTGTGCCGTGGGGTTCAGTCTTGCGGTGTGGCCCGCCCACGCCGGATTCGATGGCAGTTCATGTTCGTTCGATGGCAACGAACTGAAAGGTCAGGTCGAGATTGTCGATAGTTTTCCGGACGTCAAAGTTCAAATCGTGGACAGCTTCCCGGATCTTAAAGTGCAATTGGTCAGCTCGTTCGCCGACGATTGTGGCGAATGGGAAGTGGTGTCGAGTTCGGGCGACTTTAAGGTCCAGTATGTGGACAGCTTCCCCGACATTAAGGTGCAGATGGTCGACAGCTTCCCCGGCGTGCCCTAACTCGGGTCCTGAGCGCGCGGTGATTAAAGTCGAGGAATAAGCAATACCATCGCCGCACCGAGCAGCCCGACCATCACCAAAAAGAGTACGAATCCGTTAATTGCCATGGGGTTGCCCCCTTGTTTACTGACGCGGCCCTATTGCGGCGTCAGAAGCACGTATTCGGCAACCGTCGGCGGCTGGACAGCAGCCACCGCGATCAACACGATCGCCAAACCAAGAATGAATCCTGAAACTTTAAACAGCATCGCATTCGTCATGAGGTCCATCCTCCCAATGTGTGGGATGACATTGCCACATCGGATGACCGGCAATCTGTAACTGCCGTCACAATCGACGCTAATTGTAGTTGATACCGGAATCAACCTGTACTGGGGATGAACGCCCCCGCACCTTTGTGGCGCAGGGGCGGCCAGTCAGCTATCGGCGAGGCGTAGGGTCAGATGCGGTGTACCATCCGAGGTCTTCTCCGGCGATACACCGTCGTTGCCGATCACTGCATTTACTCGCTGACGCAAGGCCGAGAAACTCTCGAACGCGACCACATCCACCGGCGCGTCGAACTGCACCGTGATCCGGTGCCGGCCATCGCCGAGTTTGCGCAGACCGATCACCTCCCCCTCAAAGTCTTGCTTTAAGTATTTGCCCATAACCCTTTGCCCCACATGAAACTTTTCCTGCGGGCGATTGCCGAGGGCAGCGTGGAGCGTATTCCAGTCACGATAGCCATATTGCCGAGCCACCAATTCCAAGGCCTGGCTGTGGATAAGGTCTTGCCCGTCGGCCGACAACGCCTGGCGCAAACGTTTGGCCTGGCTTTTCAAACTGTCGAGTGAGGGAAGCTGAGTTCCGATTCCCATCGCACATTCCTTTCCGTCTCTTGGACAGACGCCTATCTCGATTTGGACGGGGCTCGCATTGCCGCCGGAACTTGTCGGCGTCTGTCGCAGAAATGGCCTGCGATCGAATCATGAAGGACTTCACCAAAGCATCAGCTTGCGAGCGGCGGGGGCCTTCACCCGGTACCCCATCTAAGAACGCGGCATAGAGCTGTCAAGCCCCGCCCCGGCCGACGGCCATGCCGTCGGCGCAAGCTGCCAACGATTGGTCCTTTCCAACCGGTTTGGCTGAGGTATGCTTCCCATAGGATTCATTACAAGGCGCGCGCGTAAGGCGTTGCGGTGGCCAGCATGCATCGACCCTTCCCCAAAAGCGCCGACCCCGGCCAAACCTTTCAAACCGACGCGATTATCGTCGGCGCGGGCCCTGTCGGCCTATTCGCCGTTTTCGAACTGGGCCTGCTGGGCATCAAAGCACATGTGGTCGATATTCTGGACAAGCCGGGCGGCCAATGTGTGGAGCTCTATCCGGAAAAGCCCATCCTCGACATTCCGGCAATCCCCTCGATCACGGGGCTCGACCTTACCCATCAGCTTCTGGAACAAATCGCCCCTTTTGGCGCCACCTTTCACCTCAACGAAATGGTCGTTGCCCTGGAAAAATCCGACGACCGGAATTGGCGCATCAAGACCGACATGGACACGGTGATCGAAGCACCGGCGATCGTTATCGCCGCAGGAGGCGGCTCGTTCCAGCCGAAGAAGCCCCCGATCCCCGGCGTGGATGCCTTCGAAGGAACCTCTTTGTTCTATTCGGTCCGCAAACGGGAAATGTTCCGAGATCGGACCATTCTCATATCCGGCGGCGGTGACTCGGCGCTGGACTGGACGCTGAACCTGGAACCGATTGCCAAAAAGGTCACCCTTGTCCACCGCCGGGACGAATTTCGCGCTGCCCCGGACAGCGTGGAAAAAATGCGCGCCCTGGTCGAGGCCGGCAAGGTGGATTTGCATATCGGTCAAATCCAGCAGCTCAACGGCGCGGACGGCCACATTCAATCGGTGTCGTTGGAAACCAAAGAAGGTGACGCGCTGGACCTGCCATGCGACCGCATGTTGGCCTTTTACGGGCTGACCATGAAGCTTGGCCCTATCGCCGATTTCGGGCTGAATCTGGACCATAACCGCATTATGGTGGACACGGAGAAATTCGAATCCTCCGTACCGGGCATTTTCTGTATCGGCGACATGGCGTCTTACCCCGGCAAACTCAAACTGATCCTGTCAGGCTTCCATGAATCCGCCCTTATGTCCCATGCGGCTTTTCACTATGTGTTCCCGGATAAGAAGCTCAAATTTCAGCACACCACATCGTCCAGCGCACTTCAGGAAAAAGTGCGTGGGGCTTCGTAAGCCCAGCCCGGATCACCCGACACAGCAAAACTTTGTAACGTCGTGTAACGCCGCCCCCATCGCTCTGGTGCCATGGCGGCTTCCGTTGTAATAATGACCGCCACCATACGGGGGATGACGATGGACAAATTGCGGCTCTCAATCCTTGCCACCGCTTTGTGTTTGGCTCTATCGGCCTGCGAGACAGCGCCCGAAGGCAATACCTCTTTCTTCGGCGGACAAAGCGCCGATGTGAAGGCTTCGTTCCGCACCAAAGCCGACGGTCGCGCGCTGGGCAAGTGCATCGAACGCTGCGAAGCCTTTCCGGACCGCACATGCCGCTATTCCGCGGGAACGTTGCGCGATGCGCGTTTCACCCTGCAGATCGGCAAACGCAATGCCATGTTCCTGAACACGCCGGAATTCAACGGCCTGCGCAAGCAATGGAACAAACTGTATGAACGTTGCTACGTTTCATAAAACATCAAGAAACCATTGGACCTAAGGGGAAACAGGATGGCCGTCTTACGTTGGATCTTTTACATCGTCGCCCTTTTTGCGGTGCTGATCGGCGGGCTCTACCTCTATGCGCCGTATAATAACGGGCCGCTTGAGATTTTTCCCGGCGGCGAGATGAGCGGCCCGGCCGGCACCGAGACCGATTGGGAATTCACCAAAGCCTATGGCCAGCTCGATCTGGAAGTACGCCCGAACGAGCCCTATTCGGTCCGCGTAAACTTTATCTACAAAGACGGCAACATCTATATCGACCCGGCCACGGACCGGCTGTGGTATCCGATGCTTCAAGAAAACCAGAATGTCCGTATACGGTTCGATGAAGACATCTACAGCGTCAAGGCGGTGCTGGTCACCGATGAGGCGGAAAAAGAAGGTATGGACCCCACACGCATTATCTATCGGCTTGAAATGATGCAATGAAATACCCACTAACACGGGTGCGGCGCGATATGCCCCCATGCTAACCGGCACCTCGGGGGCATGATCGCCCCCGCCTGCCCGTTACCGCCCTTAAAGGATCCACGCCCGTGACTCTCCGCTTTGAGACAGTCGATGTGTTTACGACCGAACGCTTCGGCGGCAACCCGCTCGCGGTCATTCCCGATGCGCGCGGCCTGAACGGCCGGCAGATGCAGCGCATCGCCAATGAGTTCAATCTGTCGGAAACCACTTTTGTGCTACCGCCGGAAAACCCGACCCATACCGCACAGGTGCGCATCTTCACGCCCCAGGCCGAAGTGCCGTTCGCCGGGCACCCGAATGTGGGCACGGCCTATGTGATCGGCCGGCGGACGGAATTGTTCGGGAACGCCATATCCGACAAGCTTCTCTTCGAGGAGAAGGCCGGTTTGGTTGCAGTCGACCTTATGCGCCAGGACGGTCTGACGGTCGGTGCCCGGCTGGAAGCGCCCCAACCGCTGACCGTCGGGGCGCCCCACGACGTTGAGGTGATCGGCAAGGCTTGCGGTCTTGCGC
>JANQMY010000135.1 GCA_028279895.1 Alphaproteobacteria bacterium
GCTTCTATGTGGTCGGATTGGATTGTGCGCAAAGTCGGGTCCGGGTTGTTCTCATCCACTTCCATTTCCGGGCCGTAGGAAACACCAAACCGCAGCCCATTGATCGGTGGTGACAGGTAGATCACTTTGAATTCATCCCTGGTATCGTAGGGTGAAAGGCTGGCCGGGCCGCTGACATAACGGGCAAAGCCGCCGCGGATCTGTCCGATCCCCAATGTAGGCGCATGCAAAGATAAAGTATCCGCTGGCCCGTCCTGAAGCCCAACTTCAACCCGCCCCCAGACGCCCGATACGTAGCCATAGAGCTCATCGAGTTCTACATCATGATCGCGGGCATCTTCGTCGGACTCAACGTCGAACGCTTGGTCATATTCTACGCGCGCGCCAACGGTCCAACCGGACTCAAAGATGTGCTCGACATTCAGCCGGGCCGTCCAATCGAAATTGCTGCCCGTGTTCTCGCTGCTCACGCCGTCATCAAAGTAAGCGCCTTGCGCGTCCGCTTGCAGCGTGAGGTCAAAGTCCAACAACCCAATACTGAACTCATATGCGAGGGCTTGCGATCCGATGAGGACCGATGCACCGGCACCCAGAAGGAGCGATTTTTGTATTCGGGACATTTTCATTCTCTTACCAGTTTAGTTTGTTGGAAGGTTTTCGCATCGGAGCGGGCTCGCGGAATTTCAGGATACATCTATAGAACGAGATGCTTGGAATGGCATTAACAAAACAGCGTCTCCGCCGCCGTATTGCAAAGGCCATAGCGGGACAAGGGTCATGGCGAGGACGCTCCCGTCGGCTGATAGGGCAGGACATTGTCAGCCAAATGAGGACTCGGCCGGTCGCTGACAAGGCGTCCCGCCTCAAGGCGCCAAATTCGATCGGCGCAGGAAAGCCAGTCGTCCGTATGGGTGACCATCAGCACCGTACCGGGGAATGAGCTTATGGCGCGGCGGAAGGCATCCCGCGTAGCGCGGTCAAGATTTGCTTCCGCTTCGTCGAGCAGCAAAAGCCTGGGCGAGCCCACAAGGGCGCGGGCCAGCATGAGCCTGTGCCGCTGACCAAGGGAAAGGTTGTTTCCCTGCTCGGTCAGTTTGGTTTTCATCCCATCAGGCAGACTCTCGATAACCTCGGTGGCGCCGCACAGATCGCAGATTTTCTCTATACTACGCTCATCCGCAGTCGCATCCCGGTACCGCAAATTTCTTTCCACCGTCCCGCGCAGCAAGGGAAGATCGGCGCTCACGCATGAAACCGCTTGCGCGAGCGAAGTCCGTTCAAGATCGGAAATGCGCTGCGTGCCGAAGTGAATAGCGCCTTCATCCGGGTCGATCAGTCGTTGCAACAGGAAAAGAAGCGTCGATTTTCCAGCCCCGTTTCCGCCCGTGATGGCGACGACACTATTGGGCTCAACTTTCGCGCTAAAGCCATCAAGCGCGCCCCGGACCGTTACGTTTTCAAATGAGATGGCAAACGGGCCGCGCTCGAGTTCTTGCGCGTCTTTACGGAATTGAATGGTCGGGCCGGAGGAAAGGTATCTCACGATTTTTTCTTTCGAGACCCTCGCGCCGTGCCAATACTCATACACCCGCCCTATGTCACGGATTTGCGGAGACAAGAATCCGATGATTGCAAGAGCGGCAACGACGGCGCCAGGCGTAATTGAACCCGACGACTGCAACATCGTGCTAAACAGCAAAATGGCGGCGGCCGAAAGGCCCGTGCTGAGAGCTACAATACCGCGGATTTGACCGATGATGGCGGCGCGCCCAATAGAGGCGTCCATCAAACGCCTGGCTTGCTTCAGCATGCGCTTGCGTTCCATCGCTACCTGCCCGTTGGAGCCCACCACGGGCATTTGCGATATCTTCTCGGAGATGTTTGACGAAAGAAAACTCCGGCGCCGGCGCACATCCCGCACCGATTGCTCAAGGGCGATCCCTCGCCAGCCGGAGATAGCCGCGCCAATCCCCATGGCGCCGACCACGATCAAGCCCAGACGCCAATCGAATATCAGAACCACAACCACGACAACGCCGGTGGTAACGCCCGCGACAAGCAATCTTGCCAATCCAAGGCTGACCCACTGGCGAATGGCGGTCAGGTCGCCGACAAATCTTAGAAAGAGCGCACCGTGGCGGCGGGAGCGATGGGCGCGCAAGGAAAGGCGGCTCATATGATCAAACAGCCGCGCCCGTATGGAATAGGCAAAACTCTGGCCCAGCCGTTCGGCGCCAACGCGCTCAACCATGCGCAGCCACGCAGCGCCAAAGTGAAGACATACGAAGGCGGCGGCCAGCGCGGTCATCGTCACCACCGATGGTGAAACCCCCGGCCCGATGAACCGGTCAAACACCGCACGGATGGCAAAAGCGATACCTAGGGCGCAAGCGCCTTGCGCAAATCCATTGGCCACAAGCCAAACAAGGGTTCGCGACCGGCCCTTGGACAAAAGGCGCGGGAAAGGGGTTGCCCAGCTAGGCTGCATGGTCCGGCACTTCGCGGGAGATGATACGGGGGACCAATGCGCCATCCACCAAATCGGATATCGTCAGAACGGGAATGTCCAAAACCGATTCAGCTTCCTGAATGCACAGGGGTGCTCGGGTCAGAACACCGGAGACACCCAGCACGTTCAGGCCTTTCTCGCGAAGCCATGCGACACCAGCCGTTGCTGCCATAACCTCACCAGCGGCGAAGATGATGCCATCGACCGCCGCCTTGAACGCGGGTGACTGCAACAGCGTCGCGGTTTCGGCCTGCAGCAATCCGTCGGCAACTTCCAAAACAATGACGTCTGGCTCGATTTTCAGAAGCTCCGCGAGCAGAGAATTCATGATCCCGGTCAGCGCTTCTGGAGAAACCTTGTAGGTGGAAACAAATCCAGCGTCGGTAAAATCAAGAGTTGCCGCCGCGCCCGCATCGGCCATGTGCCACAAATCGCCGCCGGCGCCGGTGCCGGTCAGTTTCGCCGCGCCAACCCTAAGCCCGGCGTCCCGCAGCCCCCGTATAAGGGCAGCGGCAGACGTGGTCTTTCCTGAATCCATGGATGTGCCCGCAACGGCAATAACGGGAGGCAGCATCGCAGGGGTGGCTGTTGTTGTGGGAAGCCGCCACTGAAACGCATTGATACGGCACCCATTCTCATCGGCCAGGAGCCCCAAGGGCTGAAGGCGCGTTGCCGCATTTATCGCGCCATTGCGTGAGAGGGTTGTTGCGGCCAAACCACCGGCGGCCACCAGATCGCATTCCTCAAGTCCATCCGGCACCACGGCTTCGAACTGGTTGGGGGCGTAGCGGTTGCCATAACAGACAACAATCTCATCGCCCAGAAACATGTGGGCGCGGCGGCCATCGGGCAGCTCCAGCCGCTTGTGCTGACCCAAGCCGACGACTTTCGCCAGAATCAGATCACCGGCACTAGGCGAAAAATCTCCGGCCAACAAGCGTTTGGGAACTGAGTTCGGAATGCGGCGTGTACTGAAGGCCCATTTTGCTTTGGTTAACCGGTCCGCAGAAATAATTTTAGAAAGCCCAAACTTTGAAGTCTGGGTTGCCGCCCCTTCTCCAAAATCAACACTCGTGCGCGTCTGATAGAGGGCACGTTCATTTGCGATTTCCATATTCTCTCCCCATCCACCAAAGCTGACGCGCTGCATCGGCATGCATCCGACAGAATGAGAACGAGTGAGAACGGCGTTTATTCCCGCGCGATGGGATTTTTTGGCGGCCCTGTAAGTGAGGGAAATGAACCTTACAGAGTTACCACTCCAGGCCCGCCCAACTGTCACTAATCAATTGCTGTTCTTGTTCGCGGCCGAAGGGCTCGCCCGCTCCTAAAGTATCAATGAAGATATCAACCGCGAGAAGCGCCGAGCCGGCAGGAATATATCCGTCATCCGGCGTAGAGGACGCGGAAGACGCAACGGTAAATTTCACCTGCCAAGATGGGCCTTCGCGGCACGCGACCCCGCGCTGCTGAGCCTCCGCTGAATCATAGGAAAATTCCCGGCAGATATGACCGTCCGCGGTCTGAAATGTCATGACCGGCGTAATGCTGGTGCCCTCCTCCTTGCTCACCACCCGCGCCACGGCGCTTTGGCCATGTTCAAGCCCAGCGTGAAGGGGC
>JANQMY010000154.1 GCA_028279895.1 Alphaproteobacteria bacterium
CGAGGCCACGGCGGTGGCGGTCGAACGGCTGACGTAACGGCCGGCGGCCACCGACATAAAAAGCGGCGGAGGAAACGATGACAAAATTCAAAGACAAAATCGCGTGGATTACGGGCGCCTCGTCGGGCATCGGCGAGGCGCTGGCGAAAGCCTTTGCGGCGGAAGGTGCGCATATCATCCTGTCCGGCCGCCGGGTAGAGGCGTTGGAACGCGTGGCCGGCGAACTGCCGACCGACACGTTAATCGTGCCCTTCGAGGTCACAGACTTCGGCGTCCTGGAATCCAAAGTGGCGGAGGCCTGGGCCTGGAAGGGAAGGGTCGACATCTTCGTCAACAATGCCGGCGTCAGCCAGCGCAGCCTGGCCATCAAAACGGCGCCGCAGGTCTATACGGGCCTGATCAATATCGACTTGATCGCGCCCATTTGGCTTACCCAGCTTCAATTGCCGAAAATGGTGGAGGCGGGCGGTGCCAACATCATCGCCATTAGTTCCGTGGCCGGACGGATCGGCGCGCCGTTGCGCACGGCCTATTCGGCGGCCAAGCACGGCCTTATCGGTTATATGGATGCGCTGCGCACGGAAGTGTCGAAGCTTCACAACATCCAGGTGACGAACATCTTACCTGGGTCTGTGGCCACCGACGTGTCGCGCAATGCGTTTACCGCCGACGGTTCCACCCGCGGCAAGTCCGATCAAGCGATCGACGGCGGCGACGATCCGGCGGACTGCGCGAAGGCCATATTGGAGGCGGTCGAAAACAATGTGCCGGAACTCATTTTCGCGCAGGGCATGGAACTTGATATGGCCAAGTTACGCCATTCGGACCCGGACAAGCTGTTTGAGTTGACCACGGAATTCGGGGCACAGGTGGCTGAACGCTACGAATCGGGAGATGACGCCTAGCCGATCTGTATCGCCTGGCCGGCGAGGAGTGCAAAACACATAAAGGACAATGCACCCATGGCAGAAGACCAAGATAAAGCGCCCATCAACAGCATCATGGAAACCAGTGCGCTGGACCCCAACGCGCGCGAAAACCCGCATCCCATATTGAAAGACCTGCAACGTCAGTGTCCGGTCTATCACGATGATGACGGGAAGATCTGGCTGCTGAGTAAATATGACAATGTGCGCGAGATCGTAAACGACCGGTCGCTCTGGCGCCATCCGCGAAATGCGGAAGAAGGGTCGTTTATGCGTCTCTTTGCCAGTTCCAGCGAGGCAGAGGGTGGCAGCGAGGTGGCCGAGCGGCCCAGCATATTGTTCATGGACGATCCGGATCACTCCCGCGTGCGCCCGCCCATCGCCAAAGCGCTCTACGCCCGAATCAATAAGAAAAAGGCCGACATTGAAGCCATCGTGAATCAGGTTATCGACCGTGCTCCGGCGTCGGGTACCTTCAATATCATCGATGAAATCTGCATTCCCATCCCCATTTTGGTGATCGCCCGGATCATCGGTGTCGAAGAAGCCCGCGTGGGTGAATTTCGCGAATGGTCCGAAGCCTCCATTCTGAGCCTCGCGGCCATCCGCACACCGGAGCAGGAAGAACGGATGAATTGGGGGTCGGATCATTTGACCGCCTATTTTCACGAATTGATCGCCCAGCGCCGGGAAGAACCGAAAGACGACCTCATCAGCGATTTGGTCTTGGCTCAGAAAGACGGGCTCGACCTCTCCGACGAAGAAATCGAAGTCAATTTGATCGGCCTGCTGATCGGTGGCAATCTCACGACGTCCGACCTGATCGGCAACGGCATGTGGTTATTCCTGACCCATGCGGATCAAAAGTCGGCACTGATGGCGGATCGAAGTTTGGCGGCTGCCGCCGTGGAAGAAGTGCTGCGCTATGAATCGCCGGTCGGAATCACCACC
>JANQMY010000157.1 GCA_028279895.1 Alphaproteobacteria bacterium
CTTCGTGATTGAACATAATGCCGCAGCACGCGAACACGCCATGGCGCCGCCGATAGATATCGACCAAGTTTTGCGCCGCCAATCTCGAAAGGCCGTACGGATTAAGCGGCGCACACCGGCTTTGCTCGCTCAGTTTCTCTCCCGTTGCGGCACCGCCAAAAATTTCGGAGCTTGAGGAATAGAACAACCGGGCATCGCGTGCCGAATGTTTCATGGCTTCGAGCACATTCAGTGTGCCGATTACATTTACCTCCAACACCGTTCTTGGCTGGTCGAAGGAATCGGCCACAAAGCTTTCGCCGGCAAAATGATAGATGTGGTCGGGCTGAATGCGCGCCAGCGTATCGATATTCTGGTGCGGTTCCTGGAGGTTCACATTGACCAGCTCAATACGATCGCGAATGCCCAGTTCATCGAGCCGCCAGAACTTGCCCAATACGCCGCGCCGGAAACTGCCATAAACGCGCCACCCCTGCCGCAGCAATATGTCGGCCAAGACGGCCCCGTCTTGCCCCGTCACGCCCAGAATAAGAGCTGTTTTGTCAGTGCTGGTCATTCTCGCCGAACATTTCCTGAAGTTTGATCAGTGCCGTCGCAAAGCCAGCCCCCTGATTCAGATGTCCTTGCCACACTTCGATGACCTTCACACAATGAAGTGTCAATGTGCGTTCAATTGCGGCTGCGTTTTTCGAATCGCCTTCGCCGAAGGCAACACCCTCACCGTCGAAGCCGATGGCATCCGCAAAATGCACATGGCCAATGTGGGGCCTCAACGTGTCGATGACGTCGGCAGCGTCGAAATCAAACACGGTATCTCCCATCGCGAGATGGCAGACATCCATGCAAATGGGAATGTCGAACTTTTCGATCAGCGCCACATCGTCCAGATTGTTCATAACGGAGAGCCACACAGCGCCCCCGAAATACCAAGCGACCGGCGGCAGCCATTGCGGCATCAATTGAACCCCGTCATCGGCATATTTGCCGATGAGCCGGGAGAGTTCCTCAAAGAAGGATTCGAGCGGACCGTTCAGCACAGAGAAACTGCCCACCATCGGCACCGGCCGCCCCGTCAGGTCCTGCAGACCCGATGCAAACGACGCCGTCCGGTCCAAGATTTCATAGCTTGCCGCACGTTGCGCATTGTCTGAAGAGAACGGGTCGATCAGCTGCGTCGGACTGATATAGTCGGGCAAGTGTACGCTATATTCGTGATCGGACGAAAATTGACGGATATCGATCGGATCCGCCATATCTTTAAAGGACAGATGAAATTCGAACCGTCCAATCGGAAAGCGTTCCGTTATCAGATCAAAATCGTGAAACCGCACCGGCAATGAAAACGCCTGTGCCTTGGCGAAAGCGATCACCTCGTCGGAAAGCGTGTCGGCTGCTTCGAAGACGGAGCGGTCGATAACGCTGCCCGCACTGACATGCCGAAGCGCAGGCTTGCCGAAACGTTTCAGCGCTTCTTGCTGCCCTAACCCGATTCTGGGCGCGCGCAAAACCACGCTTTCCTCGCGAACTGCTTGGCCCTTTTCTATATCCGTTTTCGCATAGTAGGAGCGTCCAAGGTTTTGCAGATTAAGCAATTCCCCCTGGTTCGGCACGCGTGCGCTGTTGCCGGCCAGCACAAGATCCAAATTGTCGGCAAAGCTTACCAGGCGTGCAAACTCGTCCGGTGTCGAACTCGACGAATGATCAAGCCCATCGTCTTTCTTGTCGAAGGTGATGTGACGTTCGATCGCGGACACGCCCATCTGCATGGCAAGCAGCGCGGTTTCCCACAGTTCGTCATGACTGGAATAACCGACATCTCCGCTCCACAGCTCTTTGAGGTGTTGGATGTAGCCTAGACGGCTGTTCACCACCGACACGGGATAGTTCGAGATGCAGTGCATGAGCGTCCACAGCTCGGGGTTCAAATGTCCGATCGTTTCCCGGATGCTCGCTTCGTCATAGGCGCCCGTGGAAATAAGGCTGGGCACGCCATAGCTCTCGATCGCTTCGATCAATGGCAGATTGGTGAATTCGACCGACGGCACTTTGAAAAAATCGAACTCGTCAATGCCGCCGCCGAAGTCACTGAGGTCTTCTGGCGAAAAGAAGCTGATCCCGACGGACAATCCCTGTTGTTTTGCATGCCCCGTCAATTCGAGAATTTGATTGACGGGAAGATAGGTGCGCTCGATCTCTTCTTGAAGGATTTCATCGCCGATCTGTTGTTCGCCGCCGGCATAGGAGTTCGCCAGGTTCCGATATTGAAACTTGACGCCCCATACGCCCGCCGACGCGGAGGCATCAATCAACCTCCGCGCCGAAGCAGCGGACCCATTGTGGTTGATTCCCAATTCCGCGATGATGTGCGTCTTCTTCATAAACAAACTAACCACCAGGCTTCGAGGTTTCTCACGAGAGCTTGGTTCTCTTACAGATTATCGCCCACGCGACCGCGCGGTAATCGGCAGCCACGTTTCAAACTCCGGCCTTTTGAGAGTCAGGCCGGCGCGCCCTTCCTGGTCGGGCCGCGTGTGTAGCACACTCCACGGCATCAGCGCATTTCTCTCTTTGGGGCCACATCCGGCGGCTCAAAACTCAGTTTTTCCCGGGTAATGCGCAAAAAGTCGGGCGCATATATGCGCGCCGGATCGACCAATTCGGCCAACTCGTCATAGAGCTTTTGCGGCTCCCGCGATTCGACAAGCACAATGGCCCCGATCTTGTCCACGTCCGCCATCGAACGGATGACGGGAATCCCGTGGCGCTCGTCCTTATTGGCGGACGGATCGTAAATACCGGCAAGATCGCAGTCGGCTTCTCTCGCGGCCAAATGGGCGATTTCGCTCAGCTCGCCACGTCCGGCTAGCAAGATCTGCCCTTCCGCAAGTTTATCGATCCGGTCGAATGTCGACATGTACTCGCCCCGCGCCATCCGAAAGAAGTTGAGCGACACCTCCAAATACTCCGCCACAAGCCTTGATTTTTCGCGAAAGCCTTTCGGCGTCAGGTAATAGGCATATCGTTTGTATGGCGCGGCTTTTGCCTTCACGAAACCCTTATTGATAGCACGTTTCAGCAAGGCGTTGATGAGACCCACCGACACCGACGCCCTTTTGGCCAGCGACATCTGGGTCACCACCTCGCCTCGCTCCAACGCGGACAAGAAGTCGATCGAGACCTGCGCTTTCGGCTTTTCCGGCAAATTCACCCTCCATTCGCAGCGCGATATTTTCGCAAATTCACGCCGTGAACGTCAAGCTGTGAATGATTTACAATACCGACTTGCCGCCTATAGCGTTTCCAGGTGAAGTGGAATCCGGTTCACCGTCCGGAAACGCGTAAAACAAAGAGTCTGGAGCCGTTTTG
>JANQMY010000158.1 GCA_028279895.1 Alphaproteobacteria bacterium
CACGACGCCCGCACCAAACTCGGCGCAGCCCACACCTGCACCGACACCGAAAACATGGTCGCACTTGACCGCCAATGACGCGCTGATGCCCGATCAGCACGCGCCCGCACCCTCACCAGCGGCACCGGTCAAACCCGCTCCCACGCCCGTTAAAAGGCCCGAACACCCAGCCGAACCACGCACAAAAATCTTCCGCAAGGCAGCATCCCGCGAACCCGATCCGGCGGAAAAACCGCAGCCCGATCTCACCAAAACCTTCCGCCGCTTCGCGTCACCGGAACCCGATCACCCGCAACCGGAAAAGGACAAACCCGATCCGGCAAAGTCCTTCCGCCGTTCCGCCTCCCCGGAACCCGATCCGGCTCAACACGACGAACAGAACCCAAAACCGACCAGGACCTTCCGCCGACGCCACCCCAACCCCCGCCGCAACTTCGACCGCGAACGGTAGAGCACGTTAGTTTGAGAAACGGCGCCCTAAACCGAGGCTTACCAATGCCGCGATTTCCGTTGGGCGATGGGTTACTGCCAGCCGACGGTTTTCTTCTTCTGTCAGCCCGTTGTCTGGACCCTTCCAGCTTGCCTTTTGTGCATAAACGGACAGTTCTCTCAGCCCTGACAAGACCCGGTTGTCGAGCGGTGGAGCATCCGTCGTGGTAGGCAGCCAGGTTCCATCGTCGATACCGAGCGCCGTTATTATATCTTTCGTCACGCCTCCAAAGCCACCAGCTAAATAGAGCGGCTGGCCATGCTCCAAGGAGATGATCGCTTCCTCCAATAAGCCCGGATAATTTCCCTGAAAGCCGTCACGTCGCCCGCCAATAAGTACTCGGCCATTTGATTCTTTCGCCATGAAATGGCGTAAGGAGGTCAAACTTCTGCGACGCAAGTCGTCATCATTGACCTCTTCTGGCCCGGCCGATACTTCGGTGTTCCAATCCAACACGTTCCCGTCCGGATCGAGGCAAGCAATCTCGCCGAAAAGGCCAAGATCGTGTTTATGTGTTTCCAACTCTTGCCGAGAGGATTTTCGGTGTTCCTGCCATGCAAGGCAGACCATGAGGGGTCGATCCCGGCGACTATACCGTTGTAGCTCTTGGACCAAGAAAACCGTGTAACCGGCAGGGTCAAGGTGACCGCCATAAGAGAGTTTTCCGCCTCCGATCAGTACGCTGCGTGCAATTTCTCCCAATGCCAACCTGAAATGCGTTTCGACAAGCCCGAGGCGCGCCAGATCAGGACTTTCGGACGCCGAAATGGCAATACGAATGCCTCGGAGCGCATCCGGTGCAAGGAGCATTCGTTGAGGCTCGTCACTTGCTGTCATCAGCCACCGCGCGCAGCCAGTTGTCGAGGAGTCATTACGTCCAACTTCGCGCCCACGCGTCCAAACTCTAGTATTTGCTGGAGCACCGTTCTCTCATCAGGACCTAGCGGTGGGTCCGGATGCAGAACTCGAACCGTACCGCCATTTGTCGACAGTTGACCCGTCGCTCCGGCGGTTCCCAACCACTCGATCAAGGTGATGGGCTCGGGGGCATGCGGAGCCCACCACGAGACGGCGAGGTCGTGTCGATCCTTGGCCAGTTGATGCTGTCGGTTCCAAAGCTCTCGTTTCAGACATTCGTCCACAAGCAAGTTCAGGCCCCTGTAAACATCCCCGCGCCGCCACTCGGTCCCATCTGTCCGAACTGGCGCTCGCGGTACGTGATCCATCAGAAACGATCCACGTTCTTCGCCATAACCTATTCCATCTAAAATTATGACGGGCATTCCCGCCCTTTTTGCTATTAAAACCTCTTTTTGGCACCACTCGCGAGTGGGATAGAGGTCCGTTCGCAGCGCGAGGAGCGCGCTCGTCCCAGCCTTTTCATGCAATTCATGGCTCCAGTCTGTACCCGGTTGAAGATCGCTTGCATCAAAGAATTCCTGAAGCCGGGTCGCTCTAATTACGCTACGTACGATCGAAATGAGATCGTTCACATCACCCATATCAACCGCCGCACTCCGCTTCGTATGGCTTATGAATGCCGTCAGGCGCGCGTTTGGGTCGCCGGACATGAACTGCGTCAATCCTTGCGACAGGTCACGACAGCGCAGTCCTGCGGCTGTGTCGTGAATTGGTTCGGGGGCGACGGCACCTACGGCTTGATATCCGCCCAGCAAATTTCCCAGAAATGTGCCGGAAGCCGCACCAGCGTCAAGCCGATATGGAAAGACACCGACGCGTTCTGGGTGGCTCTTGCGTGCATCCGCAATTGCCTCGATATATGCTCTCCACGGCCCGCCATTCTCGACAGCCGTCGCGCATTCGTTTCCTAGAATCGGAACGATCGCTACAAATTCCGCCTCAGGCAGGTTGTTCGGCGGACCGGCCCCGGGCACCGGGATCGGGCGCGGACTATCTACCGAACTCCGCCATCCCTCACTTCGCACGAAAACCTCGATCGCTCCGCCAATCAGGCCGGTGAACGCCGTGCCGCGGAAATGATGAATGAACTCATCCGCGATGGCGCGTCCCGCACCGTCCCCCGGATGCCAAACGACGTAGATTTCCAAGACAGGCGGCAACATCCTGGCGGACCCTTCTGCTAGGCGAAATTCTCACGGTCTGCTATCATTACGATTAATGGGGTCATTCCAAATTGCAAGGATTAAACGCGATGGCCGGGGACACGAAGAACGTATTCATCAGTCATGTTCACGAAGACGATGACGGGCTTGGCGAGCTAAAGGACCTGCTTGCGAGTAAAGGCATGTCGATTCGCGATGCCTCTATTCACTCTGGAAAAGAAAATAACGCTAAGTCGCCAGACTATATCAGGTCGCAGATTCTGGCTCCGCAAATCGATTGGGCTGGTACCTTCATTGTATACGTGACACCCACAACAAAGGGAAGCGAGTGGGTGGATTGGGAAATCGAGTACGCGGCAAAACAGGGGAAGCGCATCGTTGGAGTCTGGGGTCACGGAGACAACAACTGCCAGGTCCCCGACGCCCTCACCAAATACGCCGATGCCGTCGTAGGATGGAACGCTAACCGAATCATTGATGCCATCAAGGGGAAAAATAACACTTGGGAAAATCCTGACGGGTCTCAATCCGCGCCGCGCCCAATAACGCGTTACAGTTGTTAGCGGACGGATATGCGGCTCTTCTCCTACGTTGTCGCCCGAGACTATGGGTTCGCCCCAAACCCGTTCTTCAACGTATGCACCCTGGCAACCTGCAAACCGGAAATCCGACGACTTGCTGCGGTCGGAGATTGGGTAGTCGGAACCGGTACCGCCGAACGAGGTCGAACAGGGTATCTTGTCTACGCGATGAAGGTCGGTGAGACGAAGACATTGGAACAGTACTTCGACGATCCCCGCTTTCAGTTGAAGAAGCCGAATCTTAGGGGCAGCAAGAAACAAGCATTTGGCGACAATATCTACTCCAAGGCACCCTCCGGAGAATGGCTTCAGTTAGATTCCCATCACACCTTTCCAGATGGTTCCCCTAACCCGGCAAACATCAAGAACGATACCAGGACCAACCGGATGCTTGTCGGCACAGAGTATGTTTATTGCGGCGGTGAGGGTCCTCCAATCGCCGCAAAATTTCGCGGTTTATCTGGTGCTGATATCTGCGCAGGACGCGGACATAAAAGTCGGTTTCCTGACGCTTTTGTTAAAGCGTTTGTGGATTGGATTAATGAACTTGGGATGCGCCAATATATTGGCGAACCGTTAGACTGGACACGTACGCCATGACATCGAGCACACTCACATCGAAGACTTCGGCTGACCCGCGAACATTGTTCCTCTTGGACGACTACGTCGCGGCGGCGGAGGCGACCGATCGGTTTCCAAAGACGGATCTGAAACCGATCTTGCTTGGGCTGTTCGGCGAAGTCGGCAGCGTTATGGCGGCATCGAAGAAACACAAAAGGGAGAAAGATGCATTTATAGGCTACCAGCGTGCCGTCGTGGAGGAATTTGGAGACGCATTATGGTACCTTACGGCATTATGCAGGCGCCTCAACCTCAGCGTCGCAGAAGTACTGGCAGCCGGCGTTAAGAACGATACGTACACGACATCGGTCGCGGCGAGTGACTTGCTGGTTGGGCCCCTGTCGGAAATTCTGATCAGTGAAAAAACACCCGCTCTCGATGACTCGCTATTTCGTCTCGGTACATCGGTTGCAGCCTTGCTCCCAATGGCGGCAAGCGGAAACCACGCCTGCGAGAAGTTGATTGATTTTGGCAGGTGCTATTTGCATGCGCTTCAGGCGTCTGGTGTTTCCTTTGCGGAGATCGTTCGATCTAACCTCGTTAAGGTGCGCGGCCGTTTCCTCCCGCCAGACCCAGCCAACCTACCGACCTTCGACTCTGGGTTTCCACAAGACGAACAGATACCTACCGAGTTCGAAATAGTGATCAGAGAACGAAAGGGCGGCCAAAGCTGCCTGCAGTGGAACGGCGTTTTCATAGGCGACCCGCTCACGGATAATATTCGTGATCCAGACGGCTATCGGTTTCATGACGTCTTTCATTTTGCTTACGCAGCGGTGCTGCACTGGTCTCCAACGTTTAGGGCCTTGATTAAACACAAGCGGAAAAGCGAGCCAATCGTAGACGAAACACAGGATAGTGGCCGAGCGATCGTCGTTGAGGAAGGCCTTTCGGCTTGGATATTTTCGCGAGCCAAGCTTCTTAATTTTTTCGAAGGTCAGGACGGCGTATCATTCGATCTTCTCAAGACAGTTGGCCAGTTTGTGAGTGGCTACGAGGTCGAGGCCTGCCCGCTCAAGCTATGGGAAGACGCTATATTACAAGGCTATTCGGTGTTTCGGAAGGTTAAAGTAAATGGCGGAGGCATTGTGATCGGCAATCGATCAAACAGAACGGTCAGCTATAGGACTTTTTAGGAGGAACGATGATGCGGCCAGAACAGTTCGTATCTGCTCTCTCCGCGTTGTCGTTTGAAGATGCGTTCAATCCGTACGCAAATCGATGCTCTGTGCATGACAAGCCTGACGCGCCTCAAAAGAGGGCAAAGGTCCTCGCGGAGATGCTCAGTGCGGCTGTTCAGACCCACGTCGATTCAATCTGGATCGGTCGCGATCTTGGATATCGCGGGGGCCGCAGAACCGGGCTTGCGTTGACGGATGACATCCACATGGCCGCACATGCTGAACGCTGGGGAGTTGCGCTAGAGCGTCCGACAAAAGGACAACCTGTTGCCGAACGCACAGCGGCTATAATTTGGACTGTGCTGGCTCACCTGGATACGTCGATATTTCTTTGGAATGTCTTTCCATTGCATCCGCACGAGCCGGATGATCCGTTCAGCAACCGGTCACATAAGGCGCACGAACGCGCGGCTGGGGAGGATATTCTCGCCGAACTGGTTATCCTATTGTCTCCGAAACGAATCGTTGCAATCGGCAACGATGCTGCAAGGAGCGCCCACAGAATTGCTCCGAATAAGCAGAACGTTCAGGTGCGGCACCCGAGCTACGGCGGGCAGAACGAGTTTCTGTCGCAAATGAGAAAGCTGTATTCGAAATTCTACAA
>JANQMY010000171.1 GCA_028279895.1 Alphaproteobacteria bacterium
CCTGTTTGCTCCCCACGCTTTCGCGCCTCAGCGTCAATACTTGTCCAGGAAGGCGCCTTCGCCTCTGGTGTTCCTTCGCATCTCTACGGATTTTACCCCTACATGCGAAATTCCATCTCCCTCTCCGATATTCTAGATTATCAGTTTCAGACGCAGTTTCGGGGTTGAGCCCCGAGATTTCACATCTGACTTAACAATCCGCCTGCGCGCGCTTTACGCCCAGTACATCCGAACAACGCTTGCACCCTTCGTATTACCGCGGCTGCTGGCACGAAGTTAGCCGGTGCTTTCTTCTAAGGTACCGTCAAACACTATGGGTATTAACCATAATGCCATTCTTCCCTTAGGACAGAGCTTTACAACCCGAAGGCCGTCCTCACTCACGTGGCATTGCTGCGTCAGGGTTTCCCCCATTGCGCAATATTCCCTACTGCTGCCTCCCGTAGGAGTCTGGACCGTGTCTCAGTTCCAGTGTGGCTGATCATCCTCTCAGACCAGCTACAGATCGTCGCCTTGGTGAGCTTTTACCTCACCAACAAGCTAATCTGACGCGGGCTCATCTAATGGCGATAAATCTTTCCCCCGAAGGGCTCATGGGGTATTAGCACAAGTTTCCCTGAGTTATTCCCCACCACTAGGTAGATTCCCACGCGTTACTCACCCGTCTGCCACTTTCCACTTGGCCGAAGCCAAGCTTCTCGTTCGACTTGCATGTGTTAGGCCTGCCGCCAGCGTTCGTTCTGAGCCAGGATCAAACTCTCAAGTTGAGTTTGCCTGACTTGTCTCAAATTACGCTAAAAAAATTACGGGTTTCCGCGACTTGGCATTCTCACGAATGAAAACACCAAATACATGGAAATTCCGAGAAGCGCTTTCGGACAAGACAGTATTCCGATTTAGCTTCATCAACCGTCCGACCAAAGTCAGACGATCTCCGTCGCCGTATACGGCTCACCGCCGCCCACGCTTCCCTTTCTCGATCTACATTGTCAAATAGCGGACCCAAACGGGCGTTTTCACATGATTTAGGGGGCAAAACATCATTTGCAGTGGTCTTCACCGCAATGACCTGCCCGCTTAAACACGAAAATACGCTTTTGGATCGTACCAACCCGGACCACGTTAACGACGTCGCCGCGTTGGCGTGAGGAGGGTGTATATATGGATTGAGAGGGGGGCGTCAAGCGATATCCGGGCACTTTTTCCGATTATTTTGGCCCCTTTTCAAACACGAAATCGGTCTCGCGTTTTTGTCAGTGGCATGCCCCGCTGAATCAGCTAATATCCGGCGCAAATCAGGCCTTTTTTCGGCTTGATCCTGTCTCTGCGTTCCCTTGAACAACACACCATCGTTAGAAAATCATTAACCCCTCGAAACCTACACTTACAAGATTGACAGAATCACAAGCCGGGCGTTTGGGCTGCGAAGAATTTGGCGGTGCAAACCCATGGCGGAGGACGGGCATTTGACTTCACAGGTGAGCGCACATGGCAGCGTGGCACCGGCTGCGCCGGCTGCCCCGGGGTGGAACCCCATCAAATGGTTGGTTGCGTCGTCAGCGATGGTGGGCTGTATCGGCCTGTTCGGCGCGGTGACGCTGATGGGTCAGTGGTCGGCACCGGACGGCGCCACCGCGTCCAATGCAGCCAAAGCCGTGGTCGCCGGGCCTCAGAACGGTCTGTCGGTCTTCGCGCATGAGGATCTGGAGATCGCCGCCACGCCCCGCGTGCCCCCGGTGAAGCGGGCCAAGGTCACCGTGCGCAATGGCGACACGCTGATGAAGATCCTTACCAAAGCGGGCGCCGACCGGCGCGACGCCTATTACGCCATCGAGGCCATGAAGCCGGTTTTCGATCCCCGCCATATTAAAGTGGGCCAAACCTTGGAAGTGGGCTTTGCCCGGGCCTTTCAAGACAATCCGATTATGCAGCCCGCCGAAGCGCGTTATGTGCAAGCGGGCTTGAGCGCCGTCGGCGCCGACTGGACACGATTGGTCGGCCTGTCGTTGCAACCCGACCGGGTCACCACGATCGATGTGCGCCGCGACGGCGATGGTTCGTACACGGCGGATAAGCTGACAAAAGACCTGACCGAACGCACCGTCAATGCCGCCGGCACGATCAACAGCAGCCTATACTTGGCCGCCGTCGAGTCGGACATCCCCCATGGCGTCATTGCAGAATTGATCCGCATTTATTCCTATGACATCGACTTCCAGCGCGAAATCCGCAAGGGCGACAGTTTCAAGGTCTATTTCTCGCGCTTCTACGATGATGAAGGACAGGCGGTGAAAAACGGCGTCATCCACTACGCCTCGATGACGACCAGCGGCAAAGAAAAAGAGTTGTTCCGCTTCACGCCGTCGGACGACAATATCACCGACTATTTCGACGCCGCCGGCAAAAGCGCCAAACAGTTCCTTATGCGGACGCCCATCGACGGCGCGCGCATTTCGTCTGGTTTTGGCCGCCGCGTTCATCCGGTTTTGGGCTATTCAAAGCTTCATAAGGGAACAGACTTCGCAGCGCCGACGGGAACACCCATCAAAGCAGCCGGTAACGGCGTCATCGAACGGGCCAGCCGCTTTGGCAGTTTCGGCAACTACATCCGGATCCGCCACGCCAATGGCTACAAAACGGCCTACGCCCATTTGCACCGCTATGCCCGCGGCATCAAAAAGGGCCGCCGTGTGAAGCAAGGCCAGACAATCGGCTATGTGGGCACCACAGGCCGGTCGACAGGCCCTCACCTGCACTACGAAGTCCACTACCAAGGTAAGGCGGTCAATCCGATGCGGGTGCGCATTCCGTCGGGCCGGACGTTGAAGGGCGACGTGCTGACAGCCTTCAAAGCAGAACGCGACCAAATCCGGGCCGATAGGCTACAAACGCCCCTGTCGACCCCCGTGGCAACGGCCGAACTCGTGCAGGGGGTTTCTGCAACCCAATAAGGCACCCGCCGGTCACAGCCGATGGCTCCTGACATCAGAGTGCCGCACATTCTGGTCTTCGATTCCGGCGTGGGCGGCCTGACCATATTGGACGAGATCCGCCAAGCGCTTCCCGACGCCTGCCTGTCCTATGCCATGGACACGGCGAACTTTCCCTACGGCACCAAATCGGAATCCTGGCTCAAGAAAGACGTACCGCTTTTGCTTCAAAGCACGATTCAGGAATCCGCGGCCGACATCGTTGTGGTGGCCTGCAATTCTGCCAGCACGGTTGCCCTGCCGGAGATCCGTCAGGCCTTGGACGTGCCGGTGGTGGGCACGGTACCGGCCGTCAAACCCGCCGCCGCCGGCAGCCAAAGCAATGTGATCGGTTTGTTGGCCACACCGGGCACGGTGGCACGCCAATACACCAAAGACCTCATCGAAGAATTTGCAGCCCACTGCAAATTGCTGCTGCATGGCTCGGCTGAATTGGTCGACCTGGCCGAACGCAAAGCGCGAGGCGAAGCGTTCGAGCTGAAGGAAGTGGCATTAGCCATCGCCCCCTTATTTGCCCAGGACGTTGGCGAGGACATCGACACGGTGGTGCTGGCGTGCACCCATTTTCCATTGCTGATGGACGAATTGGAACGGGTGGCACCCCGCCCACTTTCTTGGATCGACAGCGGTAAAGCGATTGCGGCTCATGTGGCCACCATCACCGAGGCAGTCACCTTCGGCGCCGATACGGCACCGCAGGCCGCCGTCTACACGACGGCCTCAGTGACCAATATCGCTCTGTACCGGGAGTTATTTTCGGCACGGCAACTGGACCGTACCGTCTCGCTAGCGCGATAGGCCGGCGCACCAACCGTTTTTAATGCAGCATCTGGCGCGGTTCGTCATCCGTCCCTGACGGCCGGCTGAAGTCGTTGCGCACTTTGACCGACTTGCCGTTGATCACCAGACCGTCTTCATCAGCCGTCACGGCAACCGTGCTGCCGTCTTCGACAGATCCTTCAAGGATCATTTCGGCCAACGGGTTCTGCAGATGGCGCTGGATAACCCGCTTTAGCGGCCGCGCCCCATAGACCGGATCGTAACCGGCCGAGGCCAACCAAGTTTCCGCCTTGTGGTCGAGATCGACGGTAATTTCCCGGTCCACCAGCAAGGCCGCCAGGCGTTTCACCTGGATCTGGACAATAGCGTCCATCTGATCGCGGGTCAGGCGGTGGAACAGAATCGTCTCGTCCAAACGGTTCAGAAACTCTGGGCGGAAATGCGACCGCACGACGGCCATGACCTGATCCTGCACCGCCGAGGAATCGTCGCCATCCGCCTGATTGGCCAGGAACTCCGACCCCAGATTGGAGGTCATGATAATCAACGTGTTCTTGAAATCGACCGTGCGGCCCTGACCGTCGGTAAGACGCCCATCGTCCAGCACTTGCAGTAATACGTTGAAAACATCCGTATGCGCCTTTTCGATTTCGTCGAACAGCACCACCTGATAGGGGCGCCGGCGCACCGCTTCCGTCAGCGCACCGCCCTCCTCATAGCCCACATAGCCCGGAGGGGCGCCGATCAACCGCGCCACCGAGTGCTTCTCCATATATTCGGACATGTCGAGGCGCACGATCGCTTGGTCGTCATCGAACAGAAATTCCGCCAACGCCTTGGTCAGTTCCGTCTTACCGACCCCGGTCGGGCCCAAGAACATGAACGATCCGATGGGGCGCGATGGATCTTGCAGGCCGGCACGGGCACGCCGCACCGCATTGGAAACCGCCTCCAGCGCTTCTTCCTGACCGATCACACGTTTGCCCAGTGCCTTTTCCATCGACAGAAGTTTCTCGCGCTCGCCTTGCAGCATGCGGTCGACGGGGATGCCCGTCCAGCGCGACACCACGCTAGCGATGTGTTCTTCGGTCACGGCCTCGTTGACCATATGGTCTTCGGCATCGTCGGATTCGGCAAGTTGCTTTTCCAATTCCGGAATGACGCCATAGGCCAGTTCGCCGGCGCGCGCCAAATTGCCTTGCCGTTGCGCCACTTCAAGCTCTTGCCGCGCATGGTCAAGCTTTTCGCGCACCTGTTCCTGCTGACCCAGTTTTTCCTTCTCGGCCTTCCACTGGGCGGTCATGGACGCGGAATTCTGCTCGAGATCCGCAAGGTCTTCTTCGAGCTTTTCGAGGCGCTTGACCGAACCTTCGTCATTTTCCTTGCGCAGCGCTTCGCGCTCGATCTTAAGCTGAATGATACGGCGGTCGAGCTCGTCCAGCTCTTCCGGCTTCGAATCCACCTGCATGCGCAAGCGGCTGGCCGCCTCGTCCATCAAGTCGATCGCTTTGTCCGGCAAAAACCGGTCGGAGATGTATCGGTTCGACAAGGTGGCGGAACTGACGATCGCGCCGTCAGAAATGCGGACGCCGTGATGCAGCTCGTATTTTTCCTTCAGCCCACGGAGGATGGAGATCGTGTCTTCCACCGTCGGCTCATCGACGAACACGGGTTGGAAACGCCGGGCCAAGGCCGCGTCTTTTTCAACATGCTTGCGATATTCGTCAAGCGTGGTCGCACCGATGCAGTGAAGCTCGCCGCGCGCCAGAGCCGGCTTCAACAAATTGGAGGCATCCATCGCGCCGTCCGCTTTGCCCGCACCGACAATGGTATGCATTTCGTCAATGAACAAGACAATCCCGCCGGCCGCCGCTGAAACTTCCGACAGCACGGCCTTCAACCGTTCTTCGAACTCGCCGCGATACTTCGCGCCTGCAATCAAGGCACCCATGTCGAGTGCCAGCAACCGCTTGTCGCGCAGGGATTCCGGCACATCGCCATTCACAATCCGCAAAGCCAAGCCTTCGGCGATGGCGGTCTTACCTACCCCCGGTTCGCCGATTAACACTGGATTGTTTTTCGTGCGCCGCGACAGTACTTGGATCGTACGCCGGATTTCTTCGTCCCGCCCGATGACCGGGTCGAGTTTGCCTTCCTGCGCCACTTCCGTGAGATCGCGCGCATATTTCTTCAACGCGTCATACGCCTCTTCCGCCGACGCGCTGTCCGCCGTACGGCCTTGACGGATGTCTTCGATCGCTTTGTTCAGCGCAGTGGCCGTGACGCCCGCTTCCTTTAACGTGGTCGCCGCCTCGGTGCCTTCTTGAATGGTCAGCGCCAATAACAGGCGCTCGGCGGTGACGAAACTGTCGCCCGCTTTTTTGGACAGGGACTCGGCGGTGTCGAAAACTTTCGCCAATTCGGGCGACAAATAAAGCTGCCCGGCCCCTGCCCCTTCCACGGTTGGAATTTTGGCCAGTGCCGCCTCATTCATCTGGACAGCGATATCGGGACGGCCACCGGCAGCCTTGATGAGATTGGCGGCGAGGCCTTCCTCGTCATCCAACAGCACTTTCAGGAGATGTTCGGGGGAAAATTTCTGATGACCGGACCGAACGGCCAGGCCCTGAGCGCTCTGCAGGAATCCGCGCGAGCGGTCAGTGTATTTTTCAAGATCCATAAGTCACCTCTTCCAAGCACGCCTTTTTCGACCACCCCAATCGAGCATGGCCAGTGAGCGCCTTTGACGTTATTCTGCCGCCCCGAAAATGGGCTCGGACAGACCAACCATATATGGGTGTTGCAGATGCGCAACACAAGGTGACTCAGGCCATTTTCCCCACGTTTTTAGCCTCAAAAGTTACGGATTTCATGAATATGGCGGAGACTCCGCAAACCCTTATTCGACACATCTACCGGTATCCCGTGAAGGGGCTGTCCGCCGAGCCGATCAAGACCACCGACCTCACCCCCCGGGAGACCATCATCGGGGACCGGATCTATGCGTTGGAGCATGGCAGTCACGATTTCGACCCCCTTCAACCGAAATACTTTCCGAAAACGAAATTCCTCATGCTGATGCGCCATGAGAAACTGGCCCTGATCGACAGCCGCTACGACGCGGCCACAAGCCAGCTCACCTTGTCGCGGGACGGCAAACAAGTGGCTGCCGCCGATCTCTCCTCTCCGGCAGGCCGCACGGTGATCGAGCAATTCTTCGCGGCATATTTAGGGGACGTCGTCCAGGGCAGCCCCAAAGTGGTATCCGGCGACAGCCACAGTTTTTCGGACGTGGCCATGAAGTGCTTATCGATCATCAACCTCAACACGGTGCGGGAACTCGGCCGCGTCGCGGGCACGGAACTCGATCCGCTCCGTTTTCGCGCCAATGTCTATGTGGACGGGCCGCCCGCCTGGGCCGAACGCGAGTGGGTGGGAAAAAGTGGCATGTTGGGCGGCGCCGGCGTCCGGTTCGTACAAGAAACCACGAGATGCGCGGCCACCAATGTGAACCCAGAAACGGGGGAACGCGACATGCATATCCCCAAGCTGCTGCAAAAGACCTATGACCACGCCAATATCGGGCTGTATGCCGAGGTCACAGATGCAGGAGCAATGTCCGTCGATGATGTGGTGAGCGTGAACCTAGAAAGTTAGGCGTGCGCCTCGGACGTTTCTGCCGCGTCCTCATTCGTTTCGGCGGGGGCGTCGGTTGCCTCGTCCGTTCCGGCTTCCGCCGGCGGCGTAGCTTTAGCAGCTTTTTGCGAACGTCCGCGGCCACGGCCCCGGCCATTGGGACGCGGGTTCTCAACGGCGGCGCTATCTCCACTTTCTTGGTTTTCTTCTTCCTCAGCACCGCTGGCAGCCTTGACCGCCCCATTGGCCGCCGCAGCGGCACCGTTGGCAGCAGCTTGGTTTGCCGCAAGAATACGGAAATAGTGCTCCGCATGCTGAAGATAATTCTCCGCGCCTACACGGTCGCCGGCGGCGTGCGCGTCCCGCGCCAAGGACTGGTATTTTTCACAGATGTGAGCGGCGGAGCCACGGATTTTGACGTCCGGTCCATTGCTGTCGAGCGTCTTATTCGCCCCATTGTGGTTCTTCCGGCCGCGGCCGCGAGCACGCTTCTGATTCTGTCCTTGCCTCATAAGTGCAACTGTCTGTCTGTTAACGGAACAAGTTTACTCAAGCTTTTGCTGCGCTGAACTTAATTTCATTCTTGCACAACCGTCATCCTATACGGGCCCACCACTTGAATTGGACCGGCGTTGGAAACTGTTAGCTGAGTTGATCTTTTGTCTCTAGCCTCCGGAAAAATGCCGGAACGACGAGACCGCTTACTCAATGTATACTCGCTAGACCCTAACGTTTTGCTAACCGTATTCCAAGTCCTTTTTTGAGTTTATCCCCAGGATGTTTGCCCCAAAGTGTCTTTATCGACGCATGAGGATACAACGGTCGCGCCGTCCCAAATCTTGAAAGACGCCGTCGATCCGAAACCCTTTCGCGCCAAAGATCTCACAGACATCTCCCGACTGGCCGGCCCCCACTTCAATCGCAACAAGTGCATCCCGCTTCAAACAATCAGGAAGCGATACGGCAATGTCGCGGTAGGATGTCAGCCCGTCTCCTCCCCCCGCCAGAGCGCGCCTTGGTTCAAAGTCACGTATATCTGGTTCGAGATCGTCAATATGTTTATCCACGATATAGGGCGGATTAGCAACAACGATATCGAAAGTTCCATCAACCTTACTAAACCAATTGCTAACGAGAATCCCAGCGCGGTCCTGCAGATTCAGGCGTTGTTCATTCTTAATTGCCACCGACACCGCCGCTGCACTGATATCGACGCCAATACCGGTGGCCGCTGGATATTCGCGCAACAACGACAAAAGCAGGCATCCGCTGCCCGTGCCCAAATCAAGAAAACGATACGGCGCCGTGCGGTCGGTGATGCGCTCTAAGACAGCGCTGATCAGCGTTTCCGAATCGGGTCGCGGGATCAACGTGTCCCGTGTTACGGTAAACTCGTTTTTCCAAAAGCTGCGCTGCCCTAATATGTACGCCATCGGTTCGCCGCCGATGCGGCGTGCCAGATAGCCTGAGAGCCTCTTTGTTGCTTGCGATGACATTCTGTCACCTTCGTGCCAAAGCACATCCGCAGGCGCGCACCCGAATGCCTTCGCAGCGAGAAGCCGCGCATCGAGTTGCGCGGTGTCGATCTGCCGTTCACGCAAAAGCTTTTGCGCCTGACGCATTTTCACGCCCAGCGTACCACCTTGTTCCGGTCCGCTTCGTGTGCTGATGTTTTGATCGGCTTTAAGCATTTTCGGCATCGAGCGCCGCAAGCCGGTTCGCCTGATCTTCCGAGATCAAGGCATCGACCAACTCGCCAAGGGCATCGCCCGCAATCACACGGTCCAGCTTGTAGAGCGTTAAATTGATGCGATGATCGGTCACGCGGCCTTGCGGAAAATTGTAGGTGCGAATTCGTTCCGACCGGTCGCCGGAGCCCACTTGCCCCTTGCGATCTGCCGCACGCGCGCTGTCAAGCCGCTCGCGCTCCTGCTCGAACAAACGCGCCCGCAGAACTTTCAACGCTTTCGCTTTGTTCTTGTGTTGCGATTTTTCGTCCTGCTGGCTCACCACCAGCCCGGTCGGCAGGTGCGTAATGCGTACCGCACTATCGGTGGTATTGACCGATTGCCCTCCCGGACCGCTTGCTCGGAAAACATCGATGCGAAGGTCTTTTTCATCGACCTGCACATCGACCTCTTCGGCCTCGGGCAGCACCGCGACCGTTGCAGCCGACGTATGAATACGACCTCCGGCTTCCGTCACCGGCACGCGCTGCACACGATGCACACCGGATTCGAATTTCATCCGTGCAAAAACGCTTGCACCTGTGATCGACGCAACAATTTCTTTATATCCCCCCACCTCGCTTTCACTGGCCGATATAATCTCCGTACGCCAACCGTTGAGATCAGCGAATCGCTGATACATACGGAACAGGTCGCCCGCAAACAAAGACGCTTCGTCGCCGCCTGTGCCTGCGCGCACTTCCAAGATCACGCTGCGGTCGTCGGCTGCGTCCTTCGGCAGCAACTTGATCTGCAAGTCGTGCTCAATCTCGGGAAGTTTTTGTTTCAGCGCCTGCAATTCTTCCTTGGCAAGCTCTGCCATTTCGGCATCGGTTTCACCGTCGGCCAGCAACTCTTCCAAACTGCCGATTTCGGTCTGGGCGCTTTCATAATCGCGGATGACGGCCACGACCGGCGACAGATCGGCATATTCCTTGGACAAGGACACATAGTCTTCCGGCGAGATATCGGCAGCCATCGCCGCTTCGATCTCTTCAAACCGGTCCGCGACGCGCCGAAGTTTGTCTGGTGGGATCAACCGAAGGTCTCCAATTGCTGATTGGTTGCAGCATCTACAGGCTATTGGCGCGAACAGCCTTGCCCGCCCGCCAGTCAGTTCCTGTCGGTGAATTTAGCCTAAGACGCCTTGGCCAAATCGCCCGCCGCGCGCTCGGCTTCCAATTCTTCGGCCTTTTGCTCAACCAGTTCGACGATGTGGTCGACCATCTTATCGTTATCGACTTTGTGGTCGGCCACGCCGGAAATATACATCATGCCGGATCCGGCGCCACCGCCGGTAAAGCCCAGATCGGTTTCGCGTGCCTCACCCGGACCGTTCACCACGCAACCGATGATGGACAACGTCATCGGCGTTGCGATATGGGCCAGCCGGTCTTCCAGGATTTTTACCGTTTCGATCACCTGAAATCCCTGACGCGCGCAGGACGGGCAAGAAATGATGTTGACCCCCCGGTGCCGCAAGTTCAGCGACTTGAGAATGTCGAAACCGACACGAATTTCCTCGCAGGGATCTGCCGAGAGCGACACGCGAATGGTATCGCCAATGCCCGACCACAACAGCATGCCCAAGCCGATCGACGATTTCACCGTGCCGGGGATCATGCCGCCGGCTTCGGTAATACCAAGATGCAGCGGGAAATCGCCGGCTTCGGCAAGGCCTTGATAGGCGGCCACAGCCAGAAACACATCCGAGGCCTTCACGCTGATCTTGAATTCATGAAAATCATTGTCCTGAAGAATGCGCGCGTGATTGAGCGCGCTTTCCACCATGGCTTCTGGACACGGTTCGCCATAGCGTTCCAGCAACTCTTTCTCGAGCGATCCGGCATTCACACCGATGCGAATGCTGCAGCCGTGATCTTTCGCCGCTTTGATGACATCGCGCACCCGATCCGCCGAACCGATATTGCCCGGATTGATCCGCAAACAGGCCGCACCCGCATCGGCCGCTTCAATCGCGCGTTTATAGTGAAAATGTATGTCCGCAACGATCGGCACCTGGACTTGCTTCACGATCTGCTTCAGCGCTTCGGTCGATTCCTCATCGGGGCAGGACACGCGCACAATGTCTGCGCCGGCTTCTTCCAGGGCGCGCACCTGCGCGACGGTCGCCGCCACATCCGTCGTCAGCGTATTGGTCATCGACTGGACCGAAATCGGCGCATCGCCCCCCACGGGCACATTGCCCACCATGATTTGCCGAGAGTCACGCCGATGAATATCGCGGTAAGGCCGAACGCTCATAAGACTGCCTTTTCAACTAGAAAGAGATCAAACAGCATACCAATCTACTGCTTTCAATCGTGCAGGATTTGCCCGCCCCTCATCCACTGTTTAACCGCCGCAACGCGGCTTCTCAAGCGGTTTCGCGCCGCCTCCGGCGACGCGTCAAAACCGTCCTTAGGACGCGAAACAGGGGTAACTTAATCGGCGGGTGAAATCAACTGATCGGGGTTGAGGGACTTTTCGACCAACACCCCAACGCCCGCCGGTCCCAGAGACGTGCCGTCCACATAAATCTCCAAATTGTTGGAGTTACGCGCGGCCATCACGATTCCATCGAGGTCGGGCACATAATAGCGCTCGCCTGCCCGGATCGTGCCCTGAAACAGGACGGCCCCCGTATTGGGATTGTCCAGTCGCATCCATGCCTGACCCGTGGCCAGAATGGACACCCGCGAGTCGGCGGGATCGGCACCGAACGCTTCTTCATCGGCCGCCGGCGCGGCCGGAGCGGGCGATGTCACCTCCGGCGTCACCGCCGGCGCTTCCACCGCAACCTCAGCCGCGGGGGCGGTTGATGCGATTTGCGGATCGGGTTCTGTCGTCGCGGCCACATCACCTTCGATCGGCGCAACCAAATCGGTTCCGGTTTCGGTGGTCGGCACCGGCTCCAGCACCAGCCCTTCGGTGACCGCCGGCTCGCCTTCGGACGCCGGCGCCGCGGGCAGAACCGCGGCAGCAGGCGGTGTTGGGTTCGGCGCTAACATATTGTCAACCATACGCGCCAGCTGCAGCCCGCCGAGAATGGCAGCCACCATAAGGAAGCCCAACAGCATTAACGAGCCCTGGGGCATGCGGATGTCTTCATTGGCTTCGGGAAATGCCAGAGCGGCCGCTTCTTCCTCTTCGCGGTCGGTTTCGAGTTTAAATCGCGTGACCGACGCGTCGGGATCGAGCCCCAGATAGCCGGCATAGGACCGTACAAACCCCAAGGCATAGGCACGGCCCGGCAATGCCGAAATATCGCCGCGTTCCAATGCTTCCAAGTGGGACGCACGAATATTAAGAGCCGTCGCAATCGTTTCGACATCTTCGCCCAAGCGGATACGCGCGGCGCGCAGGTCGGCGCTGAGGGCGGAGTCGCTCTTGTTAAGCTGCTCCGTCACATCGCGCAGGTAGTCCGGCCTGCCCTCATCTTCGTTGCTGTCATCCCGGCTGCGATCGACCGGCAATTGAGTGACATTGTCGTTGTCGAGCGCGTTGGAGTCAGTTTTAACAGTATTCGATTCCATCACACCGCCTCTGCTGCTTTTACAGCCGTCCACGGACGGTCATCTTGACCCGAGATGGTTAAGGAAGTCAAAAAGCCACGAGGAGAATTTTAGGAAAATTAGACTGTTACGCCGTGCTTCTTGGCGAATTCTTCAAACCCTGCCCGCAAGCTTTGCTGCGCCTGACCGTCCAGGTTCTGAACATATGACTCCAATGCGGCGGCATTAAGGCTGCGGATCATCATTTTGACCGGTCCGACGCTGGCCGGCGGCATCGAGATCTTACGGAAACCAAGGCCGATCAAGGCCATGGCTTCCAATGGGCGCCCGGCCATTTCTCCGCACAGGCTGACGGGCACGTTGTGACGATTACAAACCTCGACAACTTGTTTCAAAACCGAAACGACGGCGGGGCTCAAGCTGTCATACCGATCGGACAGCCGCGGATGTGTCCGGTCGCTGGCGAATAGGAACTGAAGCAGGTCATTCGATCCCACAGAGATGAAATCCACATGCTGACACAGAGCATCCAACTGCCAGGCCAGCGCAGGCACCTCCAGCATGGTGCCCACGGATACTTTCGAGGGCGGCTTCAGGCCCAGTTTTTCGCGCCGGCTTAGTTCCCGGTCGACCAAACGGCGGGCGGCGACGAATTCCGGGACTTCCGAAATCATCGGGAACATCATCTGCAGCTCGCGGCCTTCTGCAGCGCCGAGCAGGGCGCGGATCTGATAGCGCAGCAATGCCGGCCGATCGAGCGCGATACGAATGGCACGCCAGCCCATCGCCGGGTTCTCTTCCCGGTCATGGGTGAAGTAAGGCAAGACCTTATCGCTACCCAGATCCAGCGTCCGAAACACCACGGGGCGGCCTTCCGCGGCATCCAGCACCTTGCTGTACAGATCCATCTGCATGCGCAGCCGCGGGAAGGTGGAGCTGACCATGAACTGAAGCTCTGTGCGGAACAGGCCAATGCCGGCCGCCCCGGACTGGCCGAGATGCGGCAGATCGACCAACAGCCCCGCATTGATGTTCAACGAGATCGGCACACCGTCCTGCGTCACGGCGGGCTCGTCTCGCAGGGCTGCATATTGCGCTTGCCGGCGGGCACGAAAGCGCACTTTCTCCGCATACGCGTCGATGACGTCCGACTGAGGGCGCACATAAACTTCGCCGCTGTTGCCGTCCAGGATGATCGCATGATTGGACTCGACCCGGTCCAGCAATCCTGCCACCCGGCCGATCAGGGGAATGTCGAGGGCACGGGCCACGATCGCGACATGAGACGTTGCGCTGCCCTCTTCCAAAACGAGGCCGCGGAGCGATTGCTGATCATAATCGAGCAGTTCCGCCGGGCCCATCGTCCGTGCACACACAATGGCATCTTTGGGAATGTCTTCGGACGCCGCCGTCGAGGTCTTGCCCGCCAGATGCCGCAGCAGCCGGTGGGACAAGTCTTCCAAATCGTGCAACCGCTCGCGCCAGAATGGATCGGATTGGCGGCCCATTTGCGCACGGGTATCCCCTTGGACGCGCTGCACGGCGGCTTCCGCCGTCAAGCCTGTATCGACGGCTTCCCGGATTCGGCGGATCCAGCCCCGGTCATGGGCGAACATGCGATAGGCCTCAAGCACATCCCGGTGTTCGCCCGTGGAGGACAGATCCGGCCGGGCAAGCGTGGTATCGATCCATTGCCGCAAATTCTCAATCGATTGCGTGAGCTTTTCGTGCTCGACCGCAGGGTCTTCGGCAATGGCATGTACGACGTCGACACGGGGTTCGTGGAGCACCACATGTCCCATGGCAACGCCGTCGGCAATCCCTGCGCCTTCCAAGCGCCAACTGCGCGTGAGAAGATCGCTCGCGGCTGCGAAATCCTCCAAATCGACCAGCGCACCGGAGACCACCATTTCCGCCAGAACCACGGCGATGGTTTGAAGGGCCTCGACTTCTTCGTCCGTATAATGACGGCGAATTTGGTTCTGCACCACCAGCACGCCCAGCATCTGGCCGCTGCGCAGAATGGGGACGCCCAAAAAAGAGTTGTAGGGGTCTTCGCCCGTCTCCGGACGATAGGCAAATTTCGGATGGCTTTGCGCATCCGACAGTTTTAAGGGCTCCACCGTTTCGGCGATGACGCCGACGAGGCCCTCACCGATTTGCAAGGTGGTTTGATGCACCGCTTCCGGATTTAGGCCTTCGGTCGCGCACAGTTCCAACACCATGTCGCCGCGCCGCAGATAGATGGAACAGACTTCCGCGACCATGTTGGCCGCGACAAGACGCGCAATGCGGTCCAGCCTGGCCTGAGGCTGAATATCCTCGGCCATCACCTCTCGCAGGCGTCTTAGCAAGACGCGCGGCCCTGTCCCGGCATCGGTAATCATTACCTGCCGTCCCGGCCGTGAAGTCCAACGCAGGTTAATCGGATCTCCCAGGCTTTATGAACAATCGTGATTGTCATGCGGCATCCAGTTCATAGGCGGAGTGAAGCGCACGCACCGCAAGCTCCGTATACTGATCATCAATGAGGACGCTGACTTTTATCTCCGACGTGGAGATAACCTGAATGTTGATGCCCTTTTCGGCCAAGGTTTGAAACATCTTCTGCGCCACGCCGGCATGGCTGCGCATACCCACGCCAATGACAGACACCTTTGTGACCGATTCATCGCTAATCAGTTTTTCATAGCCAATAGACTTACAAGAACTTTCGATGACATTGACGGCGCGCTCGAGATCTTCGCGGGTCACCGTAAAGGTCAGGTCGGTCGTGCGGCCGTCTTCGGAGATATTCTGGACGATCATATCCACATTGATGCTTTGGTCCGCCAGGGGCCCAAAGATGGCCGCGGCAACGCCGGGCGTGTCTTTCACATTGATCAGAGTGATCTTCGCTTCATTTTTCGAGTAGGCGATGCCGCTTACCAATTCCTGTTCCACGATTTCATCCTCATCACAAACCAGCGTGCCCGGCAGGTCGTCGAAACTGGACAGCACCTGCACGCGAACACCTTGCACCATGGCCAACTCAACGGAGCGGGTCTGTAGAACCTTTGCACCCAACGACGCGAGTTCAAGCATTTCTTCGTAAGATATTTTTTCGAGCTTGCGCGCTTTCTCGACGATGCGGGGATCGGTGGTGTAGACCCCGTCCACATCCGTGTAGATATCGCAACGGTCAGCCTTGAGCGCGGCGGCGAGCGCCACGGCGCTGGTATCCGTCCCGCCGCGTCCAAGCGTGGTGATGCGCCCGTCCGGCGCAATGCCCTGAAAGCCGGCCACCACGGCGACTTGGCCATCATCCAGGCGCTTTTCCAGTTCTGCCGTTTCGATGTCCAAAATACGTGCGGCGGCATGGGCGTCCGACGTGCGAATCGGTATCTGCCACCCCAGCCAAGAACGGGAAGCTATGCCCATATTCTGGAGAGTGAGGGCGAGAAGCCCGGACGATATTTGCTCGCCCGCCGACACCACCACGTCGTATTCCCGCGCATCGTGCAATGCCGCCGCATCACGCGTGTAGGCAACCAGCTCGTTGGTTTTGCCCGCCATCGCGGATACCGCAACGGCCACCTGGTGGCCTGCATCCACTTCGCGCTTGATCAAGCCCGCCACATGGCGAATACGGTCCATATCCGCCACCGAAGTGCCACCAAATTTCATGACCAAGCGGGCCATGGATACTTCCTCACAACTCTTTCGAAATCATATGTCGGGGTCAGGCGGACCAGGCCTTGCCCTGCTCCGCCTCCAGGATCATATAAATTGTCACGTGATCACTGGGGACGCGCATACATACCCCGGCAAAATGACTGAAGTAAAGAAACGGGCCCCAGGGAAATTCCATGAACGTTGTCGCCTCTTCCCCCGCCACCCCCTCGATTGACCCCGCAGAAATCGAGAAATTTTCGGGCATGGCGGCCGATTGGTGGGACCCGAACGGCAAGTTCAAACCGCTTCACAAATTCAATCCGGTGCGTCTGAGCTATATCCGGGATCAGCTCTGTGCCCATTTTGCCAAAGATCCCAAAGCCTTAAAGCCATTTAAGGGCCTGTCGATCCTCGATATCGGCTGTGGCGGGGGGCTGCTTTGCGAGCCCCTGACCCGCCTGGGCGCCACCGTCACCGGGGTGGATGCAACGGAAAAGAACGTCAAGACCGCCGCCAGTCACGCCGCCAGCCAAGGGCTCGACATTACCTATCGCCACGGCACGGCCGAGCAGGTGCTCGCGGAGGGCCGCAGCTTCGATTTGGTGCTGAATATGGAGGTGGTGGAACATGTGGCGGATGTCCGCCAATTCATGACTGATTGCGCCGCCTTGGTCGCCCCTGGCGGCATGATGATCGTTGCCACCCTGAACCGCACGCCAAAGGCCTACATGCTCGCGATTGTCGGCGCAGAATATGTGCTGGGTTGGCTGCCCAAAGGCACCCATCAGTTCGAGAAATTCGTCAAACCTGAGGAATTGCGCGCACCGCTTACGGCGGCGGGCATGCGGGTCGACCACGAAACCGGCGTGGCGTTCAATCCGCTGACCGACCGGTGGTCGCTCAGCCGTGACATGGGCGTGAATTATATGATGACCGCGCTCAAGCCGGGCATTGTCTGATTAGCTGTCACGCTTCGTTGCGCCGGGAATGGGCGCAACCGGCACCCCCTCCTCCACGAGTTCTTTGGCGTCTTCCAGCGTCGCTTCGCCGTATATGTCGCGATGCTCGGTTTCGCCATAGTGGATCTTGCGGGCTTCTTCCGGAAACTGATCGCCCACATAATCATGGGTCTTTTCCACATGATCCCGAAGCTCAGACATCATTTTCGCGAGCTTGGCCTGCTGGCCCGCCAGCATGGTTTTCTTGCCCTTGGCCTTCGTTTTGGACGAAACCCGCGGCGCCATAATGGCCTTGGAGACTTTCTTGGAGCCGCAATAGGGACACACGACCTTCTTTTTCGCCGCCTGTTCGTCAAAAGCCGCGCTATCGCGGAACCAGGCCTCGAATTCGTGTTCTTCCTTGCAGATCAAATCATACTTGATCATCAGGCGGTCTTCCCAAACGGATTTACGGTCAATTGTGACATACCTGTTGCAAAAATGGATCTAGCCGGGCCGTTTCTCAAGCCTTTTTAGCGAGAATCGGCGGCAACGTATACAAATATCCCGCGAAATCAGGGCGTTACACTCCCGGCGGCGGGACCGGCCTGTCGTGCGTCAAGGCCGGAATTTGCGCCCGCGCCGCCGTCACTTCCGCCAGGTCCACCTCGGCCAACAGAACCCCCGGCTCTTGATGGTCGAGTTCCGCGACGATCTCCCCCCACGGGTTGATCACCAGGCTGTGGCCATAGGTATCGCGGCCATTTTCGTGATGTCCACCCTGCGCCGGCGCGATGACAAAGCATCCCGTCTCGATGGCCCGGGCCCGAAGCAGCGCGTGCCAATGGGCACGGCCGGTCACATCCGTGAAGGCGGCGGGCACGGCCAGGATCTCGGCGCCCGCTTTCGCCAAGGTCCGGTAGAGATAGGGAAAGCGTAAATCGTAGCAGATGGTGAGGCCCAGCTTGGCGCCCGCCACATCGGTCACGACCGCTCGCTCGCCCGCTTGGTAGTTCTTTGATTCCCGGTAAGTCTGGCCATCGCCCACTTCCACATCGAACATGTGGATCTTGTCGTAATGCGCCGAGACCTCGCCCTGGGGCGTGATGAGATAGGCCCGATTGGCGCATTTGGTGTCCGACAAGCGCACGGCCAAAGAGCCGACCAGCAGCCAGCACTGCAACTCCGCGGCCAAGCCCCGAAAGGCCTGCAAGGCGGAGTCGGCCTCTTCCGGCACAGCTTTCTCAAACAACGGCTTAGTGCGCATTTCCATCAGCGCCGTCATTTCGGGCGTGGCAATGAATTGCGCGCCCTGCCCATGCGCTTCACGAATAAGGGCCGAGGCATCGTCGATATTGCGGGCGACGCTGTCAGCCGACCGCATTTGAACGCAGGCAAGTTTTATTCGGCCCGCCGCCATCTAGGCACTAACGGTCAGAAGCGCGTCCAACTTCCCCGCAGCTTCCAAGGCCGCCAGTTCGTCGGAACCGCCGATATGCTGCCCGCCGATAAAGATTTGCGGCACCGTGTAACCGCCATTGGCCCGCTCTTCCATCTCGGCCCGTTTGTCCGGGTCCATGCCCACATCGATTTCTTCGTAGGCAGCGCCTTTTTCATCCAATAGCGCCTTCGCCCGAAAGCAATAAGGGCACAGCATGGTCGTATAAATCTCTATCTGAGGCATGATCCGCTCGCTTGAATTTGTGCCCTTGCTATATGGCGCTTTGCCCGGGCAAAGCAACTCTTGCCACGGTCAGCACGTCGATCTGCCGGGCGCCCGCGCGCCGAAGGGTCCGGGCGCAGGCATTCGCCGTGGCACCGGTGGTCATCACATCGTCGATCAAAACTATGTGTTGGCCCTCCACGCTCTCTTTTTCATCGGCACGCAGCCGAAAACTACCCGCCACGTTGCGGCCGCGGGCACGGCGCGACAGGGCGCCCTGGGAAGGGCCCGGCCGATGGCGCTCCAGAAGCGCCAGGTGGGCCGGCACGCCCGTTTCGCGAGACAGTGGACGTGCAAGCTCTGCCGACTGATTAAAGCGCCGCCATACCCGCCGGCGCCAATGCAAAGGCACGGGCACCACCAGATCGGCCTCTGCAAACATGTCGCGGCCTGCCCGCGCCATCCAGGCCGCGAGCACCGGGGCCAGGTCCGTCCGGTCCCCATGTTTGAGCGACAGCACCAGCCGTTTGCTGGTTTCCGTATACATGAAGACAGCCCGAGCCCTGTCAAATTGGGGCGGGGTTGCCACACAACTCGCGCACAGCGCGCCCTCGGGTAACTCGAAATCGAATGGAATACCGCACCGGTCGCACACCGGGCCCGCCAGGAAATGAACCTCCCGCCAGCACGCCGGGCAGAGCTGCCCCGCCCCGTCAATGGCTTCCCGGCAAATGAGACATGCAGGCGGATAGACCGCATTTTTCAGCGTGGCCGTCAGCGCTCCGGCCACCGCCCCCATCTCACGCCGCCACTGAGTTTCCATGACTGCCTCGTTCCTGTGTCCGGTTAGCCCAGCACAGAAATTGCCGCCGAGCAACGCTGAAGGCGTGCCCGGTTCTTGTGTGTTCCCGCGGGGCTGCTACAACGGTCCCTATGCATATGGGACAAGGCGCGTGAACAGGATCATCTTCGACACCCGGCTCGAGCGGGCACGCAGACGCCGAATTGCTCCCGGCTTTGCGCCTCATCGCTTTCTGGTCGATCGCTGCGCCGACGATGTGATGCAGCGCTTGAGCGCCATCAATAGAGAGTTCGCGGTCGCGGTTAATTTGGCAAGCTGGCATGGGGCGCTGATGGATGCCGCTTCTTCAGCCAATGGAAGTTTACCCGGCACGCACCTATTGATGGATTGCGATACGACCCCGGCCATGCTGGGCAGCCAGACGGCCCACCACTGTCTTATCGACAATGAAGCGCTGCCCTTCGGCAACGGCACAGTCGATCTTTTTGTCAGCTTACTGACACTTCACCATGTGAACGATTTACCGGGCACGCTGATTCAATTGCGGCGGGCGCTCAGGCCCGACGGTCTGCTGCTGGCCGCCATGTTCGGCGGCGAGACGCTTACGGAGCTGAGGGACGCTTTGTCCCAAGCAGAACTTGAGGTGTGGGGTGGCGTGAGCCCGCGCGTCTCACCCTTTATCGACGTGCGCGACGCCGGCGGGCTGTTACAACGTGCGGGGTTTGCCTTGCCCGTGGTCGACAGCGATGTGGTCACGGTCACCTATGCCTCCCTGCCCGATCTCATGCACGATCTGCGCGGCATGGGTCAAACCAACCTGCTCGCCGACCGGTCGAACCGTCCACTGACGAAACCTGTATTGCAAACCTGCGAGGAATATTATCACGACCGCTATGCCGCCCCGAACGGCAGGCTCAACGCGACTTTTGAGATTTTATATCTGACCGGCTGGTGCCCGCATGAAAACCAGCAAAAGCCGCTTCGTCCGGGCACGGCAAAAGCGCGCCTGGCCGACGCGCTTCGCACCAAGGAAGAAAAACTGTAACGGCACCCGCCGCGCCGCGGAAGATCAGCCGCCGCCCAAACTGCCGTTGGTCGATGTAAAGGTGCCGCTGAGAGACCCGCCAATAGCATTGACGCTGCCGACGATCACCACCGACAGCCCGCTGGCGATAATCGCATATTCGATGGCGGTGACGCCGCTTCTGTCGCGTGCAAAGGCCCGACATAAGTCGAGAAAGGTTTTATGTGCCGTCTGCCTCATAACTCACTCCCGCGTTTCGTCGAAGGGGCCGGCTAGAGCAGAATACCCTGAAGATGCGCGATCAGCGGCAAGTCCGCCGGCGGCATCGGATAGTCCCTCAATTTGTTGGCACGGACCCAAGCGAGCTTCTGATTTTCCCTCGGTGTCACCACACCCTGCCATTTGCGGCACAGGAATAACGGCATGAGCAAATGAAAGCTCTCATAACCGTGCGAGGCAAACACATAGGGAGCAAGACAACTGGGCGGAATGGTAATGCCCAGTTCCTCGTGAAGCTCCCGGATAACCGCATCTTCCGGCGTTTCTCCTTCTTCTACTTTCCCGCCCGGAAACTCCCATAATCCGGCCATCGACTTTCCGGCCGGCCGTTGCGCCAACAAAACGCGGTTGTCCGCGTCGATCAGCACGCAGGCTGCCACCAGCACGATAGACGTCATGGAAGACCTCCAGACCGGGGAAGCGTAACCGGCAAGGTCTTGCCAGCCGGTGAAGGCTGTGTCGCGGATCTGATTAAAATCCGAGCCAATTTTGACGATAAATGGGGATGAACGGCCATTGCGGCGGCAGACGGAACTTTCATAACAGGCTTAGGACCGATAGTCGGCGTTGATGGAAATGTAACCATGGGTCAAATCGCAGGTCCAAACCGTGGCCGCCCCCGACCCGACCCCCACATCGATATGAAAACCGATCTCCGGTTTCTTCATGAGTGCGGCGGCGGCCGCTTCATCATATTTCGGGTGCACCTCGCCCGCCTCGGCAACCGGCAGATCGCCGATCTGGATGGCCAGCTTGTCCCGGTCCGCGTCTTCTCCGGATTTGCCCACGGCCATGACGATCCGGCCCCAATTGGGGTCCTCGCCGGCCACCGCCGTTTTAACCAATGGTGAGTTGGCAACGGCAAAGGCAATGGTGCGGGCCGCTTTGGCGCTGGCGGCACCGGACACTTTGATGGTGACGAATTTGGTGGCGCCCTCGCCGTCGCGCACCAGCTGGCAGGCAAGGTCGGTCATGAGGTCCTGAAGCTTTTCGCGAAAGTCCTTAAGGCGCCGGTCGCCCGCCCGTGTGATCGGATCGTGCTTCGCGCCCTTGCCGGTGGCATAAAGCAGCACCGTGTCGTTGGTGGACGTGTCGCTGTCCACAGTCACCGCGTTGAACGAATCGCGCACGCTCAGGATCAGCAAGGTCTGCAGCACGTCTTGTGGGATGGCCGCGTCGGTGAACACAAAGGCCAGCATGGTGGCCATGTCCGGCGCGATCATGCCCGAGCCTTTGGCAATACCGTTGAGGGTGACGGTGTGACCGTCGATCTCGGCCGTCCGCGTCGCGCCTTTGGGAAACGTGTCGGTGGTCATGATGGCGGATGCGGCCGCTTTCCAGCCGCCTTCGCCTGCGCCGCGCACCAATGCCGGCAGCTTTCGCACCACTTTATATGCGGGCAGGGCTTCGCCAATAACCCCGGTGGAGGCGATATAGACTTCCCGTTGGGGGGCGTTGACCAGCTTGGCACCCGCCGCGGCACATTTCTTCACCGCATCCATGCCCGCTTTGCCGGTAAACGCATTGGCATTCCCCGAATTGACCACCAAAAGCCGGGCCGTACCACCCGTGCTGCTGCTTTCGCCCTTGGCGGTGACATTGGCGCGGCACCAGTCCACAGGGGCTGCCGCGGTGCGAGAGGTGGTGAACACACCCGCCGCCGTGGTGCCGGCCGCCAGTTTCATCACCAACAAATCGTCACGCCCTTGATATTTGATCCCGGCCGCCGCGGTGGCCATCTCAACGCCGGGCAAAGCCGGCATTTTGGGAAAGGACTTCGGCGCCAGGGGCGAGCGGCTGGCATTCTTCTTCCGAGCCGTGGCTTTCTTCTTCTTTTTGGCCTTTTTCACCGGCTTCGGCGGATCACCCCCGGTCTGAGCGCGCCGCAAGAACGCGTTGCGCAGCGTTTCGCCCAATCCGGCCCCTGTCGGAAGGCCGTTTGAGGAGGAGGAGGATTTCTTGGCCATAGGCGAGACATCCGGTGATTGGTGAGGCCGCCGCTGACACGCGGCGAAAAATGCGATTAATTGGCCGTTTATAGCTGCCCCGTATACATTGACAACTGTCTTCCGCGCAGAGTTTCGACCGAACGCCCCTGTCGTTGACAAGCCCAAGCCCCCCGCTTATCTGTCCAGGACGCGTTTTCGGGCTCTGCGCCGCGTCGACCGGTCTTGGTTTCTATTAACGAGCACAAAGGGTTTTTGCCGATGTTGGGCATTAGCGCCATCGCCAGGCGGATTTTTGGATCGGCAAACGACCGCAGACTAAAACCCATGGCGCCCACGGTGGAGGCGATCAACGCACTCGAACCGGATCTGGAAGGGCTTTCGGACGAAGAGCTGCGCGCGCGCACCGCCACCTTCCGCGATCGGCTGAAAGACGGGGAAACCCTGGACGACCTGATGGTCGAAGCTTTTGCCACTGTCCGCGAGGCCGCCAAGCGCACCCTGGGCCAACGGCATTACGATGTGCAGCTCATGGGCGGCATGGTGCTTCACCAAGGCAAGATTGCCGAGATGAAAACCGGCGAAGGTAAAACACTGGTGGCCACGCTGGCCGTTTACCTCAATGCCTTGGAAGGCAAGGGCGTCCATGTGGTGACCGTCAACGATTATCTGGCCCAGCGCGACGCGCAATGGATGGGGCAGATCTACCGGTTCTTGGGCTTGACCGTCGGATGTATCGTGCACGGACTATCGGACGAGGAACGAAAGGACGCCTACGCCTCCGACGTGACGTATGGCACGAACAATGAGTTCGGCTTCGATTACCTCCGCGACAATATGAAATACAGCCTCGAATCGATGACGCAGCGCAGCCATCGCTTCGCCATCGTCGACGAGGTGGACTCGATCTTGGTAGACGAAGCCCGGACGCCGCTGATTATCTCCGGCCCTACCGACGACAATTCCAACCTGTACATTACGGTGGACGCCATTGTCGAAAAACTCGAAGAGGAAGACTACGAGATCGACGAAAAGCAGCGCCAAGTGACGCTGACCGAAATCGGCAACGAACATCTGGAAGAAATCTTACGCCAGAACGAGTTGCTGCAAGGCGAGAACCTGTACGACATCGAAAACGTCTCCGTTGTCCACCACGTAAATCAAGCCCTGCGCGCGCACAAAATGTTCACCCGCGACAAAGACTATATCGTCAAAAACGGACGTGTGGTGATCATCGACGAATTCACCGGCCGCATGATGGAAGGCCGCCGCTATTCGGAAGGACTGCACCAGGCACTGGAAGCGAAGGAACGCGTTTCCATCCAACCGGAAAACCAAACGCTGGCGTCGGTGACATTCCAGAACTATTTCCGGCTGTACGACAAACTCGCGGGCATGACCGGCACCGCCGCGACCGAAGCGTCCGAATTTGAAGACATCTACAAGCTGCAGGTGGTCGAAGTGCCAACCAATGTGCAGGTACAAAGGCTGGACCATGACGATGAGGTCTATCGTACGGCCAACGAAAAATACGATGCGATCATCGATCTGATCGAAGAATGCAACAGCCGCAAACAGCCCGTGCTGGTGGGGACGGTTTCCATTGAGAAATCCGAGCACCTGTCCGGCTTGCTGCAAAAGAAGAAAATCAAACACAATGTGTTGAACGCGCGCTACCACGAACAGGAAGCGCAGATCGTGGCGCAGGCCGGTGTGCCGGGCACCGTCACCATTGCCACCAATATGGCCGGCCGCGGCACGGATATTCAGCTCGGCGGCAACGCGGATATGCGCATCGACGAAGAAACCCGCGAAATCATCGACGAAGGCGAACGAAGCAGCAAAGCCGACACCATTTCCGCCGAAGTCCAAAAGCTGAAGGATCAAGCCCTGGAAGCCGGCGGCCTGTACGTCATCGGGACGGAACGCCACGAAAGCCGCCGCATCGACAATCAGCTACGCGGCCGTACCGGCCGTCAGGGCGACCCTGGCGCTTCTAAGTTTTTCCTGAGTTTGGACGACGACCTGATGCGGATCTTCGGCTCCGAGCGCATGGACGCCATGTTGCAGCGCTTGGGCCTGGAAGAAGGCGAAGCCATCGTCCACCCCTGGATCAACAAGGCGCTGGAAAAGGCCCAGCAGAAGGTGGAAGCGCGCAACTTCGATGTGCGGAAAAACCTTCTGAAATACGACAATGTGATGAACGATCAGCGGAAGGCGATCTTCGAGCAACGCATCGAATTGATGAGCGAAGAAGATCTCAGCGAGACCATCGCCGACATGCGCCATCAATTGATCGACGACATTGTGGCCGGACACATTCCGGAAAAGGCGTATCCGGAGCAATGGGACGTGGAAGGTTTGACCACGGAGGTCAGCGACAGCCTATCGCTCGATCTGCCGATTGCAGACTGGGCCGACGAAGAAGGCATCGCCGACGAGGAAATCCGCACCCGCCTGTATGATCACGCCGACCGCCACATGGCGGAAAAAGCGGCACAGATTTCATCCGACCTGCTGCGCCAAGTCGAAAAAAGCATTCTGCTGCAGACCGTCGACCATCATTGGCGCGAGCATTTGCTGCAGCTCGATCATTTGCGGCAAACCATCGGCTTGCGCGGCTACGGCCAGCGCGACCCGCTGAACGAATACAAAACGGAAGCGTTTTCTCTGTTCGAAAGTCTGCTCAACCGGCTGCGCCAGGATGTGACGCGCCAACTGATGAGCATCGAGCCTGTCCCCGCCGAGCAAGCGCCTGTCCTGCCGGATATGCCCGAACGGGAAATGCATGCGGAACATATCGATCCGCAAACCGGCGAGAACGAAATGGAAGACGATGACGGCGCCCAAACCACGGTGCTCAGCCGTGCACCGGCTACCGGCGGCGTCGATCCGACCCGGCCGGAAACCTGGGGCAAGGTATCGCGCAATGCCCCCTGCCCCTGCGGCTCGGGCAAGAAATACAAGCATTGCCACGGCGCCGTCTCGTAGCACCCTAAACACGGTAATCGTCTGTCTACGGATAAAGGGTGAGTTTTAGCATTCTCACCCCAAGGCTTTGCAAAAAATCCAAAAAATCGGCCCTGCAGGGCGGGAGACCCCCCGTTTCGGTGTGATTTGCGTTGGTGAAGCCCGCCCGCGCGGGTAAACTGCGGCCAACAATCTAAAGGGAGTGGCCATGTCCAAAGCGCAACTGATTGAGATGGCAAAGCACAACATTGCTCATGCCAAACAGGGCACGATCGAACAAGCCGATCAGGTGATGCAGGTGCCCGCCGACCACTATTTCCGCAAAGATCGCTGGGAACAGGAAGTCGACCGGGTGTTCAAACGCCTGCCGCTGATGCTGGCCATGTCCTGCGAAATGCCGAATCCGGGCGACTACAAGTCGTTGGAAGCCGCCGGCATGCCGGTGATCATCAACCGCAACGCCGACGGTGAAATCCAGGCCTTTGTCAACATGTGCAGCCACCGCGGCGCGGTCATTCAGCCGCCGGGCAAGGGCAACACCAAGAAATTCATCTGCCCGTATCACGCTTGGTCCTACAATCAGAAGGGCGAGCTGGTGGGCATTCTGTCCAAAGACGAATTCGGCGACATCGACAAATCATGTTACGGCTTGACGCCACTGCCGGTGGCGGAACGGGCGGGTTTGATTTGGGTGATCCTCAATCCGAAATCCACCTTGGACATCGACACTTTCCTGTCGGGTTATGACGGTCTGCTGGCCCATTTCGGCTTCGAGAATTGGCACCACTTCGATCAACGCACGCTTAGGGGACCGAATTGGAAGATCGCCTATGACGGCTATTTGGATCTCTACCATTTGCCCGTCTTGCACAAGAACACTTTCGGCCCCGATTTTCCCAATCAGACGCTCTATTACGAATGGGGGCCACATCAACGGGTAACATCGCCGGACCGCTCCATGATCGAGCTGGAAAACAAGCCCGAGTCCGATTGGCCGACCGCGCCGATGATGAATGGTGTATGGACCATCTTCCCCCATGTCTCCATCGCGTCATTCGACAATGGCGGGCGGGGCGTCATGATCTCGCAACTTTTCCCGGGCGAAACACCGGAAGAATCCTGGACGGTGCAAAACTATGTTCTGGAGAACGCACCCTCCGAAGAGCAAAAGGCCATGGCCAAGGAACAGTTCGAGTTCCTGAAATTTGTGGTCCAGGAAGAGGACTACGCCACCGGGCTCAAGCAGCAAAAGGCGCTGCGCACGGGCGCCAAAGACCATGTTCTATTCGGCCGCAACGAAGGCGGCGGCCAGAAGTTTCATGGCTGGGTGAAGAACATCCTCGCCACCGAGGACGACAAGCTGAACGATTTGTTCGCTCAAAAGAAACAGGCGGCCGCGGAATAATCCGAGCCGCCCATTTTCACAATACGCATCTACTTGTGTGAGGCGCCGCCCCGCGAGCCGACTTAGCTTGGCTGGGTGCGGCGGCGGCTGCGTCGTGAATCCATAATACGGCGCAACCATGATTTTTGCCGGCCTTTGGCAACGGCATATCTGAATAAGAACATATAGCGGTTCATCAGCGTTTCCCTTCATGCGCGTGATACGCGGTCCCCATCACAGGAGGGCCTGCACGCTGGCTGTTTCGACAGTTCGTCATATAACTGTCATATATAGGGCATGATTCCCCTAATACGACAGTTTGTCAACATTATGCACTCATAGCGTGCCGCACTGAGTGCGCCGCACGCGCACGGTGTGCGCATTTTGGCAGGAAAGCTCGATTTTTGCGGTTAATCGCAGAAAACCGCTAATGACATTTTTTTAGCGGCTCAGGCGGCCCGTGATCGCATAATCGAGCAAATCAACCACTTGGGCCGGTGTTTCCGCCACGGCCAGGGCGGCCCCATCCACCTCTTTCAGGGGATGGGTAAGGTCGGCCGCATGCTGCACAATGAGAGACTTGCCGAGCGCCGCCGCATAGCCAGCGTCAAACGCTGCATTCCATTGCTTGTATTTGTCGCCGAAACGCACCACGACGATGTCGGCCCGCTCTATAAGCGTCCGTGTACGGATGGCATTGACTTTCGCGCCTTTATGGTCGCGCCAAAAGCCTTCGTTTTCTTCGCCGAGAATATGGGCGCCGCAATCGTCGCTCGATGCGTGGTCGGTGACCGGTGCCGTGAAGTCCACCGGCAGATCGCGTGCCTTGGCCCCCTGCGCAATTTCCTCGCGCCAATCCGTATGAATTTCCCCCGACAAATACACATTCCAGCGCTGGCTCATCACTTATCCTCCACAAGATCTGTCTGCGGGCTTTTTGGTCCCATAGATCACCCGGCAGAACAAGCCCTTAGATTGACGGCGCTAGCGGCACGCTTCTACAGTTGCCCTCATGCCAGTCACACCCGCCAGGAGTTGTTCATGCAGAAGTTTCGTCCACCGCAACAAGCAGAATTCTGGACCGACGAACGCATCTACATGACCGAGCTGCTCAACCACCCGGATGAACCGGAGGTGTCTCTGGCGGTCGGGCGGGTGGAAGCGGGTGTCACGACCCAACTGCACAGCCTGTCCGTAGACGAACGCTATGTGGTGAAATCCGGCCGGGCGCTGATGGAGGTAGACGGCAAACCGGCCTTCGAGATCGGTCCGGGCGACTGTGTGCGCATCCCCGCGCACAGCAGCCAGCGTTGCACCAATATCGGCGAGGAGGACTTCATCATTTATTGTGTTTGTACGCCTAGATTTACGCCGGCATGCTACAAAGACCTGGAAGCTTCCACTTAAGCGCAAGACCGCGTTGGAAAGACGCGGCATGGGGTAAGAAACAAAAGAAAGGGACATGACGGGGGTATGCTGAGGGCCACTGCAGAAGTGACAAGCTGGCTGCGCTCCGCCATTCTCGCCGGCAGTCTCACGCTGCTGCTGATGTCGTTGCTGGGCGCCATCTATGTGCTGACCGAGCCCGACAGTCAGTTGCCGGCATTGTTGGAGGGCACATCGCTCGCCCAGAAAGTCTATTTCCTCAGCCGCGAAGGACTGTTCATCTGGCGGCTGACGATCGACCCGGACCACAAACAGCTTTTCCTGCTGGAATGGGTGCTTCGGAATTTCGTGATTGCACTCGGCATGTTGGTGTTGGGCATCGGCCTGTGGGCGGAAGGCGACAGCATGCGCGCGTCCTTCCGCAGCTATGTAGGCGGCGGCGCGGCGGCGGCATTTTTTCTACCCTACATCTATCGCATTGCGACTGGCGCCCAGCCCTGGTTTCACATCGTTATCGATCCGTTCAATCCCCATTACGGCTCGGCCAGCGCATTGCTTGCCTTGATGGGCGGCTTTTGCGGTTTGGTGTTCTTCGCACTGCGGCGCGCCGCGATCCGTCGGCGCCTAAGCGGTACGCCGGGGCGCTATTAGCGACAGCGTCGCAGCATTGCAAAGCGCCCATGGCTCAGGCATGGTCACCCCGGCGCTGTACCATGTGGCCCCGTAGCTCAGCAGGATAGAGCATCAGATTCCTAATCCGTAGGTCAAGGTGAAAATTCTTGATAAAGACCAGTATGTTATGAAACTCACGTATGTTGCGAACCGTTTTCCGAACCGTATGCTCTGTGAAGCTGCGAGAAGATGCGTGAAAGTCGCGACACGCAGACCTATAAAATCGATGACGCAAAAACACGGCCCCGTAGCTCAGTCGGATAGAGCGACCGCCTCCTAAGCGGTAGGTCGGAGGTTCGAATCCTCCCGGGGTCACCAGTTTTTAAGGGTCCATTCTTGTCACATGGTTTACAGTTCATTCCGGAGACATGGTTTACACTTTCTCCGGGGTGAAGGGGTTTGGTCCTGGTTCGACACGGTCCTCTTCCCGGTCGAAGAATCCTAAGTCATACTTCATAAAAGTCACCATCCAGATCTGATCGGCGACCTCCGTGAGTCCCAGAACCTGACCAGCGAAGACGGTTGAGAGGTTGATCTTTCGCTTTCCGATGCAGATCCGTCCACATCGTGTGACCCGCACGGTTTTGTCATGGAACGGATAGTCGGGCTCCGGCGGCGGCGCGTAGAGACGTGCTGACGGTGTATAGAGATCTCCCGGATAGGCGCCCTTGAGTGCCTGATGCGGTCGCTCGTTATTGTAAACCTCGAT
>JANQMY010000178.1 GCA_028279895.1 Alphaproteobacteria bacterium
AGTCATTCCTACCCTTCGAGACGGGCCTAACGGCCCTCCTCAGGATGAGGAAACAAACAAAAACCTCATGGTGAGGAGGCGCGATAGCGCCGTCTCGAACCATGGATTCCCAAGGCCATGACTTTTTCAGCAGCCTGCTAGGGCGACTGGGTCAGTTGCAGGAAGATGTCTTCCAAATCCGATTCTTTGGTCGTGAGGTCTTTGATGGAAATGCCTGCCGTGTGGACGGCTGATAGCAAGATCTCCATCTTGTGGTGGCTCGGCGCATAAGACATCACCAACTGGCCGAGTTCGTTCAGTTCGGCACCAAGTTGCTGAAGCGGTGACGGAACTTCCGTTACGGCATTTTCCGGCGTGATCACGATGGTTTTTTCATCGATGCGGGCGATCAGGTCGGGCGTGCTTTCGCAGCACGCCACCTCCCCGTGATTGATGATGGCGATCCGGTCGCACAGCTCCTCGGCTTCTTCCAGGTAATGAGTGGTCAGCACGATGGTGGTGCCCTTGGCGTGCAGGTCGCGCACGTAATCCCACAGGCGTTTGCGCAGTTCGATGTCGACGCCGGCGGTAGGCTCGTCCAGCACCAGCACGGGCGGGTTGTGCACCATGGCCTTGGCCACCAGCAGGCGCCGCCGCATGCCGCCGGACAGGGTGCGGGCATAGGCGTCGGCCTTGTCGTCCAACCCCATGGCTTCCAAAATTTCCATGGTGCGCCGTTGCGACTTCGGCACACCGTACAGCCCGGCCTGAAGCTCCATCACCTCCGATGGTTTGAAGAAGGGATCGATGTTCAACTCTTGCGGGACCACGCCGATGGCCGCGCGCGCCTGTCGGGGGTTCTTGTCGATGTCGAAGCCCCAGGTGCGCACGGTGCCGCTGGTTTTGACCACGAGCCCGGCGAGAATGTTGATAAAAGTGGATTTTCCCGCCCCGTTGGGTCCCAACAGGCCGAAAATAGAGCCTTGGGGCACCTCCAAGTCGATGCCCTTCAGCGCCTCCTTTGGCGGGTTGGTCCGGTCGCCCTTGTAGATCTTGCGCAGGGCGCGGGCCTCGATGGCGGGGGTTTCCTCAGGCGTCATGACTTTGTTCATGGTTGGCGGGGCGTTTCTGCGGTGCCCCTCACACAAGCGACAAGGCCTATCACCCGGGCCGGGCCGGGGTCAACGGGCAGAAATGGGCTTGGATCAGGGCGTTGTTGTTAGGGGCGTGCTACCGGTTTCGCCAACTATGTTCTGTGCGCGCGGCGAAATCTCCGCAGCCCGCCAGATGTCGCGGCAATTGACGGTCGCATGAATATGGGGATCATTTGTCGTCGCGCATAAAAACAAAGAACACCTCATGCACACCAACGATCGTCCGTGGTCGCGCCTAAGATGACCGGACAGACCCAGGCGCCGCCCAGCCTTTGGCAAAACGCCCAGTTTCGAATCTATCTCGGCTCCACGGCCTTCACGGGCACGGCCCTGGCCATTCAGCAATTGCTGATCAGCTGGCTGCTGGTGGGGATTCTGCTGTTGCCGGGCGGCCAGGTGGGCCTCGCCCAAGCGTTGATCGGTCTGCCGGGCATTTTGCTCATGCTGTTGGGCGGGGCCACGGCCGACCGGATCGATCCGCGCACGCTGCTGATCCGGGTTTACGGGGTGGCGTGGGTCTTTCCCTTCTTCCTACTCACCATGGTCTATCTCGGGCTTTTGAACATCTGGACGGTGAGCCTGTTCGGCGTGGCCATGAGCACGGCCATCGCCTATGCAAGCCCCGCGCAACAGGCCATTTTGAATCGGACAGCGGGCCATGATGTGCAACGGGGGGTGACGGTCGCCACCGCCATCACATTTGTCGTGCAGATCTTTGGCCTGATGATTTCCGGGCAGATGGAAATCGTCGGCATTGAAATTGTGCTCGTCATTCAAGCGATCAGTCTTGTGCTGGGGGCGTTGGCCGTGCGCGGCATCCATGCCTTGCCGCCGTCTGCTGCGCCGTCACGAAAACCCGCCATGGAACTCATTTGGGAAGGGTTCCGGGCGGCCTATGACAACCGGCCCGTGCTCCATACGCTGGTGACGACCTTTCTCTCCGGCGTTTTCAATTTCGGCGCCTTTGCCATCGCCGTGCCGTTCATCGTGAAGCACGCCTATGACGGCGATGCGCTGGGCTTTGCCACCATCATGATCATCTTTTATGGCGGCGCCACCGTTTCCAACGCGATCCAGTATTGGATCATGCCGCTGGCCCGGCCGGGGTTTTGGTTCCTGGCGATGCAGGCGACGCGGGCCGTTATCTTGTTTTTCATCTGGCTTCAACCGAGCTGGTGGCTGCTGTCGGTCCTGATGTTCATCTGGGGGCTGAATATGGGCGTGACCACCAATCTCGGGCGTGCCATCGTTCAGGAAGCCAGTGCGCCGGACCATTTGGCGCGCCTGCTCAGCGTGCTCAATCTGGGTGTCATGGGGGCCATGCCCATCGGCGCGTTGATTTTGGGGCTGGTGATCCAAGGGTTCGGGGAGCTGAACGCGCTGTTGCCGGCGATCTTTGTTTCGATTTGTCTCTGCGTATACGGCTTTGTCTTTACGGGTCTGGGTGACTACGAGTCGCCCCATGTTGAAGGGCGAGGATAGATTTCGGTGACAGTGCACTTAACTCAGAAGCAGAGGGGCGAACAAAAGGACTTGATGCGCGCAAGGGCAAGCTCAAGGTTGAATTAAGTACACTGTCACCGAAATCGTCTGGAAACGCTACAGTTGCGTCTTTGGCGGACTTGCGCATAGTGTCAGCCGAAGACAATCTGAGGAGACATACGGGTGAGCATTTCATTTCACGAAGCTGGCGTAGAAACCTATGGGCGCATTTTAGACAGCGTGGCCGGGGTTCTGGACAAGGGGGCGGCGTACGCTGCGGAAAACGGCAAAGACTTGAATGAGTTCGTTCATGCAAAACTGCGGGACGACATGATGCCGCTTCACTTTCAGGTGGTTTCCGTTTGCCACCACTCCTGGGGCGCCTTGCAAGGCATGCGCGATGGCAAGTTTACACCGCCTTCCTTTGAATTAGACAAAGACTATCAAGGATTACAGGCCTTGGTGAAGGAAGCCCGCGAGGGCGTGTCTTCCTTTTCGGAACAGGACTCCAACAGTTTGGCCGACAAGTCGCTGATATTCGCCTTAGGCAAAAACGAACTTCCCTTTACGAACGAGAATTTTCTGCTGACGTTCTCGCTGCCGAATTTCTATTTTCATGCCACCACGACCTACGACATTTTGCGCATGCTGGGCGTGCCCTTAGGCAAGATGGATTTTCTCGGCGCGATGAAAATCGGCTAAAGCGCGATCAGGTTAAGCATGCCTTCCGGCTCGACCGGAGGGTGGACTCCGGTTAACCGTCCGATCGCCCGCCGACCAAAGAATCTCGGGCATGATCATGTTTTCGTGAAAAATGATCATGCCCTAGTGCAAGACTGAATTAAGTGCACTGTCACCGAAATTTCCTAGTACTGTGCCGCAATGTTCAAGAGGGTCGATGCGATCTGTGACATGGCAGAGGCCGACTCTAGGGGCCGGTCGTTCACGATGATGGAAAAGACCAATGTCCGCCCGCTTTGGGCCTGCATGTAGCCGGACAAGGCATCTGCATGGTTCAGTGATCCTGTCTTTGCAAATATCCTTCCCTGCAACGCGGACTCGCGAAACTGATATCTCAGTGTGCCAACCGTTGCGCCGGCAACGGGCAAGCTCGCGCGATAGGCGTCGCCCCAGGGCGCCGCGGCCGCGTAGCGTAGCAGGGCCGTGACCGTGGCGGGTGTGACGCGGTTGTAGTTGGAGAGACCCGACCCGTCCGCAATGTCATAAGAGGCGCGCTGCACCCCGACTTCTTCTAGGAAGTTTTCGATCTGCAGCCGCCCACAAAAAGAAGACCCTGTGCCTGCAACATGGCCTAATTGGCGCAGCAGGACTTCGGCATACAGGTTCTGACTTTCTTGATTGATCACAGTCACGATTTCCTGGAGCGGTGCAGGCGGCAGGGACGCGATGACCGTACCATTGGGCACCTCTGGGCTCCTTGGGCCACATACCAATTGAGCGCCTGGGTTGTTTGTGTCGTTCGGATTAGTGGGTTTCGGCTCATCAGCATACTGAAGGGGGCGGCGCCGTGTGCGCAAGCTCCCCAAAACCGAAACGCCCTTCGCCTCCAGCGCTTGTCTGAAAGCCCAAGCGGCCAAATGCGCGGGGTTGTCGATTGCCAAATCGAGCATGACCGATCTTGATCCGACCGGCAGTTCACCATAAAGCCGTGCCGTTCGGTCACCGATGCGCCGCTCCAGCCGCAAGGCGCGCGGTTTCGCGGAGTGGCTGGTCTTCGCCTCATTCTGGAGATCGAAATAGTTTGGTCCCGTGCCGACCCACGATGCGCGAACACCGGTGCCGACGGCGTTCGCGGGCGACACGCGGAGGCGAAGGATATTGTCGTTCACCGCGATTGCCGAAACGGACGTGCCGTGACCAAATTTCAAATCGTCCCAGCTCCACCCCAAGGGCCGCCTTTCATCCGCGAACCATCGATCGTCCCCGACAATATCGCGAACTTGCCTGATCCCGGACGCCACCACGGCCTCTGCCAGCGTTTCGATGCATCGCACGGTACAATCCGCACCAAAACCAACGGTCGGATCGCCACGCCCGACAAGGGCAAGGTTCGGCGGCCCGGACTCAGCTGACACTGGCGCCTCTAAGACAACGCGCAGCCCCGGTTCGAGGGCCGACAATTCGGCTTCGACCGCGAGGGCCGCCGCCGTGACGAACAATTTGCCGTTCGAGGCCGGCATAAATCTCTCGTCCGCCCGATGCGCCACAAGCACTGTGCCGTCGAGGTCCGTCACCGAGATGCCATAGCGAAACCCGTCAAGGGGGGAATGCAAATCATCCTTGCCAACTTCTTGGGCGTGCGCCGGGGCCATCCCAACGATCAGCAGGACCGCCGCCACGACAAAGCTGTTGATGTACATTTTGATGATTACACTCCCAGTTTGTTGCACCCCTATCCGCGCAACGATTCAGTGTTTCTGCGTCGGCGCGGATGTGGCAACGCAACCTCAACGAAAATTCAGACGACTATTTTTTCTTAAACACAAGGCAATGGGTATACGGATAATCCGGTTTTTCATTCACCCACCGGAGAATAATTTCCGCTTCCGGCCGCAACACCTTTGAAACTGTAATACTGATATCTCTGACAAGGGGGGTGTAGCGCCGGCCTTTCAGATTGTCCGCCTGCACCACAACCAGCGCATTTCTCTTCATCAAGCGCGCGACTTTTTCAAAAATAAGACCTAAGCGTTTCAGATAGGCATCATACCCTGCATATTTTGGATCACCCCCAAACAGTGGATTCCATCTGTGATGGCACGGCATGTAAGGGGGAGAGGTGATGCAAAAATCCATCTTGGGCAAGCCAAAACTGGCACTGTTTGCGGCGTCTCCGTGTTTGATGTTTTGCCAATGGTCAAGCTGTCCCGCCGCCCATTCAAAGCGTTCGCGATTGGCTTCGATGCCATAGGGAATGCGCCCCATTTCCTCCGCCACAAACGCGGTTGTCCCGAACCCCAAAAACGGATCGAAAACGCGGTCTTTTTTCTTTGTGTAGTTTTTCAGAAAGTACCGCACGAGGCTTTCAGGGTATTTATCGGAACAATCCATGCCGGCAGGGCCAGGACGTTCCATGTCAAAAGGAAGCTCAATGAAGGCTGGGAAATTCATATCTGTTTCTGCGGTCTTCTCATCTTCCACTGGAGCGTTTCCAGGTTAAGTGTGTCACGGTTAACCGTCCGGAAACGCGTAGAAACAAAGGCTTGGGGCACTTTTTGCGATTCGATGAAAACCAAAAAGTGCCCTAGTCAGCAACAGTCTCATGATGCACTTTCAGCCGTTTTGCAAATGCAGGCCCGCGTATCGGCGTTCGTAACCCCGGCCCGATCGTTAAGTATACCAGAGACATGATGAGCATGCGGACGGGGTTACAAGCCCCGTCCGGCCAGATAAAATTCTGGAAAGCCAGAAAGCGAGTTAAGTGGACTGTCATCGAAAATTGTCACCGAAACTCAATAGTCGAAGATAGAATTGAGTGCACTGTCAACGTAATTCCCCAACTTGCTTTATTTGATTGGTACACTGTCATCTTCAAGCAAACGACAAAGGACGCAATTTTTGCGTCCCTTATCTGTCTATGGTGATTGCTATACGCAGATATTGTCTGGCTTACTGTGGCAGTTTGGGATCAGGTATATAAGGTGGCTCGTTGTGTGTTCGCCCGTCAGTAGGCTCTGGGTCTGGTATGTCCGCGCCTGGTTCTTTCGGTTCTGGAGGGTCTAACTTGGTTCGATCATCGAACTTGTCATGTGGATCTTTAACGCCATCACCGTTTTGATCGGCTATTGCCATTGGTGACATAAAGAGGGCCACGATAGCGAGCAGTAGGGACATGTGCCTAAGAGAGAGGGTCCTCACTATGGTACTCCTTTGGTTCAATGGTTGGGTGTCCATTGAGTAAAAACATCCAGCAAACCTATAGCTATGATCTAACTCACATTGAATGCGGACAAACTATTTGTTGGTTTTGATCGTGACTTTAATTTTGCGATAGGTCCACCAGCACGCAAGGCAAATGCCTGTTAGGATAACGATTTCGGTGACAGTGCACTTAATTCAGAGGCAGAGGAGTGAACAAAAGGACGTGATGCGCGTGTGGCCAAGCTCATGGTTGAATTAAGTGCACTGTCACCGAAATCCTGTCCTTTGAGTCCCCCGATGTGCGAGAATTGGCATTGAACGGTTAGTATGGATGCAATACGCATCAATCGTTCAAGCGACCGATGACTTCATCCGTATGGCTCAACGATATAAAACGACCTGCGTCCGGTATCGTCTGCAGGCGGGCCCCCGGTAGTTTAGATCGCCAGTAGGAGTTGATTTCATCAACATCATGTATCGGATCGCTGCCGCCGAGAAGAATGGTCCAATTGACGGCATTTGCCAAACCCTCAATTTCGGTTTGCAGCACATATCCCCGCTGCTCTCGAATGAACCCGCTCAAGCGACCGGTTGAAAACGGCATGGTCGAACGCAGATGATCATTGAAATTCCGCGGGTCGGAAAAGCTCTCCAAATCTGCGGGCGCCTTCCCAACGCCAGCACGAATGATCGTTTCCAGACGTTTGCGTGACAGCGACGCGGCGGTCCACCGTGCAACTTTTTCGATACTGTCAGGATACCGATCAAACGCCTGGCGAACGAGGCCAAAATGCCCCTTGCGTTGGGAACAATCATGTTGGAGGAGATCAGGATTGATCACGACCACACGATCAAGAAGATCGGGCGCATATCTCGCCAAAGCCAAAACATGAAACGCACCGCCGCGTGTGATGACATGTATTTTTTCCAAGCCAAGAGCCTCACAAACCGTGACGACATCGTCGACGCCCGTGGCAAAGCGGTCTGGCGATTCCTTCAAGTCATCCGTCAACCCAAAGCCAGGCCGATCAATCGTGACCGGACGAAATCCGTTGCTTTGCAAAGCACTGACGACTTTTTGAAACGGATGGCGCGTTGTAAGACTGGAATGGGCGATCAGCACCGGCTGGGCGGAAGCCGGCCCATAGTCGTTGACGGCAATGACGCGCCCCTCGCCGCCGCGAATGAGTCTTAAGGGTGCGCGTTCCCTTGGTTCCGCATGGACAAGTGACGGCGTCTCGTGCGTGATCACAGCAGCCGCAAAGGCGCCCATGACCAATGCGGGTAAGTCTGTGGCGCTTTCCACATTGAGACGGCGAAAAATGAAGGCAAACCGGTCTTTGGCAACCGCGGGTGAAATGCCCACCACATCGGCAGCATCATTACGGCTGTATCCTTCGCAGAGCAGATGAACAAGCTTTGCATCACGCTGCTTCAATCCAAAGATGTCGATTAAGATGTCTTCGACGGCTTCGCGCGGCGGCGCTGTTACCGTCGCCAGTTCGGAGAGTTTTCGAATAAGCAATGTCTGCCGCGACACGCCTGCCGCTTTCATGGCGCCTGCGAGGGCCTTTCGCGCCGTATGATAGGTAACGCCCGCATGTATTGCTGCTCGCTTGATGGAGCCATGCGCAAACAGCGCCGCGCTGACGCGTGCCTCCAGGTTCGACATGCCAAGCGCACGCGCTGCGTATTCGATCTCACCAGTCATGTAACTGAGGGACAGAGCGATCACGGCGATCGTTTCTGGTGCGCTTAGATGCGCGCTCAATTCCGCATCCAAGTTTGACCATCGTCTCGCCGTGGCTGCCGGGGCGTAGGTCAAAAAGACAGGCCGATCCGATTTGTCTTTGACCAGCGCATGAGCGGGTTCCTTTTCCTTTCCAACCGCGATGCCGAGTTTCGTGTCCAGGCTTGACTGGTCAATCCGCTCCTCGAATTTGTTGCTCGTCCAAAAGACGGCCCCGCGGGCGCTCATAACGGCGCTGGAAATCGTCGCTTGATACAAAAAGGGGCGAATGGGGTCGTCGGGCGCGGCTTGCGCGAGGACGGCGGCAAGGCGTTCCGGGAACTCCGCCTCGAACTGCGCCTCTTCTTCATCAGGTGAACTATGCGTGCCGTGTGCTGCCATCCGATTAAGTTTGGGGCCAGGCGAAGCGAGAGACAAGTCGATGGGTGCAAATAGCCCCTCATTTGGGGGCTCTCCGGTTTGAATCGAGGATGGTACCGTCAGTGGATTTGAAAATTGGTACGCCAATCCTTGCGGTTGGTTTGAGTGTTTGAGGGGAACCCATTCGTGAAATTTAAGTGTCTGACAAAGAGCATTTTCTGTGTTGCGGCCATCCTTCTTTCGCTGCAAGCAATTGGTTTTGCAGCGGCGGAAGAGTATCCGCGAGATGGAACGGTCAAAATTGAAAAAGCGAAAAACCTCAAGGACATTACGCAAGTGCTGGTTCCGCATTTCGCCATCAGCTTTGTCGTTGCCGATGAAAAAAGTGCGGTCGCGTCAACGGAAAAAAACAATCCGTTTGCACGCAAGGCCGGATCCACGACCGAAGCGACCCTTGTAGGGCTCACGCAGGAAACGATGCAAACCATCACTGATGCGGCCTATAAAGATCTTATCGCGTCGCTGGAGGAACATGGCATTAAAGTCATTGAACATGATGCCGCCGCGGCTCAGGCCAAGGCGCGGCAGACAAAATTTCCCATGACAAAATTTCTTGATGGGCCGCGGGAAGATTTTTCGCTGTACCACAAGTACTTTAACAACAACATTAAAGACCAAACGCTGACACCGACAGGCACGCAATTGATGGCGCCGGTCATTGGCAACAACCCGCTTCCCTATGGCTATGGTGCGTCTGCGCGGGAGCTGGGCATCCCCGTTCTTGCTGTTGATTATGTTTTGACCTTCGGCAACATCACCGCGGCCTCCAACGAATTTTATGGTATGGCCGGACGTGGAAACGCTTCTGCCGAGACAAGCTTTTCAGCCGGGCTCCAAGTTATGTGGAGTTCCGATATCAAGGTCACCCATTCTGAACGCAAAACGGGCCGCCTGATGATCGAAAAGAACGCCTGGACGGCGGAACCGTTCGCGACCATGAGTACCGAGAAATCGGGCGGTCTGTTTGGATCAAGCCAGTCCGTTACCTTGAGTGTTGATAACGCCGCCTATCAAACGGCTGCCCTTGATGTCATTTCGCGGGCGACGGAAAACCTCGTGACGACACTAGCCGCACAATGACTTTGATGGCCCGCTCAATTAGCCATGGTCATCTGGGCGGGCTACTCGAAGTTTAGTGCCGGTTAGCACATGTAAGGCGGGTCCCGACCCGCCTTACACTTACAGAAAAAACACTTTCAGACTTATTGGGCTCACCTTTAACACGCAGGGTTACGGTGGTTACGGTGACAGTGCACTAAATTAGCCGATTTGTTACGTGCCCTCTCTTGGCCATCGGCTTTCTTCGACCGAGCGGGAAGGGGTTATAAACCCGTCCGGCAGTGGGAAACAGTGCTTTAGCTGTTCTTGGGTGTGGCGCTGCGCGACGACTGCCCCGGTAGGCGGGGTGTATTCAGGTATGTGGCGATCCAATGAAAAGCCGTAATGAGAAGCAGATCATTATGCAGCTCCATTTGCCGGCTCAAGGCGAGGCCGCCAATGAATGCACCTACACACCATTGCCACTTCCAACGCAGTGTGACGTAATGCGCGCTTCCAAAAACTAAAGCGCTGAGCACCGCCGCCAACCAGACCGAGGCTCCCCATCCCTCCAAGGTTTGAGGAATCGCAATACGAAACACCCACTCTTCCCAGAAGGAAAGGGCGCCGAGATAGGCAATCCAGCCAAGCTTCGGCAGACTCCATTGCCGGTCTATCCACCATGCGTAGGCATTCAAGGCAGAAAATATCAGGACAAACCAGATCGCATAGCGTCCGGGGTTCGCTATGCCATTTTCGAGGCTCTCGACAAACGCCAATTGCAGACCGGGAAGGGCGATGAAACCAAGCGCAAGGACGCAACCGGGAAGGCCATGCCGTAGAAACACTTGGCGGAACGTTGAGAGCCTGTCCCCGGTAAAGTCCTTGTCTCGCTGCAGGCGTCGGTGACTGGAACGCGGTGCCTTATCCAATTTACGCAATCGATCTGTTAGGTGGTGTTCGTGAAGCAACATGATACGTCACCAATGTGTCAATGGGGCCGAAGGGGACGGATTGCCGCGCCGAAAACCAACTTAAGCTAAGAAGATCCGTTCGGCGAATGGGAGCCTTCATAGACTGCCGAACGCCAATCCTGAAGCGTTCGGTTCTAGGGAGAAACAGACGTTCAGCCCCTCCGATTTATGCTATGCTGTGGACCGAGGGAGGCACCAACAAAGAAGGTGCTTCTGATGGCCTGCCGACGTCTCATTTTCGAACAATCGAACCGAACGCGCGCGACTTTCGGTCCCGAGAGGGGCCGTGGCGCGAATATTGGGATCAACCCCATGCGCCCATTGTTCAAGCGGCATCACCAGCCCACGCCCCCATCCCATCCACCCCTAGGGTACCCTTATCGGGTGGTTGGGATGGGGGCGTGGGCCGGCAAGGTGTATAAACCATGCATCAACCCCATGCGCCCATCTCTTCAAGGGGGATGGAGGTGTCGACATCCTCTTCGTCATTGCCGGATCAGTGCCGCCAGAAAGGCGGCTTGTCCGGTGATGACGAGCAGTTGGGTAGGCGATCCGTCGATCCGCTCATCCCGGCCGAGCGGCAGCGAGCGCCGGGATCTCAAATGGAAGAAGGAGATCCCCGCTTTCGCGGGGACGAGCGAACTTTTGGTGACCCAATTTCGGGCAACCTTATCCCTTGAATCGCCCTCGTTTGTGCTAGTAAGTGTGAACCACCTCGGAATTCAATTGGAGCAGCAGGCCTCATGACACAGCCAGCCGACAATCCTGAAATCATCTACGTGACCGATCATCGCATCGCCTGCGACGGCGGTGGCGGTGCGCTCGGCCACCCGAAAGTCTGGTTGGAGATGGGGCAGAGCGACTTTGTGGAATGCCCCTATTGCGACCGTAAGTTTGTGTTGAAAAGTGTGGCCGAAACCGCGGCGGCGGACTCATAATTGCGCGCGTCCGGACGCGATGAAAGTGGAACGATGGCAAAAAAGAAAGCGGTAGGCTTAAGCAAGTCCGATCATGTGTATCTGGTCGACGGTTCCACCTTTATCTTTCGCGCCTATCACGCGCTGCCGCCGCTGACCCGCAAGAGCGACGGCCTGCCCGTGGGGGCCGTGAGCGGTTTTTGCAATATGCTCAACAAGCTGTTGGAGCAAGCCCGCACCGAGGAAGCGCCCTCGCATCTGGCGGTCATTCTGGATGCTTCATCCAAAACCTTCCGAAACGATATCTATGCGGATTATAAGGGCAACCGGGACGAACCGCCCGAAGATTTGGTGCCGCAATTCCCGCTGATCCGCGAAGCGGTGCGGGCCTTCAATGTGCCCTGCATCGAGATGGAGGGCTTCGAAGCCGACGATCTCATCGCCACCTATGCCCGCGAAGCGTCGGCCGCCGGGGCCCAAGTCACCATCGTGTCGTCGGATAAGGATCTGATGCAGCTCATCGGCGACAGGGTGGACATGCTGGACACGATGAAAAACAAATCCATCGGGCCGGCGGAGGTGCACGAAAAGTTCGGTGTCGGGCCGGACAAGGTGGTGGAAGTGCAATCGCTTGCAGGCGATTCCATCGACAATGTGCCGGGCGTGCCGGGCATCGGCGTCAAAACCGCTGCGGAGCTGATCAATCAATACAGCGATTTGGAAACGTTGCTCGACAAGGCGGAAGAAATCAAGCAGCCCAAGCGGCGGCAAAATCTGATCGACCATGCCGAGATGGCGCGGATCAGCAAGCAGCTTGTGACGCTGAAGGACGATGTGGACGTGGAGACCCCGGTCGGGGATTTTGGGGTGG
>JANQMY010000179.1 GCA_028279895.1 Alphaproteobacteria bacterium
ATTTGGCTGCTTTCCAGCATGTAACCATCGTTTTTCACAAGGGATTGCAATTCGGTCGGCGGATGGGCGTACAAGCCGGAAATGTAGGGACACATCGCATACACACCGGTCACATGGTCGAGCCATCCTTCTTTCTTGGCCTTAAGCGTGGTGGCAATGCACAGATTGCCGCCACCGGATTCACCTGAAATGACGATCTTGTCGATGCCCAACGCTTGCCGGTTGGCATAGACCCATTGCAATCCGCTGGCACAATCATTGAGTCCGGCCGGGAAAGGGTGATTACCCAACCGCCCGCCGCCATTGCGGAACTCAACGCCGATGACGACCAGCCCGCGTGCGGCAAGATCGTTCCGTAAGCGGACGAAATTCGGGTCTTCGGCGCTCATCATTACCATACCGCCGCCATGGGTATGAAAAACGCACGGCAGCGGGCCGTTTTGGTCGCGCGGCTTATGAATGAACAATTTAATGGTGTTGCCGTCTGCACCCTCGATGGTTTCGGTGGTTGACGTCACCGTCGGCCAGTCCGGCAGCATGGCGCGCAAGGCTTCATTTCCGGCAGTCGCCGATTCTTCGAAGGCCAAGCAATACGCCAGCGCCTCTTCGTAGCTGGCGCCTTTGCGCACCGGGTCTAAACCCGGCGCGAAACCGCCGGCCATTTCGAAGGCCTGAACGATTCTGGGGTCGGCGCGGCGGTCGGTGAGCAAAGTGGTGTTGGGGTCGCCCAGCCGCCCCGGCAGTTGTGTAACGCTCACACGTCTTCTCCCTTTCCAACGTTGTCTTTCTCGACGTTACCAGTGTTGCACGCAGGCGCAATGCAGAAATTCTTGTCTTTCGGCCGATCTTCACACGGCTTCCGATATCCGTCGGCCAACGCTTGCACGGGGGTCGCTTCACTCGGGATGCGAGGACGGAATCGTAACGGTGGCTTTGCCTTCCAACGGCCGGTCATCCGGGGTGCCGTCCCGTTCCAGCCATATGCTGCAATCGGCGACGGTTTCGCCGTTCTCCTCCTCACGGATCGCCGTGACCGTGCCCTTCGCTGTGATGCGATCGCCTTCGAAAACAGGCTTCGGAAAGCGCATCGTCAAGCGGCGGATCGATGTGGGGCCGGTCCAGGCGTGCAACATATTGACCATATAGCTCAGACCCAGCGGGCCCTGATTGATGGTGCGTGCGCCCAGCCCCATTTTCTCGACCGTTTGCCGGTCCCAGTGTACCGGGTTCGGATCGCGCAGAATGGCGGCCATGGTGCGCATGCGTGCCGGTGAAACGCTTGCCATTTCCCATGGGGGAATGTCGGTACCTTCGGAAATCTTCATGATACGGACCGGTTGTAGTGCCAGGTGACGATGGTTTGTGCCGATAATTGACCGTCGGGATCTGCAAGATCGAATTGAAACTGGATGCGGTCGTAGGCGGCGCCATTGGCCCTGTGGCGCCGGTCCGCTTCGGTGATGCGGCCGGTGACGCGGTATGGCATCTCTTCTTTCAGCGGCCGGAAGAACCGCCAGTCATAGCTTTCGATGCCGATCGAAAAGTCTGATTCCGCTTGGCCCAACGCAAACATCTCGGCAATCGATGTGCCGGCGCCCAGGATGGGCATATGGAACAGCGCCACCGGATGCACCATACGGTCGGGGAGAAGGTCGGCGCCGGTGCATTCCGTGAGCAAAAAGTTCTCCCAGTGCTCGACCGTGTAGTGTCCGCCTGGAAACTCATGGCCCACCAAAGCCCGGATCTCCGCTTCGTCGGGCAGTTGCTTTGTGTTCATGGACGGCCCCCTCAGCGCCTTTTGGGTGACGTGTCTCCTTATCGATCATGGTACACGGGCGCCGGGCGGGTCGATAGTCGGGGCCGGCAATGAAAGCGGCGGCGGCCACCGGGTCTTTCGTTGATGTGGCCGGCGGCCCGTAAGGCACGCCGGCCGCTCCAGGGCGCCGCACTACGCAGCGGCAACCAGGCTCCGGAGCATCCATTTATCTTGACGGTGTTGGGTCAGACTGTCGGCCACGAACCCGCTGACCACTTCGTCACCCGCTTTTCCGGCGGCATCGAGCGTGACCGTCAAAGCGCGTTCCACCGCCGTATGACCGTCGATCAGGTCCGCAATCATGTCCGCGGCATTGGCGTTCGGTTGGACGGGTCCAAGGTCGTTATCCGCCTGAATGTCGCTGAGGGACACGGTGACTTTCTGATCCAGGCCGCGAATAAGTTCCGCTGCCTGATCAATTTGGTTTTTCAGGGCTTCATATTGTGTTTCGAACAATTGGTGCAAAGACACGAATGCGGGCCCGTCCACGTTCCAGTGATAGTTCTGCGTTTTGTAGTAGAGCGCATAGCTGTTGGTAAGCACAGCCGTAAGAGCGGTGGCGACCGTATTGTTTGTCATGGCATTACTCCTTCCTCATAACATCGCCGTTGTCATGAAGATGGGGGGTCATGCCGGTGAATGGAAATTGAAGCTTTCTATGGCGTTGATTGGTGCAATCGATGGGGCCGATCCGCCGAAACACAGGGTCAAAAGTGCGGTCCGGAAGGCCGGCTGATGCATTCGCGTTCCTACGGGGTGAGCGGCTCCAGTCTGAGAAACTTGCTGGGCGCAAAACCGCAAATCGAGCGCAATACGATGCCCATGCGATAGGCGCGTGACAGGCGCCTTTTTTCTTCGCCGGTGACGACCACAGTCCGGTGCGGGGCTGTGACGCCGTCTCGGGTCACGTCGATTTCACCTTGTTTGACGGCCAGGTGATACCAGCGGCGAAACCAGTGGTTCGATGAGATGTAAAGCTTGCCGTCAAAGTCGAAGCCATAGAGATTGCGGGTAAGCCGTGCGCCGTCGCCGGCCGTGACGGAGATGGTAACGCCGCCCTCCATCGACGGCTGCAGGCGCCAAATCAGAAGCTCGGCCGCCAGAATGAAAGCCACATAGCCAAGAAACACAAACCCTATGACGAACAGCCAAGTCATCGCTATACTCCCTTCTACGTACACCGTACGTGCTATAGTACGTACATTGTACGTAAAGTCAAGTCAGCTTGGGTAACGCGAAAATGACCACCACAAAACGGGCGCGCACAAAGCCCCGCCCCCTCACGCGGCAACGCATTTTGCGGGAAGCCGTGCGTTTTGCCGACAAGCGGGGTGTCGATGAACTCAACATGCGCCGGCTCGCCGAACGGCTGAATTGCGGGGTGATGTCGCTCTACAATCATGTGGCCAACAAGGACGACTTACTGGATGGCATGGTCGATCTTGTCGCCGCCGAAATCGCCTTGCCGGCGCAGGACGTATCCTGGCGGGCAGCTCTGAGCGAGCTGGCCTTGTCGGCCCATGAGACTTTCATCGCACACCGCTGGGTAAATGAACTGTGGTCGCATCGTGGATTGGGGCCGGCCAAACTGGCCTTCATGGAAGCGATCTTGCGGACGTTGCGCGAAGCGGGCTTTTCCGTTGCGCTGGCGTGTCGGGGCTACCACGCGCTGACCATCCACATCACCGGCTTCACATTGCAGGAAATCGACTTTCCGATCGATGCCGGCAATCTGGAATCGGCCGCCCGGAGGTTTTTACAAAAGGCGGACCCGGAACAGAGCCCCTATTTCATCGAGCATGTGCGGCATCATTTGGACGCCCACGAACCAAATGATGATTTTGTTTTCATGCTCGAGATGATTTTAGACGGCCTGGAACGTGCCTTCAAAGCCGAAAGCGGTGCCGCCGGAAAGCAAAGTTAAGGCCGAGTCGCCCGTATCACGGTGTCGCCGATGGTTGAGGCGTCGTGTTCGCCGAATTCTCCAACGGCGCCGGGGCCGGATCGGGTGCAGAAAGAGCGCCGGTGGCTTCTTCTTCCGGCATTGCCAGCACGGCCCATCTCTGCCTCAGGATGGCGTTATCGTTGGGTAGTTGTCGTGCGCCGGCCGGCAGGGTTTCGCGGAATGCGGCTGCCTTGCCGCTCTCTCCGAAACACGCCGCTTCGGTGTCGTCTTCCGTTTCGGTGCACGATGTCAGCTCCCGTATGGTCAGCCTGCCCCCCGCACAGGCGGCGAACGCACCGGCCTCTCCTTTAGAGGTGGCCGCACAGGCCGCCACAATCTGATCGCTTGGATCAAACCCGATATCCGGGCCGAAAGCGCAGGCGCCGAAGCCGGGCAGCGATGTCGTTTCGGACCAGCAGGCGATGGCCTGAGCTTGCCGGCGCGTGAGATAGAGCTCGGCCGCGCACAGGCCCGCTGCTATTGGATCGCCCGGGAATTGGCTGGCGCAGCCCGCCGCCCGTTCCGCCGTCACGCCACTGAGATTGGCGGCGATGCAGGAAGCGAAATCGTCCGAAGCGCGGTTATCATAACATCCGGCGATAGCGCGGGTTTCTTCCGAGGCATAGGTGGTCAAGACGCAATTGGACAAGGGGGCCGTGCCGTCATCGTCTTGAAGGCAGCGCAGCATCTTTCTCTCCGTTGGGCCCAGTCGCGTTCCCGCCATGCACGCAAAAGCGTTGGCTTCGTTTGTCCCTCGGGCACCGCAAGCCAGCAGTTTGCGGTGATCCGGGGTCAGCATCGCTTGGACCGCGCAGTCTAGAAGG
>JANQMY010000194.1 GCA_028279895.1 Alphaproteobacteria bacterium
TACCAAACCCATCAACACTCGCACAAAAAAACTCTTGCCAAATCCGACCCGTCCACACATGAGCGCAAAAGAAATAAGTTCCATATGCGATTGCCCTGCTGCCCAACGGGGAGCGTTTCCACGGCCCGGTTGGGCATCTGACCCCAGAACTGGCTTGCGCACGCCCCCCTTCTCTTTGCGCATGGCAAAATGGAGCGTACTCTGATCCCGAACGGATAACACAGAGGAAACGGCCCATGGTTGCCCCAAGCAAATTCGCCCATGTTGTCTATCAGACCCATCGGTATGACGAGATGATTGCCTGGTATCTCGATGTCTTCGAGGCAAAACTTCAGAACAAAACCGACAGGCTTGCCTTTATCACCTATGACGACGAACACCACCGCATGGCCTTCTTGAATTTGGGAGACGTTGAGGGCGATGCCCCACAAAAGGCCGACGGTGTTGGCGTGCACCACGTCGCTTACACCTGGGAGTCGCTGCGGGCGCTGATGGATGTGTATAGGCGCCTTAGGGGGCGCGGCATCACGCCCTTCTTCTCGGTGCGTCACGGTCCTACCCTGTCCATGTATTACCGCGATCCCGACGGAAACGGCATGGAGTTTCAGATCGACATTTTGTCGGTCAAAGAAGCAAACGATTTCATGGAAAGCGCAGCCTTCCATGCCAATCCGGTCGGCGAGGAATTTGATCCCGACCAGCTGCTGGCCACTTTGGAGCGGAACGAAGATGTGACGGCGCTTGTTTTACGCACGGATCAAGGGCCCCCACAGCAAGGGCTCCAACTGTGAGTGTGCGGATCACCGGAATAAATATATGCAATGGCGCAAGGGTCCGACGCCGCCATTGATGTCGCACGCCATGATCGAAGATCCGTACACCCGCCTTATCCAACGCCTCTTTCCCGAAGGGACCCTTTCGAGCAAGGAGCGACTCACGGGTGGGGTGTCGGCCGATGTCGAAAGGCTGGATATAAAACTGCCGGACGGCGAGTTGGCCCATATCGTTTTGCGGGCGCATGGTGCCACACATTCCGGCCTGCCGGCCGCACTCGAACACAAGCTTCTTGGCACTCTGCACCAGCGCGGCGTTCCGGTCGCCAAGCCCCTGATATACGATGAAGGCGGGAGTTTGTTGCCGGACCCCTTTCTCGTGCTGGAATTCGTAGAGGGCACAACCATCATACCGGAGGGAGCGGAGGGCGCGTATATCGACAAAATAGCCGACGCGCTCGCGAGCATCCACGCACTCCCGCCAGACAACCTGCCTGCGTTGCCGGTACGCAGTGATCCATTGCCGGACGTCTTCGACTACCTACCAAAAGGAAATGAGTGGCACGCACTGCGCACACATCTCCGTGGTCTGACGGAGACGGCATATGCGGGACCCCCAACTCTCTTGCACGGAGACTTCTGGCCGGAAAACCTGCTGTGGCAAGATGGCACGCTTGCCGCGATCCTCGATTGGGAAGATGCCGCCCTGGGCGATCCTCTATCGGACGTGGCATGCACACGCCTGGAACTGCGCTACAAGTTCGGCAAGGACGGCATGCAGCGCTTCACCCAGGCCTATGCCAGACACCGCCCTATCCCCATGGAGCGTTTGGCGCTGTGGCAAGTCTATGTCGCCGCGGCGGCCCAACGGTATATGTCGGAATGGGGGCTTCCGCCGGCGCGCGAGACCCATATGCGCGTTGAAGCGCTGTCGACACTTCGGGAAGCCGGCGCCGTTCTGATGGGCGAGGCTGAGATCGAACTCTAAGCGAAAAAGAGTGTGGTTAAGGCTGGCGGCGTTAAACGACCAAAGCTCGAACCGCCCACCTCCGCTAGATTATGGCGTGGCATCCGATTCAGCTCGTCGCGCCGACGTTAGGTTTGGGCTGAGCCAAAATCAGCGAAGCCGGATGGTGGAGCCGAGCGGGATCGAACCGCCGACCTCTACGTTGCGAACGTCCGTCACATTCAACAAAATCAAAGACTTAGATAGTCAGAAGTAATCATTGGTATGCACAGGGAACTGCGAAAAACGCAGTCGGTGCGTGCCAGTTGCGTGCCACCGACTAAGAACGGCTGTCTGCCCACTCGATGCAAACTGCCTGCCCACCTTGAAATCGATCTGCTCAGTGTCGCGGAAGATCTGAACCGTCTTCGGCTCGACTGGCGCGACGCCGAGCGATTTTTCATAGGGCGAGAAGAACTGGTGAACCGGCTTCATGCGCTTGCCCTGAGTTTGGAGGCTAGACGATGAGCTTACTTGAAAGCGCCCTCGCCTACGCTGATCTAGGCTGGCACGTCTTCCCGCTAAAACCGGGTGGCAAGACTCCGATCACTAGAAATGGACATCGCGATGCGACTACCGACACCACCAAAATCAAGGAGTGGTGGCTTAAGTCTCCGCAAGCGAACATCGGAATCGCTACCGGCGGTGCGTCGTCGATCTGGGTCCTTGACGTAGATGTGGACCAGGCAAAGAACATCGACGGGGATGCCGCATTGGTCGAACTCGAAGACCGCCTTGGCGTGCTTCCCCCGACACTTACGCAGCGCACACCACGTGGCGGGCAGCATCTTGTGTTTCGGCACCCCGGCTTCCGGGTGAAGAGTAGCGCGGGCAAACTCGGCACCGGGCTCGATGTTCGCGGCGATGGGGGATATGTAGTGGCAGCGCCGAGCATCGGCCCTGGCGGGCGCAAGTATGCCTGGGCTGAGGGATTGAAGGTCTCGGCAGACTTGATTGCAGATGCACCAGCCTGGTTGATTGAGCGGGTAGTGCCGACCACACCCAAACAGAAGAGCCAAGATCGTAAAGCGGCGCAAAGATCCAGTGAGCATCCTGCTCCATCTTCCGAAGCGTTTTGCTACGCGCGGGTCGCTTTGGATCGAGAAATCGCCGACGTGCGGAATGCCAACAAAGGGACGCGTAATCATGTCCTGAATAAAGCGTCCTTTGCCCTCGGCCAATTGGTCGGCGCAGGCGCCCTTTCGGAAGGGAATGTACACGCCCGATTGATGGCCGCAGCCGCTGCAATTGGCCTTCCACAAAAGGAAGCTGAAAAGACCATTGAAAGTGGATTAAAGGCGGGAATGGAAGCACCTCGCGAACTTCCCAAGCTGATTTCCACATCGGGAGGCGGAAGATCAAACAAACCGCCAGCCGATGCCAAACGCAAAAATGCTTCCGGACCGCCGGCCGTCGACTTCACCGACGACGGAATTGCCAAACAACTTGTAGACAAGATGGTGGGCAAGGTTGCCTATGTGGCATCTCGAAAGAAGTGGATGGTCTGGGATGGCAAACGCTGGTGCGAAGACGATACACTTCAGGTTCAGGAGGTGGCCCGGATGGTATGCCGAGAAATCGGTGCACTGGCCTACACACCCAGGCTCATGCGCAGCGTGCGCTCCGCCACGACGGTAAGAGCGGTGATGACGCTCGCACGAGGCGATCGGCGCATTGCTGCGACAGCCGATCAATGGGACAGCGATGACTGGAAGCTCAACACGCCATCAGGGATCATTGACCTCAAAACAGGAGAGCAACTGCCGCACGATCCTAGAGGCTTTCATACCAAGATAACCAATGCCACACCGGGCGGCACGCCAGCGGGCTGGCTGCACTTCCTGCGCGATGTGACCGACAAAGATGAAGAAATCATCGGATTTCTGAAGCGCCTTTCCGGTTACGCACTCACCGGCAGCACCCGAGAGCATAAGTTCGTCTTCCTGCATGGCCCCGGCGGCAATGGCAAATCCACCTTTATCGATACGCTACTCCACGTGATGGGCGATTATGGCGTCAATGCACCAATGCAGACCTTCACAGCGTCAAGATACGACCGCCACCCGACGGAACTCGCCATGCTGGAAGGGGCCCGACTGGTCACCGCACAGGAAACGGAACAAGGAAGCTCATGGTCAGAGGCCAGGCTCAAGCAACTCACCGGCGGCGATCCTGTGACCGCAAGACGGATGCGCCAAGACTTCGAGACCTTCGATCCCAAGTGCAAGCACTTCTTTTCGGGCAATAACACGCCCTCCCTCAACACACCCGACGATGCCATGCGGCGGCGCATAATTGTTATTGCCTTTCTCAATTCTATTCCCAAGCATAAAATCGATCCGGACCTGCCTGAGAAGCTGAAGCGGGAAGCCGGAGCCGTCTTGCAATGGCAGATCGAAGGCTGCCTTGAATATCTGGAGACAGGCCTCGCTATCCCCAGGTCCATTATAGCGCATACGGAGGAATACCTTGAGCAGGAGGATGTGTTTGGCCAGTGGATCGAAGAAAACTGCATCGTGGGCAGCCACGTCGAAGCGCCCTCAAGCTCTTTGCGCGAGAACTACAACATGTGGGCGCGCAATAACAATGAAGCAGAACTCAGCGGTCGAATGTTCAGTAAGACGCTCAAGGATCGTGGGTTCAAGAGTTATCATGCTCGGAATCACAATGGGTTCAAAGGCATCGCACTAAAACCGACGGGCTATCGCGAAAGTGACAGTGAAGAAGAGGAGGTTTGGGAACATTGATGACGCAAACCCTCCACAAGCTTCACATCCTTCACGCCGACCGGTGTCAGATTCATGCAACTGGCGGATATATGAGGCAGATGAGAACTTATGGATCTAAGACTTTCTGACGGAATGAAACGTGGATTTCGTGTTTCAGACCATGGATAAATTCAGCATCATAATTCGTGTATCGGGGATTCAGGTCCCTCCTCCGCTGCCATTCAAGCTGGTTTTTCCGAAGGAAAAAAATTTGATCCAGTGGATCGAATTTAGGGAAGGCTCGTTGAACGGGCCAAGGGCGGGTGAGTGGCCCATTTTCACCCGACGCTCTCGCCTCGAAGAATGGTCCTTCATCAGCCTCGCGGCTCCACCGCCGCGGAGGCGCGATGAGACTGTGATGCAATCGTCTTTGAGGGCCTTCTAACCCTTCTTTTGTACGCTGGAAGCTTCGGTCCTGGCGCGTACGCCGCAACGCCGCGACGGCACATTGTGCGGATAAAGAGAGCCCCATGCCGGGCGGCAACGGATTACAGATCGCGCCGGATATGGCAAACGTTCAGTTTGAGTTCTATCTGGACAAAACCGCCCTCCAGCCCGAAGTCCCTCTCGCGCAAGAGAACTATGAGCTGCTTTATCAGCAGCCGGGGGGGGGCTCCCTTGGGTTTGCGCCGCGCGCCGCGTCCTGGTGGGCGCGGCGCCAGAACCGCAAACAAACACGCGAAGAACTCGCCAATCTGATCAATGAGAGCTTTGGCAAGGGCTTTGCCAGCGTGGAGAGGGGATGGCTTTTTCAAGATAGCATCGGCCACCGGCTGATGCGCGACTGTGCGCCCCAAGGCCTGTTCAGCGTCACCAAGATCGACGAAAAAGCACTGAAAAAGATCCTCCGGCGGGTCAACACCCTGCGCTAGAGCATTTTAGTTTTTGATTGAATCGTTTTTTGGGATTCCCAACTGTTGCGA
>JANQMY010000208.1 GCA_028279895.1 Alphaproteobacteria bacterium
GCGGCAGCTTCTCCGAAAAATGCTCCACCATATTGACGATGGGGCCCTTGGCCTCCAACTCGTCCAGCAGCTGATCCACCTTCTGTTCCACACGGCGCCGGAGCGTCGCCACATAGTCCGGTGTGAAAAAGGCGCGGTGTTGCATGCGGAGTTCGATATGGGAGGGCCGATCCAAACAGATGAGCGTGTTGAGGGCCGCGCCATAAAGGCGCCCTTTGCGCTGACCGGGCTTGCCATAGCCGATATTGATGCCACCGCGTTGTGACGAAAAGGTTTCGGGGTCCATTTCTACCCGCTTGATATCGTCGTGGCGTGTCAGCGCCCAAAACCCTGCCGCGTCTTTTTGGTCGAACCAGGCAACCGGCGCCACCTCCCGCAAAGCACGGAAATAGTCGAAGGGTTGTCCGGCCGCCCAACCAACAGGGTTTCCCAAATCAAAATGGCGCGGCGCGTTGAATATCGGGGGATAGGCGGGCCTGTCTTCTTCTCGATCGATCCAAACGGTTTCCGTTACGGGTTTCAGCACATAGGCCCCCTTCATTTTTCCGATGACATGGTCAGATCCGTCATGCTTACCGTACACCAACGCATTCGACCGCTATGGATCAATCATATGTGGATACCATCGTCCGGCATCTAATTTAATCCGGCTCTCGACTGCCAGGAAGTGTGGTCCGCGCCCTACTCTCCCGCAGCGGGGACAGGCGAAACCGCATGGCCGTCGCGCACCCGGTCGGCGGTGCGGATGGCATTGAACATCAGCGCGCCACCAATAAGGCTGCAGATAATGACCAGCCATCCATTGGCCGTGTAATTGCCGGCACTGCTGACGGCGCCGCCCACCAACGGCGCGATGGCGGCACCGAACGTCACGAAAGCGGGATGTGCGCCGGCCAGCCGGCCGCTCGGATCGAGACGCGCCAAGGCCCCTAAGGCGATCGGCATCATGGCAATGGGGATCATCGCAAAGAACGGCGCCGCGACATAAAACATTGCCGGCGAGGTGGCTTGCGACAGCAGGACGGCCAGCACCATCATCACGCCGATGATCGCCGACACCGGCAACATGGCTTTGTAATGGGTGCCGACCCAGCCGGCGGCCAGCGGCGCGATAATGCCGAAAATGCTGCCGAACATGAAAACCAAGCCGACGGTTTCGGGAGTCAACCCCACTTGTTCGACGCCGACGCTAACAATGAACATGACCAGCGTGCCATGGCCGAAAAAGATCATGCCGAGCCCTAATAGAGCCGCCCACCCGATCAGTGGCAGGTCGGGGGCGCGGCCGCCGCTGTGGGTCTGCGCCGTGGTGGTCGGCGCCACCGGCACAAACCGGATGAACGCGATGGCAAATGCTGCAAGTACCAAATAAACGACATACAGCCCATCCACCTGGCTCAGCGCGCCCATGCCCCCGACCTGATTGAGTTTCAGGGCTTGGGGCAGGATGATCGCCAACACCATGCCCATGACGCCCACGGCACTGTTGATCACACCGAAGGTGCTTTCGGGGGCCGTGCTGCGCCCCGCGGTGGCCATGACGGTGGCCACCACGGCGCCCGCACAAAAGCCATTCAGACCACGGAAGACATAGAGAAATTCGATCGACGGCGCCCAAATAGTCAGGCCCGTCAAAGCAATGATCGATCCGATGGCAGCAATGTAGACCCGATGGGGGTCAAGGCGAGGCGCGATTTGCGCGAATACCAGCGACCCCGTGGCAACGCCGGACATTTCGATGGTGGCCACCAGCCCCGCCGCCGTGTTGGACACGGCAAACGACCCGACGATGCCGGTAATGTTGAACGCCATGCCGATGGCGGCCGAAAAGGACAGCAGCATCATGGCGGTCAACGCCACCAGCGCGAACCCGGAAATATCGATGCGGCCGTCATCCGCCTGCGGATCAGACACCTGCATATTCCCCCTAAGTTGTTATACTTATTGCGCTTTGGAGATACGCTAGCATGTGATGTGGCCAGAGAGTAACGAAAAGGAATGTGGTCCTAACCCGTGAGGCTGCGCAACCTCCCCATAGGGGGTAGGGCAATCGCATATGGCTCCGTTACGACGATTATCTCTCCCGCTCATGCCTGCGAATGCAGGCATCTCGCACCTCTAAGGGG
>JANQMY010000214.1 GCA_028279895.1 Alphaproteobacteria bacterium
ATGCCACCGCCGTCACATTGCGCGCGCCCGCTAGTCCCAATGTTTTGAGGATGATCTGATTACGGTGTTTCTCGAAGAAAGGTACCACGGCTTCGCCCGTCAAATCGGCCTTCGTGCACAGCAATGTGTCGGGTGTGGGGATGCCGAAGCCCGGCGCGGTCAACGCAAAGTGCATTTTGGAGTTGACCGCCTGGCTGATCTTCAAGGCATCGTCATCTTGATGCAGGGGTTTGTTCGACCCGCTGGTCATATAAAGGGTTGTGAGATCCGGCCGCCCTGCTTGTGCCGCCACCGACTTATAAAACGTGAGTTTCGGGTGGTAATGACATTGGCTCAGCGGCACGGGCGCCGTGCCCATCCGCTCGAACATGCCGTGGTACCGCTTCAGCACCGACGCCCAAGGTTCCTGCCGAAACGCGTCGAACAGCGCCACCTGATCTGCGGATTTGCCGATATAGATCTGGGCCACCTGCAACATGGCGGTGAGATCCATATTAGACTGATGGTCGGCTTGTTGTTTCGGTGTGAGCGTGTCGAGGTCGAAATGCAAGGAGCAGTCATCGCCGGCCATGGCGAAAAGGGTCGGTTCGGTCAAAATCGGAAAATAGGGCGCTGCTGGCACATGGTCCTCCCGCTTTTTTTTGGCGCTATGTATAGGGGCTCGCCACACGCCTAGCTAGACGCTAGATAGGCCTACACTCGCGGCCGCGATCACTTTATGGTGCAGCTATGTCCCACCTCCCCCGACCCGCTGCCGTCATTTTCGATATGGACGGTCTGCTGTTCGACACAGAAGCCCTCTACTTGGACGCCATCATCGGCGCAGCGCACGATCACGGCATCGCCTTGACCCAGGCCGTCTATCTGAAAACCATCGGCATGTCCGAAGCCGCCACGCGCACCTACTTCGCCGACCGGTTCGGTTCGCGCTTCGACTTCGACGCCATTTGGCAAACCGCGTTCGAACGATTTCGGCAATTGTCCGGCGACGGCGTCCCCCTGAAACCCGGCGTCACCGAATTGCTGGACCGCTTGGACAGCGCGGGCATCCCGTGCGGCATCGCCACATCGTCCCGCCATGACGCGACCGCCCATCATCTGTCCGTACACGATCTGGCGGATCGGTTTGCCTGTGTCATCGCCCATGGCGATTACGAACACGGCAAGCCTCATCCGGCGCCCTATCTTACAGCCGCAGCACGTCTCAACCGCGACCCGGAAGCATGTCTTGCCCTGGAGGATTCCTTGAACGGAGTGCGGGCGGCCAGTGCAGCCGGCATGACGACCGTCATGGTTCCGGACTTGGTCGCCCCAACGGCGGAAGCCGAGGAGCTGTGCGCCTTGATCGCCCGCGATCTGCACCATGTACGCGACGCCTTGGACCAAGCAGGTCTGCGCACATGAGCAAAACCATTGCCGCGGCAATCGAGGCGTTTTCCCGCTTGATCACGGCCCATATGTCGCCCAGACGGCGTGCCTCGGCCAAGGCTTTGGCCGCCGAGCGGCTGAGCCAGAGCCAGACGATCGAAACACCGCGCGGTGCCATGACCGTGTGGTGCCCGTCGGCCCGGGCCCTGCATGATCCGCAAGGCTTTGGCAAGGACGAACCCGAAACCGTTGCTTGGATCGATAACCATCTTAAGCCGGGGGAAACTCTGTGGGACATCGGCGCCAATATCGGTCTGTATACGCTCTATGCGGCGCTCGACCCGCGCGTGAAGGTGCTGGCCTTCGAGCCAAGCGCGGCGAGCTTCGCAACTCTGGTCCGCAATGTGGAGCTTAACAGCATGGATGACCGGATCGAGGCCTATTGCCTGGCCTTTACGGACGAAAGCAAACTGGACGCCCTGCATATGGCCCACACGGAGTCCGGTCATTCCATGCATGCGTTCGGCCAAACCGACACGGTGGAAGGACGCATCGACGTTAAATTCGCCCAGGCGGTTATCGGCTATTCCGTGGACGATTTCAGGCGTCAGTTCGGCGTGCCCGCGCCCGATCACATCAAGCTGGATGTGGACAGCATCGAAACCAAGATCCTCACCGGCGCGCGCGAAACCCTGCCCCTGGTGAAAACCGTACTGGTGGAAACCTATGGCGCCGACCGGACCGACGGCACGAACGCGATCGCCGATATGCTGACGGCCACGGGCTTCGAGGCCGACACCGGCATCCCGGCAGGGCCCGGCCGTAATCAGCTGTTCACAAAAACCGGGCCAAATTGACAATTCGTGGTGCTGCCGCCAAATTTGGTATCAGTGCCCATCCACGTTAATCCTCTGAAGGACCTGTCGCGCATGCCCAGCTTCCGTTCCCGCATTCTCAACGTCCTCTTGAAACAGACGGTCAAGAAACAGCTCACCAAGGCGGCGGAAATCGCCGATGTGCGGGAACGGGTGGAAAGCCGTGCGGCGCGCTACACACCCCCCAAATCCGTCATGATCGAAAAGGAACAGGGCGCACCGGTGCCCGCCGAATGGGTGAAGCGGCGCGACGGCAAATCCGTCGGCACACTGCTTTATCTCCATGGCGGCGGATATCAGTTCGGCTCGCCCGTTTCGCACCGCCCGCTCACCACCTATTTGGCGCGCCGCCTGCCCGCGCAGACCTTTGTACCCGATTACCGGCTGGCCCCCGAGCACAAGTTTCCGTGCGGGCTGGACGACGCCATCGCGTCCTACGACTGGCTGATCGACCGGGGCATCGATCCGTCCGAAATCGTGGTTGCGGGCGATTCTGCAGGCGGCGGCCTGACCATGGCGTTGCTGTTGGCCCTGCGCGACCGTGAGAGACCGCTGCCCGCTGCCGCGGCCCTGCTTTCTCCGTATACGGACGTGGCAGCCACCGGCGCGTCGCTGGAATTGAACGAGAAAACCTGCGCCATGTTTACGGCAGATCTCATCAAGAATGTGGGGGATGCCTATCACGGCGAGTACGATGCGAAACACCCGTTGGTATCGCCCGTCTATGCGGACCCCACGGGCCTGCCGCCTCTGCTGATCCACGCAAGCTCGCACGAATGTCTGCTGGACGATGCCACCCGGGTCGCCACCCGCGCCGAACGGGCAGGCGTCGATGTGACCTTGAAGCTATGGGAAGGCATGCCTCATGTCTGGCACATCTTCAACGCCTATGTTCCGGAATCACGCCAGGCCTGCGAAGAGGTAACAGCATTTTTGCGATCTGAACTGACGGCAGGAGATGTGCTGCATCAAGCCCCCGTGGCGGAACCCGAAAGCTTCGAGACCCACGCGGCCAAAATTGCCTGATCACCGATGTTACTTTACGACGCCGATAACCCCGCCCCCAACCCGCGCCGAGTACGAATTTTCCTGGCCGAGAAGGGAATCGACCTACCCAGGACGTCCATATCGATCATCGAGCGGGAACAGAAATCGCGGGACTATCTGGCCAAAAACAGTTTAGGCCAGGTGCCGATTTTGGAGCTATAGCGTTTCCAGGTGAAGTGCCAAAATCCGATATTGGCGGTTCACCGCCCAAAGTCTATTGGCGGAAACGCGTTAGAACAAAGACTTAGGGCACTTTTGTGATTCTATGAAAACCAAAAGTGCCCTAGATGACGGCACGGTCTTATGCGAAAGCATCTCCATCTGCCGCTACCTCGAAGCGCTGCACCCGGACCCGGCGCTGTTCGGCACAGAGCCACTTGAGATGGCGACGACCGACATGTGGAACCGCCGCATCGAAATGCAGCTTATGGCCACCATCGGCCTGTACTGGCGCCACGCCCATCCGTTTACGGCCAAGATCATTAAACAGTATACGGATTTTGGCGAATCCAATTTGGAGAACGCTCAGAACGTCATGCGCTGGCTGGATAAAGAAATCGCGGGCCGAGACTATATCGCGGGCGACAAGTTCACCATTGCCGACATTTCGGCCTTGTGCGCCATCGACTTCGCCGGCTTTGTCGGCATAGCCCTGCCGGAAGACTGCACGCGTTTGACGGCCTGGCACCAACGCATCTCTGCTCGGCCCAGCGCCCAGGCCTGACCGAAAGAACAGAAAACGAAGCTACGCGTGCACCTTCACGGGCAGATCGGTGATGCCATTTGATCCTTTTGCCGCCGATTTCCGCCGTTTCTTGACATACCATACTATATGGCCATATTATATGGTATGGCGAAGATGACAATTAAATCCACCTACACGATGGACGTCGAAACCGTGCGGACCCTGGAAGAGCTTGCGCGCCGGTGGAACGTGCCGAAATCTGAAGCCCTCAGACGGGCCATCCGCTTGGCGGCGAATGACAAGGAGACAACAGCAAAATCACGGCTTGAGGCATTTACGGCCCTTCAGGAGAGTGTGGGCCTGACCAAAGAGGAAGCAGACCGCTGGGTCAAAGAGGTGCGGGAAGAGCGCATGGCATCCACAAAAAAGCGTTTCCGTGATTTTGAATGATCCATCTCGACACGAGCTTCCTCATCCGATCCTTTATTGTGGGATCTAAAGAAGAAACCAAAATACTCTCCTGGTACGAACAAGATGAACCGCTCGCCATGAGTACGATCGCAGTGGCCGAATTTCTATGTGGCCCTGTGGCGGGCACGCAAATCGAATTCCTCAATGACGCCATTCCGATTCGTCCGCCGTTCGACGAGACCGATGCCGCCCTCGCCGCATCGTTGTTCAACGAAACTGGGCGTCGGCGAAACACCTTCCAAGACTGCATGATCGCCGCAACGGCGATCAATGCCGGCGCCAAACTCGCCACATCAAACCGCGTCGATTTCGAACGGATGATGGCACTCGGACTGGAGCTCGCCTAATCGTGCACCTTTACGGGCAGATCGGTGATGCCGCGAATGAAATTGGATTTGAGATATTTCGGCTCGCCCACCAGTTCCACTTTGGAAAACCGTTTCAGAATCTCTTCCCACAAAATGCGTAGCTGCATTTCGCCCAAGCGGTTGCCCACACAGCGGTGAATGCCGAAGCCGAAACTCAAATGATGCCGGGCATTGGCACGGTCGATCAGGAATTCATTGGCGCGCGGAATAACATCTTCGTCCCGGTTGCCGGAGACATACCACATGCAGACTTTGTCGTACCGCTTGATCTTCTTGCCGCCGATTTCCGTGTCTTCCAAGGCTGTACGGCACATATGGGCCACCGGCGACTGCCAGCGAATGATCTCCGACACCATATTGGGGATCAGATCGTTGTTTTCCAGAAGCTTCTTGTATTCGCCCGGGTTTTGATTGAGCGCCAGCACACCTGCGGAGATCGAATTCCGAGTGGTATCGTTGCCGCCGACGATCAGCAGCAGCATGTTGCCGAGATATTCATTGGGCGGCATGTTCTTGGTGGATTCGCCATGGACCAGCATGGAGATCAAATCTGTACCGGGTTCCGGCCGTGCCGCGCGTTCCTTCCACACGGCATCGAAATACTCATAACACTTCCACAGTTCCTGGAAGCCTTCTTCGACATTTTCGAAATAGTTGGGGTCCGACATACGTTCGACCGTGTCGGACCAATGAATCAGCTTGTGCCGGTCTTCCTGGGGAATATCGAACAGAGTGGCCAGCATCTGGCCGGTTAGTTCGACCGAGACCGTGCGCACCCAATTAAATTCCTCATTACGCGGAAGATTGTCCAAAATCTTCCCGGCGCGCTCGCGGATCAGTCCGCTCAGCTCGGTCAAGCTTTCCGGCGTAAATTTGGGCTGCACCACCTTGCGCTGCTCGTCATGCTTGGGCGGGTCTTCCATGATGAACATGGGCAGATAAGTCGCCGGATCCGGCTCGCCGTCGATGGGATAACCGCCCAGGCGGATGCCGCCGTTTCGGATGTCGGACGAGAAGATTTTGTGGTTCGTGTCCACATGCATGATGTCGTCGAACTTAGTGACACACCAATAGGGTCCTGACGGGGTGTCCGGGCAATAATGAACCGGGTCTTCTTTGCGCAGGCGCTCGAAATAGGGCAGCACCGCGTTGGCTTCGAACAAATCCGGATGGGCGGGATCGAGCTGGTCCAGCGGAATTGTCGACGGATCTTGCTTCGGGTCGACGACCCATTCCGCCCATACTTCTTTGTTGCTGCGCTGAATGCGTTCTTGGAACGTCGCTCCGTCGGCCATGGCAGATCCCTCTCCTATGAAGGTTTTCTCTTCTTGCCTGCTAGCTTACAGCGTTTCCAGGTGAAGTGGAATCCGGTTCACAGTCCGGAAACGCGCAAAACAAAAAGTCTGGAGCCGCTTTATGTTTCAATTAAAACCAAAACGGCTTTAGTGCGTCGGGACGCTGGATCAAAGCATCGCCGCGCCCCTTCACCCTATCCGATCGATTTGTCTTTGCCTTCCCAATGGGGCGCCCGCAAATCCCGCTTCAGCACTTTCATGGCGCCGGACAATGGCAGAGGTTCGACCCTGAATTCCACCGACTTCGGCACTTTGTAACCGGCAATACTATCGCGCGCATGGGTGATGATATCGATTTCCGTCACCGTATGACCGTCATTGGTCACCACCACCGCATGCACCGCTTCGCCCCATGTGTCGTGCGGAATGCCGATGACCGCCACTTGCGCGACCGCCGGGTGGCTGGCGATGGCGTTTTCCACTTCCACGGAATAGACGTTTTCGCCACCGGTGATGATCATGTCCTTCACCCGGTCGACCAGAAACAGATAACCTTCATCATCCAGATAGCCGGCGTCGCCCGTGTGATACCAGCCGCCCTTGAACGACTTTTCGGTTTGTTCCCGCTTGTTCCAATACTCGGTCATGAAATTGCCGCCCTTGGCGCACACTTCGCCGGTCTGTCCGGGCGGCAACAGGTTGCCGTCTTCATCTTGGATGCAAATTTCCGTGCCCGGCACCGGCCGCCCGACAGAGCGCAGGCGCGGTCCTCCTTTGCGATGGTCATCCGCCGTCAGGAAAGTAAGCACCGAACTCGATTCCGTCATGCCATAGCCCTGGGCGATATTCAGCTCGGGCAACATTTCCAGCAGCTTATCCAACAACACTGAGGGCATGGGCGAGGCGCCATAGACCAGATGCTTGAGGCTTTGAATCTTATCCGGGCTAAACGTCGGGTCGTTCACCATCATGCCGATCATGGTGGGCACCATGGTGGAGATGGTAACTTTATGCCGGTGTACGAGATCGATCACCCCTGCCGGATCGAACATGGGGATGAGCACGGTGGTCCCGCCACCGCTGATGGTCGACAGCAACCCAACCATGGAGGCCGCATGGAAGATGGGCGTTTGAAGCAGGTTGACTTCGCCCTCTTGGAACCCACCCTGCAGCACCATGCCCACGTGATAACAGTTCAACATCTCCGCACGCTGAGTACACACCACGCCTTTGGGCAAGCCGGTTGTGCCGCCCGTATACATGAGCACCACGGTGTCGTCTTCTTCCGGCTCGTCAGGAATGACCGGCTGGGCTTGGGCCAGAAGATCCTCGTAACGCAGGGTACACGGCCCATCGCCGCCCCCCATCAGCACCACATGACGAATGGGGCTCGGCCCGTCGCCCGCCTTCATGGCATCGTCGAAGGCCTTCGCAAAGAACTGGTCAACAAACACCACCTCGGTGCCCGAGTCCCGCACGATGTAGTCCAGTTCCTTGCCCGCCAGACGTAAGTTAAGCGGATTGATCACGCCTGCCCCCAAAAAGGCCGCATGATAGAGTTCCAAATATTCGTGGGAATTCACGGCCATCACCGCAAAGCGGTCCGATTTTCTCAGACCCAATTGGTGCTTCAACGCGTGGGCCAGGCGAAACACCCGGTCGCCATGTTGGGTGAAATTGGCTTGATAGGCGCCGTCGATCACCGCGATTTTGTCCTTATAGCGATTGATGGCGGGCACAAAGCCACGGTGATAGATCAGTTCTTTCATTTATGACGCCTCCCTAATCCTCGCCCGTATCTTATACGCACGGGCCGGGTGCGAAAATACCAAGCGCACCGCTTTTGCAGGCCTTTGACCGCAACGGCCGCCAGGATATTGTGTGGGCAAGTCGAACATGCCTGGCCACCCCGCTCCCCCGTCCCAACCACCCAAACCAGGGTACCCTTGGGGTGGTTGGGACGGGGGAGCGGGACGGAAAAGTCATAAAAAACAGGAGAGCGAAAATGGCGGACGACATCATCACGGGCCTTCAACTACAATCCACAATCAAAAACGACGGCACGCTGGAACTGGCACTGGCCGATGTGCCGATGCAGGAACCGAAGCCCGATCAAATCGTGATCCGGGTCGAAGCCTCTCCGATCAACCCGTCGGACTTGGGCGTGATGTTCGGGATGGCGGATCCCGCCACGGCCCAACAATCGGGCAGCGCCGACCGCCCGGTCATCAGCGCGCAGATTCCCCAAAAGCTGATGGGCGCCATGAAAGGCCGGGTCGATCAGGCTATGCCCTGCGGCAATGAGGGCGCGGGTATTGTAGTAAAAGCCGGATCGGGCGATGCGGCCCAAGCGCTGATGGGCAAGGCAGTCGCCGGCTTCGGCGGCGCCATGTACGCCCAATACCGCACGGTGGACGCGGAACAAGTCTTGCCGCTGCCCGACGGCGCCACGCCGCGCGATGGCGCATCGTGTTTCGTCAACCCGCTGACGGCGCTGGGCATGACGGAAACCATGCGCATGGAAGGGCACAAAGCACTGGTGCACACGGCGGCGGCGTCGAACCTGGGACAGATGTTGAACAAAATCTGCATCGCCGACGGGATCGACCTAGTGAACATTGTGCGCAAGCCGGAGCAGGCGGAGTTGCTGAAGAAGCTGGGCGCCAAATATGTGGTCAATTCGTCCGACGAAAGCTTCATAGGCGACTTGACCGAGGCGCTGGCGGAAACGGGCGCCACCGTCGCCTTTGACGCAACCGGCGGTGGACGGCTCGCCAACAGTATTCTGATCGGCATGGAACAGGCCGCCCTGCGCACGGCGGGTGCTTACAACCGGTATGGATCAACCGTACACAAACAAGTTTACATTTATGGCGGGCTGGACCGCACCACAACCGAGCTCACCCGCAGCTATGGCATGGCCTGGGGGATTGGCGGATGGCTGCTGCCGAACTTCATGGCCAAGGTAGGCATGGAAGTGATGGGGCGCTTGCGCGCGCGTGTCGCTGCCGAATTAAAGACCACCTTCGCCAGCCACTATACAAAAGAAGTGTCGCTCACCGAAGCGCTGACCCTGGATGCCGTGAAGGTGTATGGCAAGCAGGCGACAGGCGAGAAATACCTCATCAACCCGAGCAAGGACCTCACGTCTGCCCTTTAAGAAGCAAATGCCACTTTCCTCCCCCCGCGGGCGGGGGGAGGCCAGGAGGGGGGATCATGGTTCCCAAGACAACCAGATCTAGGAACGCCTCTATCTCACAGGCGCGCAACCTACGCCGCAACTCGACAATTACGGAACAAAGACTATGGGGAAAACTTAGACGCCGCAGCCTGGGCGGTCACTATTTCAGGCGGCAAGTACCGATCGGTAGCTTTATCGTTGATTTTGTCTGTATCAGGAAAAAGCTAGTCGTTGAAGTGGATGGCGGCCAGCACAATTACGATACGCAACGGAGAAAGGAACAAGCGCGCACCGAGTATCTGCACAGCAAGGGATACACAGTTCTCCGCTTCTGGAACAACGAAGTGATTGATAATGTTGAGGGTGTATGTGTGGTGATTTCTAGTGCATTGCACAGCGATAACGTGGCAACCCCCTCCCAACCCTCCCCATAGGGGGTAGGGCAATCGCATATGGCTCCGTTACGACGATTATCTCTCCCGCTCATGCCTGCGAATGCAGGCATCTCGCACCTCTAAGGGG
>JANQMY010000232.1 GCA_028279895.1 Alphaproteobacteria bacterium
TGTTGGAGGAAGAACCAAAACCCCGTGTGAAGGTTTTGATCCCGCTTCCTCTTGTAGGACCATACGACTATGCGGTTCAAGCGGAGTTAACGCTGGAACCGGGGGATTACGTTTCCGTGCCGCTTGGTAACCGAAGCGTCAATGGGGTCGTGTGGGATGACGCCGGCACGGACGAGAACGGTGAAATCGCGCCTACGAAAGTTAAAGACGTGTTGATGCAGCTGCCTGTGCCGGGCATGCCGCAAGAATTGCGTAAGTTCATCGAATGGGTGGCGCACTACACGTGTTATCCCCTGGGCGCCGTGTTGCGGCTGGCCATGCGCGGGCCCAACACTTATGCGACGCCGAAAGCCCGAATCGCCTATGAAGCCACCGGAATGGGGCCGGAGCGGATGACGGCGGCGCGCACCCGGGTGCTCGAGACACTCAAGGAAACGCCTCCCCTGATGATGCGCGACCTTACGACCATTGCGGGCGTCTCCGGCAGTGTCGTGCACGGCCTGGTGAAGGCGGGGGCTTTGAAAGAAGTCGAGCTGCCGGGGGATCTGCCCTTTGCATCCCCCGATTCGAGTTACGCGCCACCCGCACTCACCGTGCAGCAACAGCCGATCGCCGCAGATTTGCGCCGCGCAGTGCAGGACGGTGCCTTTGCACCGGCCTTGCTCGACGGGGTGACCGGGTCGGGCAAAACGGAAGTTTACTTCGAGGCGGTGGCCCAGGCGATCGAAGACGGGCGCCAGGCCCTGATCCTCTTGCCGGAAATCGCGCTGACCGTTCAGTTTTTAGAAAGGTTCGAGCAGCGGTTTGGCTGCAGACCGGCCCAATGGCATTCGGACATCAAATCCAACGAACGCCGGCGTACCTGGCGTGCAGTCGCGGCGGGCGAGGTGGATGTGGTGGTGGGCGCGCGCTCGGCCTTGTTCCTGCCGTTTCCCCGTTTGGGTTTGATCATCGTCGACGAAGAACATGACGGCTCCTTCAAGCAGGAAGACGGGGTGATCTACGGCGCCCGCGACATGGCCGTGGTGCGCGCGCAGCTCGCCGAGGTGCCCATTGTGCTGGCCTCGGCCACGCCGTCGTTGGAAACCGTCGCCAATGCCCAGGCCGGGCGCTACCGGCATTTCGAACTGCCCACCCGCCACGGCAGTGCGGAATTGCCGGAGGTGCAGCTCATCGATTTGCGTGCCGATCCGCCGGAACGGCAGGCCTGGTTGTCGCCGCCGCTGGAAGCGGCTCTCCAACAGGCCTTCGACGCCGGCGAACAGGCCTTGCTGTTCTTGAACCGCCGGGGCTATGCGCCACTTACCCTGTGCCGTACCTGCGGTCATCGGCTGCACTGCCCCCATTGTTCGGCCTGGCTGGTGCAGCACCGCTTCCGGCGCAAGCTCATGTGCCATCATTGCGGATATGAACAGCCCCAGCCGCAGAATTGCCCGGAATGCGGTTCGGTCGATTCGCTGGCGCCCTGCGGCCCCGGCGTGGAACGCATCGCGGAAGAGGTGGCGGAGAAGTTTCCCGACCAGGTGACGGAAATCCTGTCCAGCGACCGCATCTGGGGGCCGGCGGCCCTGCAAGAAATTCTGGGGCGCATGCAGGCGGGCGATATCGACCTTTTAATTGGTACACAGATTGTCGCCAAAGGGCATCACTTCCCGGGCCTTACCGTGGTGGGGGTGGTGGATGCGGATCTCGGCCTGGAAGGCGGCGATCCGCGTGCGTCCGAGCGCACGTTTCAATTGCTGGCCCAAGTGGCCGGCCGTGCCGGGCGGGCCGAAAAGCCGGGCACGGTCTATCTCCAAACCCGCCAGCCGGATCATCCCGTGTTGCAGGCCCTGGCCCGGGGCGACCGGGCCGGGTTTATGGCGCAGGAACTCCGCTTGCGCGAAGGGGCGGGGCTGCCGCCCTTCGGGCGCTTGGTGGCGCTGATCGTCAGCGGGCCGGACAAGCCGGCCGTCGACGAGCTGGCCGCTCACCTGGCCCGCATCGCCCCCCGCGGCAAAGATGTGACGGTGCTGGGGCCGGTTGAAGCCCCCATCGCGCTGTTGCGCGGGCGCCACCGCATGCGGCTTCTGGTCAAGGCCGGCCGCAAGGTCAATGTGCAGGCGTTTATGGCCCAGTGGCTCGACGGGGTGAAGCCGAAGGGTCAAACGCGGCTCACCATCGACGTGGACCCCTATAGTTTCTTCTGACCGCCGCCAACGCGCCCCTTTGCAAACCGGATGCCGCCGCCTATCTATTTGGCGACCCAGGAAAAGCCGATGTCAGCGAACACCATTGAAGAAAACAAACAGCGCGGCCATTTCGCCGATGCGGACAGCCTGTGGCTGTTCGGTTACGGCTCGCTGATCTTCAAGGCCGATTTTCCCTATTTGGACAAGACGCCTGCCCATATCCGTGGTTGGACCCGGCGGTTCTGGCAAGGGTCCCACGACCACCGGGGCACGCATGAGGCCCCGGGGCGGGTGGCAACCCTCATCGAACAGGCGGGGGCCCTGTGTCACGGGGTGGCCTACCACATCACGCCCGACGTATTCGATCATCTGGATTACCGGGAAATGAACGGTTATTTGCGTTTTACGACAACGCTGACCTTCCAGGACCGTCCGGCGGCGGACGGCCTTGTTTATATCGCGACAGAAGAAAATACCGCGTTCTTAGGGGCCGCCCCGGAACGCGACATCGCCGCCTATATTCAGCACAAGGAAGGCCCTAGCGGGCGCAATGCGGATTACCTGAAGGATTTGGCCGCCGCCTTACGCGCCCTGGGCGCCCACGATGACCATGTTTTCGAGATCGAGGGGCATTTGCTGGCGTTGGAGGACAACGGACGGTAGTGGTCCCGTCCTGTTGTCATCCCAGAAAGCACGAAGTGCTTGTCTGGGATCCATACGCTCTGTGCTGATGGATAGAGTTCAGTGGTTATGGGCCCCGGCTGGCGTTTATGCTTGTGCTGGCCAAAGGCCAGACACGGGTGCGGGGGGTGACTTTGTGGGTAACCCATCACCCAATCTCGAAAATGGCAGCGTTGGCGCGGGCGGTCGACTCGAGCACGAGGCTCTGATGCCGAAACCCTGTTTCGAATAGCATTTCGAGCGCCGCATAGCCGACTTCGATGGCAAGCCGGCTCTTGGCGAGGAGCTGCCGCTTGGTGCCCCCAACACCCATTGCCGGCGCACGGTCCGCCAATACCGTTGCCATGTCCTCGTGGGAAATCAGCCTTACATGCTGCAGTTCGGGAATGGCCCGGAGAGAGACAAGCAACGCATAACCGCCGCGGAATTTCCGGGTCACGTCAACGGTGCGCTCAAGCATCTTTTTCGATATCGCGATAAACTCGTCGCGGGTCAATGGGCGATCCAGTTGCATTTCCAGGATAATATCGTTTTGGCGCTCCATCAGCCGGCGGCCCAATTCCTCCAACAGGGCGTGCTTGTTGGGGAAATAGCGGTAGAAGGCAGGCGGCGTCATGCCCGCCTTTTCGACCACGGCGTTCGACGTGAGTGCTTCGATACCGGACTCTTCCAGTAAAGCCTGAGCGGCTTCGATAAGCTTTTCAAATGTTGCCTGGGCGCGGGCTTGTTGCGGTTTCTGCTTTGCTTTCACGCCGAACCTCTCGATGCGCACTATTGACTCGCTGTAGAAATATAGTAATAACTACCAAATAAGATAGTAAAAACTACTTATTGGGAGAAAAAATGCCGTCCACCAGACGTTCTTTGCTGATCGGTGCCGGTGTATTGGGCGCCGCCGCAGCCGTTCCCTTGGTTCAACATACTCGCTGGGGCGGGACGGATTTCGCGCGGGGCGATTTTGAAGCGGGTCTCCCGGAGCCACCTCCGGGAGAGGACGCCTGGGCCAATTGGGCCGGAAATGAACGGGCCACCCCGACCAACATCGCGTGGCCGGAAACGGAAGATGAGCTTGCGGAAGTCATCCGACAAGCGCCGGGCCGGATCCGCCCCGTCGGCAGCGGGCATTCTTTCTCCGGTGTGGCGCCCTCCGAAGGCACCATGATTCATCTGGGGGCGATTGAAGGCCTGCGCTCCCTCGACCTGGTCATGGGTGACGCCACATTTGGTGCAGGCACTTTGTTGTTCAACGCCGCACTGGAACTCGACGCGCAAGGCCGGGCTTTCGCCAATTTGTCCGACATTGACGTCCAAACCCTGGCCGGCGCCTTCTCGACCGGCACGCACGGAACCGGAGAAAGCCTCACCGCACTCCATGACTACATCACCGGGTTCCGGATGGTGACCGCAAGCGGCGAGGTTTTCGACGTGAGTGCGACTTCGAATCCGGATCTGTTCTCAGCCGGCAAAGTCTCGCTGGGCGCGTTGGGGGTCATAACAGAATACCGTCTTCGCACTGTTCCGGCGTTCCGGCTGGAACGTACGGTTCGCGTCGAAAAACGCGGTGACTTCATTGAAAAGATCGGCAATCTTGCGGCAACCCATCGGCATTTTGAGTTTTTCTATTTTCCGGGGACGGACCTTGTGGCAAGCCTCACGCATGACGTGACGGAAGCGCCGGTCTCGGATCACACGGAAGCGGATGACGACGAAGTCTTGCAAGGCCTTCGTCAGTTAAGGGACGAGTTTGGCTGGGCCCCTTGGCTACGGCGCTGGATTGCCCAGTCGCAATTTCCCCATGGCGTCATCGAAAACCGGGTCGACCATTCCTTCGCGCTGCTGGCCACCGCGCGCCCGACACAGTTCGTGGAAATGGAATATCACCTGCCCCTGGAAGAAGGTCCGGCGATGGTCGAGCGGGTGATGACGATGCTCGATCACCGCAAATCGGTCTATTTCCCTATGGAATACCGTCATGTGGCGGCTGACGATGCCTGGTTGAGCCCCTTTAGCGGGGGGCCGCGCGCGTCCATCGCCATTCACGCGTCTCCGGAAGAGCACTGCGACTTCTTCTTTTCCGAATTCGAG
>JANQMY010000276.1 GCA_028279895.1 Alphaproteobacteria bacterium
TTGAGGGCGCGTCCGGGACCGCGGGTGACACGCTGAACGGCGGCGACGGGAACGATCGGCTCGACGGCGGCCTCGGTAACGATATCGCGACTGGCGGTGACGGAGACGATATCTATGTGTTTGAACTGGGCGATGGATCGGATCAGTTTGATGGCGGGGCCGGCTGGACCGATGGCGTGGAACTGGGCGGCGCGATCGGCACCTATGGCGTGGATTGGACCGTCTCGATCGAGTCCGGCAGCATCACCGCAACCGGGGCCAATCAGCTGGATTTGAGTGCAGATTCGTCCGGGACGATCACCCTATCCGACGGCAGCGAGCTAGAGTTCGATAATCTGGAACAGATCACCTGGTAGCGCCCGATTTGCCGGCACAGCTCGGGTTCTTTCCCGTGCGGTAAGGAGCCATAAACCACTTTTTCAGGCTTGCGTGGGACAGTGGAGCTTGTCCGTGACTTTTGTTGCGGTCCCGATGCAAACGAAAAGCCGGGGAACAGCCATCGTGTCCGCCCTGCAGCAGCGCTTAAACCGCCCAACGGCGGAAAAGCCGCGGCCGGTATTCACCATCAACCGGCGGGTGGCGCGTGCCTTTCTTGATGAATCGGCCGGTTTGGAGAGTCTGGTGGCACGCATGGCGCAATGCCTGAATGCCTATCCTCATTTCTTCATTCTCCGTGGGCCGCCACCGACCGAGGATGCCGTGCTAACGGTGCAGATTGCCAAGGCGATCGCGGGGCTTAAGCCGCACCCGCTGGCGCGCGTGTCAGGCCAGGCGTTGCGGGTGTCTCACACACGGGTGGAAATCGACCGTAACGCGACCCTGGCCACAGGCGTCACTCGGTACAGCCGAACACATCTTGCGCTAACACCGCATACGGATTCGAGCTACAACCCGGTCCCTCATGAATTGTTGGCTTTCCAAATGGTCCGAGATGACGCCGAAGGCGGTGTGAGCATTCTGGCTCCAATCGAAGATGTATTGGCAAATCTGGACGACGCGCAGATCGTTGCACTTCACAAAACGAAAGTCCCGTTTGGCAAGCGGAGCTATCCGGTTCTGTGGCGGCAGCAAGGGCAATCGCATATCCGCTTCTATGATCAACAGATACAGGCTGCAGTGAGCAATGGGGCGGCATTGTCTGAGGCAGCGCGCGGTGCGTTGCAGCCTTTGCAAGATGTCATCAATGTGCCTCGTTTGTTTCACTCATTTGCTTTGCGCGGCGGCGAAACTCTTTTCCTGCATAACACGCTGGCGCTTCACGGCCGCACCGGTTTTGCCAAAGACAGTAACCGGCTCATGCTCCGTATTCGAATTTATGCCGGCGCGTTGGTGTGATGATGGCCGTGAATCAAGAAGCGGTGCAAGATGTTGCCGGTGTGTTAACCCGTGTGAGACGGCACATCGATCTTGGACAGCGGGAAGAAGCTTTCTATCGACTTCGAGAGATTTCTCACCTGCATTCGCGTAACTGGCGGTTTCAATGCGAAATCGGTATTCGGTATTTTCAAGTCGGGGCGCTAGACCGGTCGGAATGGGCATTGCGAAACTGCCTTACGGTAAAGCCCGACAATGCGATCGCTTTACGCTTTTTGTCGGCGCTCTTGTCTCAACGCGGTGAAACGGCGGCGGCTGAGCAATGCGCCGAACGATCTACCTTAATTGATCCAATCATAGGTCCGTCCCATCCGGTTCAGGGGATTCCGAATGTCTTGCGAATTAGGTCGATTAAGAACAGCTATCAGGGCATCAGTTGGAATGCGGATAAGGAAATCAATGAATGCGGGCTGCGGCGAGGGCATTTCTCGACAAAGGATTTGATCGACCGAGAGCGTGTTAATCTGTATACAGCCGCCATCTTGGGGG
>JANQMY010000310.1 GCA_028279895.1 Alphaproteobacteria bacterium
AGCACTCGTGCTTGGACGCTGCTAAATTTATATGTATGCAGATAAATCCGGCAGCGTCCAAGCACGAGTGCTAACAGCTAAACTGTCTGTGCGTTAAGCCTATGTTGAGCTAACGCTTGCGATCATTCCTTATTTGCTTCAGGATTGTAAGTAAGTGATGGGGGTGTCGCATGAAGCGTAGTCATTGCACCGAGCTTGAACTGAAACTCAAAGGGTATCTGCTGAGTACGGCCGAGATACTCTATTGGCTGCCCGACCACCCAAACCTTCTGCAGACTTTCATCTGGCAGCATTATGACCTCTCTCCTCAGTACCCGGAGCTTCGTAAATTCCTCCGCTTTTGGGAGGAGAATATCGAGGGCAAGCTGCATTCCGTTCGGGTGGCGCGGACGCAATTGATCAAACCGTCGGAATTCTCGGCCATGGATATGGAATTGCGTGTCCATTAGGCCTGCGCTAGATAAAGAGTCCTGATTCTTTTGCTTCAAGAGGCCATCGTCGGCAATCACCAAGGCCGGTTTCGGAAGTTTACGACCCAATGGCGCAGGAGACCCCTTCTCTGCTTACCCGTAATTTGCCCATGGGGCGGTCCATAAAGCTGGACCTGCCGTCCGATTGGGTGTCTGCGGAATGTGAGGGAGATTCGGGGAAGTGGTGGGGCGGCCCGCCTGGCGACCAACGCCTCTCGCTCTTCGTAAATGAAGACATTTTTGCCGGCGACGGCGCGCCGACCCGGGGCGACCGCGATTCCCTCACAGCGGAAAACGCGCTTTCGACCATCAAAAGCATCGCGAATCAGCAAACAGCGGCTGGCGATATGTCCCATGCCCGCACCGCCAACAGCGACGTGGTGGCTTGGACCATGACGTCCAATGAAGCGGACTACACGGTGCGGTCCCACATTTGGTATGTGATCGAAAAATTGGCCAATCAGGTCGCTGTCCGGCGGTTTGTCCTCGAAATGCCGACCGAATACAGCGTCTATCCGCGCGTTCAAAAGATAATCGACCTTATCTCATCGCAAATCGCCGACGAGATTATCGACACCGAGACCTATGATGCGCTGGATTACGAAACGCTGAAGGAACATACATTCGGCGATACGGTCACTTTCAGTTTTCCCAAGGCGTGGAAAATCAAGCCTCGGGGCAAACACGCATGGCAAATGAAGGACGGCAATACGCCTTGCGCCCTATGGTTTACCTACAGCAAATCGGAAATTGAGCTGCAGGACATATCCAAAGGCATCCGCGTCTTTTGCGAACAGGAAGCCAAAGTGCTTGTGGAACAAGCTACCGAGCAATCGATCCGGTTTGTGATGCAAGACCGCGCCTTTCTCAAGGACGGCGCAATTCTCTTGTGGGTGGAGGACGAACCCGACGAATCCCGAGATAAGAACCCGGATCAGGCACCCAAACGGATCTTCACCTGGCACTATATGAAGCTCATGGGGTCCACCATGGTACGCGCCACTTTTGCGTTTATGCTGCCCATTCCACACCTGCAGCTTCCGAAGTTTCGCAATCTGGTGCCGCTCCTGGCAAAACAAGTGCGCGACACTAAATTCAACACCTAAGCCTCGCCCGCGGCACCCCGCAGATCCGTCTCCGCGACCCTGTGCGGCGTTGTCGCAATACTCGTTTTTCTTTAGGGAGATGTATTGTCAATACGACGCCGAAAGGTAAACTTTATCTGGTGATTCGCAGCACTATGAAACCCGTGATCCGATAGACAGATTTTGCGCCTCGCCGCTTGGCATGGGTGGAGGGTAGCCAGTCTTGTATTAGTTGATGAGGGCCAGGATTAATGAAAGTCGTTGCATTTGCGTCTCAAAAGGGCGGCTCCGGAAAGACAACGCTGGCCGGCCATGTTGCGGTTCAAGCGGAACTGTCGGGCGATGGTCCGGTGGCTCTCATCGATACCGATCCCCAAGGCAGCATGTCTGATTGGTGGAACGAGCGATCGGAAGAAACGCCGGTTTTTGCAAAAACGACCCCTGAACGGCTCGCCGACGATTTAAACGCTATGCGGGAAATGGGTGTGCAATTGGTCGTTATCGATACCCCCCCGGCTATTACCGCGACGATTGAGCACGTCATCGCCGAAGCGGATCTTGTCGTTATTCCTACGCGGCCCAGCCCCCATGATCTGCGCGCTGCCGGCGCCACGGTCGAGCTGTGCGAGCGCATGGACAAAAGCATTGTGTTTGCGATTAACGGTGCTACGCCCCGCGCGCGCATTACCACGGAAGCGGTAATTGCCTTGTCGCAACATGGCGCTGTCGCGCCATCTATCGTTCACCAACGGGTCGATTTTGCCTCCAGCATGATTGATGGCCGCACGGTCATGGAATTGCCCGGACGCAGCCGGTCGCCCAAGGAAATCGAAGCGATGTGGTCTTTTCTCAGGGAGGCGCTGGGGAAGCAACATGCCGCTCAGCGGCTTCAGACACATAGCCTACAGTCGTCACTGTCTTCTACCACGATCAACCCCGGTGAGATGGTGAAGGGGGCCGCATGACGAAACAGAGACCGGCATCTCTGAATAGTTCATTGCTGGTCAAAAAGGGGCAAGCCAAACCGTCGGTCACGTCGCCGGAACCAGTCGAGAAAAAGGAGCCCCGATTTCCGGACCCTGACGCTGTTTCGGCGCTTCCACTCACAAGCACCCCGCCGATCAGCGAGCTTTATGGCAAGGACTCGTCTGCGGACCTCAAAGCCGAAACTGCGACAGCGCCTCCGCTCCAGGCTCTAGCTCGGGAAGAAGCCGCCACGCCGAAGCGCGAGCCTGTGGCCCCTCTGACGGCCAATGCGCCCGGTCCCGACGCGCCGCGCGAGGAACACGGCACCGCCAATAGCGAGCCCGACACTGCGCCGGAGCCACGGCTGGTCGTTCTTCTGCCGCGCCCGTCCTTGCGTTTTGTCTTCGCGGCCATTCTGATGGCTGTTATGGGGGTATCCGCTTGGTATCTGTTCACCGGGTCCGAGAATGGGACCCAACAGCTGACCAGCGTGTCGCCAACAGCCCAGGATGTAACGACCCGGGGCAACATTCCTGAAGCCAGTGCAATTTCACCGCCTCCTTCGGGTATCAGTTCCCCCTCCGCCAAGCCTGGGAACTCTAAGAGCGGTCAAGCCGCTAAGAGCGAAACGATAACGCCCGCTAACAGTGCGGCAGCCCCCATTCCGTCCAGCAAGCCGACCAGCCCTACGGCACCTGCAGCGGTGGCAGCGGCCGGGCCGCGATATGCCATTCAATTGCTGGCCACGAAATCCGAAGCCGCCGGGGAGGCAGCTTGGACCCAAATCGTGAGCAAACACGGTACCCAGTTAGACGGGCTATCGCTCGACTTGCAAACGGTAACGCTGCAAGGCCGGGGTACATTTGTCCGCGTCCGCGCAGGCCCGATCGCAGAACGGAATGTCGCCGCCGAACGGTGCAGCCAATTGAGCGCAGCCGGACAAGACTGTCTGGTCGTCCGGTTCTAGAGCGGCGGACGCGCTTCATTAACCATTTGTTAAGGTTTTTCTTGGGCTGGCCTGCCTTCACTTCTATGCTGAACCACATGGAGAAGAAAACGCCAGAGCCCCAAATGTTCTCGCCACCACCTGTGGTCACAGGCAGTGTGGTGGCGGCGATCATCATTCTAGGTCTTGGGGATCAAACCCTGCTGTCGGTCCCTCTTGGCATTTGCTGCGGCGCCGTTGCGACTTATTTCAGTGCGTTCGCAAATCAAGCAAGCAAATAGGCCGGCCCCTCCCACCCGAGGCATTTCACTGTGGTGTTGAGTCGTTTTTTAGCGTGCTTCAGGCGGCAGATCGTTAAGGGCTGCTTCCAGCTCCGCAAATGAGGGCTGAGCCGTCGAAGGCACATTGCCGCGTCCGATCTCCACGGATACTTGCGCCGAGTTGCCATGCAAATGCGCAACCAGCACGTCGCGGATGATCGCGTAGAACAACCCCTCCTCATCGGCGATTTGCTTCATGCGCGTGGAAAACGGCCCCGCAAACCCGTAGGCCAGATATACGCCGAGAAACGTTCCGACCAGCGCGCTACCGATCAACTTACCCAGCACTTCCGGCGGTTCATTGATGGACGACATGGTCTTAATAATACCCAAGACGGCGGCGACAATCCCAAGCGCCGGCAATGCATCGGCTGTGGCCTGCATCGCCTCTGACGGCCCCAACGCTTCGTGATGATGTTTTTCCAGTTGCTTCTCCATGGAGTCTTCCACCTGGTGTGGATCTTCCAGGTTCATGGTCATCATGCGCAGCGTGTCGCAAATAAAATCGATCGCGAAATGATCGGCAAGAATCTTCGGGTACTGACTAAAAATGGCACTTTCGTGAGGGTTCTCGATATGCGCTTCGACAGCAATCATCCCCTTCGACTTCATGGTCTTCGTCAGCAGGAACAGCAGGCACAGAAGATCTTGGTAGTCTGACGTCTTCCATTTGGGCCCCGCGAACATTTTGCCGATAGCGCCCCCTGTTTTGGCCAGAATGTTGGTTGAATTCGCGATGAGAAAGGCACCAATGGCTGCCCCCATAATCATCATCATCTCAAGGGGGGCCGCTTTCGCGATCACGTCCATCTTGCCGCCGGCGAGCATAAAGCCGCCGAAAACCATGCCGATTACGCAAAGAATACCAATAATCTGAAACATACTTCGGAGTGCCCGTTCCTACCCCAATACCAAGAGGCCGTCTTGTTGGTTAAAGGAGTATGCGGACTTTTGCTTAAGGATCGCTAAAACGACGGGATCGAATGATGAACGCAACGTTAACAGGCCCGCCGCCTAGAGCGCGATCAGGTTAAAGCCTGTCCCGGACCTGATCCGGGATGGAATCCGGTTAACCGTCCGATCGCCTGCCTTCGCCGAAGCGAAGCTTAGGCTTCGCGCAGGCAGGCGCGACCAACTGTGAATCGCCATAGCGTCTTGGGGCATGAGCATGTTTCCGTAAAAAATGATCATGCCCTATTGTGCCGCTCTAAACTTGTTGACCACGGATTGCAGGCCTGCTTCGACCTGCCGAGCGACGGCATCTCCATCGCTTGCCGCACCTTTGGAATAGGCCGCCAGCAGTGTATCGACATGCATGCGGACGATGTTGTGGACAACAGGGCTAGGTTCGTCGAACTCGCCCAGGAAGTTCCACAAGGATTTCGCGACGCGCGTTACCAAATGCAGTCCGAACGTGCCCGAGATACCGCGTAACTCATGACTGACGGATCGAACTTTTTCGATCACATCGCGGTCGAAAACAGCCGCATCCTGTGTGAGTTGATTGAGCTCGTGGACATATCCATCGATAACATCAGCAAAATCATCCGCCTGGGATTCAATCGCACTCTCGATACGTTTCAGAACAGCAGGGCCGAACAATTTCTTTACCGCTTCGATCCCGCCGATTTTCTCTAGAAGAAGATTTGGCCGCTTGATGATCTGGACGCGTTTCGACTTCGGTTTGCCTGCAGGTGATTGATCCATAAGACCTATGCTTCCTTATCTGGAGGCTGCGGACGTATTGTGTTGGCGAATGAAAGATTGCAGTTGTGAAGCCGCAATGCCCCCCCTACAGTTGCCCTGTGACCGAGCCCCCGTCCCCTTTTTTAGGGGCAAGATGGTGTATCCCCGGTTAAGAACGCTCACCCGATCTCGCCGGCGTCATCGCCATTGTCCGCAAGCCGCTAAGGTGGAATCGCAAAATCCCATGAAATCCCGCATCGTTTACCCCGCCTTAAGAGCCGCCCGCATGATCGAAAAAGCGTCCTGGCGGGTTCGTAGACCGTTAACCGTCGGTGTGCGCGCAATCGTGCTGAATGACCGGCGGCACGTGCTGCTGGTTCGCCACACTTATATTGACGGCTGGTACTTCCCCGGTGGCGGCGTGGAAAAGGGCGAAAGTCTTGGCGCAGCCGTTGCCAGAGAGTTAAGAGAGGAAGTGGGCGTCCACTTGCAGTCCGCACCCCGCCTGTTTGGCGCCTACACCTATTTGGGCGAATACAAGTCGGATCACATCGTGCTGTACGCTACCGACAATTGGACCATTCAGCCCAACACCAATTTGGAAATCGCCGAACACGGCTTTTACGACCCTCAAACTCTACCGCCGGATACCTCTCCCGGAACGAAAAGACGCCTTGCCGAATTTTTCGACAAGGCGCCATTGTCGGATATGTGGTGAAGGAGAGGGGTCCTAAACAGGTTCCCACCCAAACACGGAAACGGTCGCTCCCAAATCCGTCATGCTCGGTTTCATGGCCGGCATGGCATGATCCAGGATGCTATCGACCGTCCAACCTTCGAGACGCGCCAAGCCGCGGACCGGCCTAGGTTGGCTCATCAAAAAGATCTCGTTTCCGCGCACCGCAAAGATCTGACCGCTGACGTCTTTCGCATCGGGAGTGCACAAAGCCACCGACGGTCCCGCAACTTGGTCGGCGCGCATAGCGCGCTTCATACGCTCTACCCGGGCTGCCGATTGTTCGTCTTTCACCGGAATGGTCGCAATCATGCGCGTCCACGCAAAAGGCGCAATCACATTGGAGCGAACGTTTTTTTGCGCGCCTTCCATGGCGATGATTTTGGAGAGGCCCACAATACCCATTTTGGCGGCGGCGTAGTTCGCTTGCCCGATGTTACCGATAAGGCCAGAAGTGGACGTATACAGAACAAACGACCCCTCTTCCTGGTTCCGGAAATGATTGATCGCCGCCTTCGTTACATTGTAGGAGCCGTTCAGGTGAACATTAATTACCGAGTGCCAATCCTCGTCTTCCATTTTGTGGAACATTTTGTCCCGCAATATACCGGCGGGGTTGATAACGGCGTGCAACCCGCCAAACGTATCCAGCGCCTGTTCCACCATGTTCTTAGAACCGCTCATTTCGGCGACGCTGTCCGAATTGGAGGCCGCTTCGCCGCCCGCAGCGCGGATCTCTTGTGCCACCTCTTCCGCGGGGCCTGCCTCGCCGGAGTCGCCGCCAGCCACACCGCCCCCCAAATCGTTGACGATGACTTTCGCGCCCTCTTTCGCTGCCAACACAGCGCATTCCTTGCCGATGCCGCGCGCGGCCCCCGTCACCAAAACCACTTTTCCTTCCAAGCGAGGCATCTCTTTTTCTCCTGCAGTTAAACCTGTTGTGCGGGGAAAATAGTCCAGTCTGACGGCTTTTGCCGAGTCTTTTCCCGGTGTTTCGGGCTTTACCCCACAAAATTCGCGTGGTAGGGAGCCCCCTTCTTGAAGGAAGGTTTTGACTCATGTCTGGAAGTGTTCCCAGGCCCCATAGTCTCCGACGACGACGATTGCACATCACGCCCTTCGTTTGCGGCGAGATCTGAGCTGTCGCGCCTTCCGAACACTTCATGCTCCCAATTGGTGACTGAGCGGACGGAACTTTGCCGGCGCTTTGGGTCTCGACGCCCGTTTCATTCCCGTCGGGAGACCCATTGATGATTTCCATTGAAAAAGAGCGGTCCAAAGACCGGCCTGCCATTGAAGCCCTACTAGACCTGGCCTTCGGCCCAGGCCGTTTTGCCAAATCGTCCTACCGTCTGCGGGAGGGCACCACAGCCATCGACGCACTTTGTTTTGTGGGCTTTGTTGACGGCGTCGTTAAAGGGTCCATCCGTTTTTGGCCCGTCCGAGTGGGCGACTCAGACACGGCACTTCTTCTAGGTCCTTTGGCCGTCGATCCTGCCCTTCGGGGCCAGGGGCTGGGCATTGCGCTGATCGAACGCGGCTTGGACGCGGCGAAAAAGCTTGGTCACAACATCGTCTTCTTGGTGGGAGACGAACCGTATTATGCCCGCTGCGGTTTTTCTCAAACCGAACCTGGGCGGTTTGGATTTCCAGGACCGGTCGATCCGGCACGGCTGCTTTGGACTCACCTGAACGGTCCGGTCGCCGATACGTTCCGGGGCGCAATCCAAAAGGACGGCTAAGCGCCTTCACGGCGCCAAGCGAACAGGACAGCCAATGACGCAATGGCGAGGAAAAGCCAGGCGGGCAGGAGGGGGCTACTGGCCACGGACCGGACCGCATAGGCATCGTTTCTCAGCAAACCGATCCACTCGCGGCCAACCGTTTCACGCCCTTGGGTCACGCGCCGCACCAAAGGCGCGTCTCGACGTTGATCGCCGAGCCACAATGCATTGCCGCCGGTCGCTTGCGAAATCGGCGTGAGCACCTGGTCGGTCGCCCGCACGTCGCTGTATTCCCACGGATTGAGTGGGCCGACCGCCGCCACCGCGATCTGGTCGCCATTTTCCAGCCGGTAAAGCCCGATCTCGCTGACCGGTACGCGCGCGGTCCAGAACCCCACATCGCTCTCGACCAGTGTCGCATTTTGCCGGTCGCCCGACGGGCTGGTTACCACCACTTCCTGGGGTACGTCTTCCATGGTGCGACGCTTGACGACGAGGGCCCCGTCTTCCACATCGGCGAACAACTTTTCCTCTTCAAGTTCAGGCTCCTTCATGAGCCAGTGGGCAAGCCTGCGCAGAAGCTCCGCCTGCGGACCACCGCCTTCAAACCCGCGTGCCCACAACCAGCTATGGTCCGACAGCAATTGGGCAACCCGGCCGTCGCCGACCCGATCCAGGATGAGAACGGGATCGGTCTCCGGCCCTGACATCAAGGCATCCCCGGAAACCCGTTCCGTGGCAACTAAACGAAACCATCGGCCCCAATTCGGCTCGCTTTGTTGAAGCGCTTGATTCGCACCCGGCAGGTTCGCCGTAACGGGATGGCGCGCACCGGACTCGGTGACGCGCGGCCTGAACCCCTGCTCGAAAACATCGCCTGTGGGCTGCGCGGGCAACACACCGGCAAGCGGCGTGCGGTAAAGGCTGAGCGTCGTCGCAAATGCCGGGCCGGCGGCCGTAAGCAATGCACCGCCGTCCTCGACGAACCGGGCCACATTGGCAAGATAGATGAGGGGCAGCACATTGCGCCGCTGATAGCGATCAAAAATGATGAGATCGAACTCATCAAGCTTCTCGGAAAAAAGCTCCCGTGTCGGAAAAGCGATCAGCGAGAGTTCGTCGATGGGAGTCCCGTCTTGTTTTTCCGGCGGGCGGAGAATAGTGAAATGTACGAGATCCACGGAGGGGTCGGCTTTCAACAAGTTTCGCCATGTCCGCTCGCCGGCATGCGGTTCCCCGGAAACCAGGAGCACGCGCAGCCGGTCGCGCACGCCGTTCACTTCCAGCACCGCCACATTGTTCTTCGCCGTCAGCTCTTCGGGGTCGGTTTCGATGCGGATCTCGATCACGTTTTCGCCGCCATGATCGATATCGATATCGACGGTCCGGGACTCCCCGACCGGCAGATATTGGGATTGTACTGGGCGTCCGTCCAGCAACACGTCCACCGATAACAGGTTGCGCGACTGTTCGCCGGCCGCGCCGAATTCATCGACCCGCAGTGTGACCGACACCGAGTCTCCCACAATGCCGAATACGGGGGCCCTTTCGACGGTCAGCTTGCGGTCATATCCCTGCTTCGCGCCGGTGATCAACGTATGCAAAGGACCGCTTAACCCAATCTCTTCCGGGTTCTCGGGGGCATCGTGAACTTGACCGTCGGTGATCAGAATAGCACCGGCAAATCTGTCGGGCGCCACATCCTCCAAAGCACGCGACAAATCCGCGAACACATTGGTACCGTCGCGCACCGATCCATAATTCTCTTTTCCGACCTCGACCACGCGAACCGACAAATCGTCTTGCTTGGCCAGCTGGTCCTTGAGATCGTTCAGCGCGGCATCGGTCTGCGCCCGGCGCGCGCCGATCTCCTGGCTTTCGGACCGGTCGACCAAAAGGGCCACCACATCATCCAGCCCCTCCCGTTCCTCAGTAAGGATCGACGGATTGCTCAGTGCCAAGAGCAAAAACAAGAGTGCACCCAAACGCCAGAAACCGGCGCGCTGGCCAGTCCAAATGGCAACTGCAAAGATCGCCAACGTGCAAACCAGCAGCACCGCCAACAAGGTTTCGGGAACAGCCGGGAAGAAATCGACACGCCACATGGTCTACTGGCCTAATCGCTCTAACAAAGCCGGGATGTGAACAGAATCGGCCTTGTAGTTGCCGGTCAACGCATACATCACCAAATTGACGCCGAAGCGCATGGCCAGTTCGCGCTGGCGCGCACCGCCGGGGACGACGGCCGCTATCGGACGGCCCTGCGCGTCCTGTGCCCAGGCCGCCGCCCAGTCGTTCGATCCGATGATGATCGAGGAGACGCCGTCATTGCTTGATTGGGTAGAGCCGGTATCGCCATTTTGCGCCTCAACCCAGACGCGCCCGCCGGACCAGCGGCCCGGAAAAGTATTGAGCAGATAAAAAGATTTGGTCAGCACGTGCTCTTCGTTGAGCGGCATCAGTGGCGGAATGTCCAGGCTGCCAACCAATTCCGCGAGCTTCTTCTGGCCCGTAGAACCGGACCCGTTCAACTGGGAGAGGATGTTCTTCTGCTCGTCCCGCGTATCGAACAGGATGGTGCCGCCATTTTTCATATAGGCATCCACCTTAGCCAACGTGTCGGGCGACAATGGTTCCTGTTCTTCCGCGATCGGCCAATACAGCAGCGGGAAAAAGGCAAGCTCATCCTTTTCGAGATCCACGGCAATGGGCGCGCCCGGTTCAACGGCCGTTCGTCCTGCGAGAATACGTCCAAGTCCTTCAAGACCGGCTTGGCTGAGCCGATCCACTTCGTCATTGCCGGTAATTACATAAGCCAAATGAGTTTCGAGGGTTGCGGCTAAGGCCGCTTGCTCGACCGGATCTTCAACCGCCCGGGCCGAGGAAACGGCCAAGGTCGCGAACATTGCAGCCCCCGCCATCGCCACAAGACACGCCGGCGCAGGCGTGCGGCGGAACAAACCGGAAAGGCGCCGATTGCCGAACAAAAATATCACCAAAAGCCAATCGATCAGGAGAAGGACGATGGCCGCCGTCAAAAACCAGGGCTGCAGGCGCACCATTTCGGGGGGCTTCAAAAGCTCCGCCTCAAGGCCTGCCGGCGCGCCCACAGGCTGGAGCACCTCTGCGGTATCGCCGACATTCAGCGCAACCCGCAGACCGCGACGGGCATAGATGCCGGGTGGATGCGCCCGCTCCACCTTGGGCTGGCCGCCTGCACGCAGCGGCAACACATCGGACGGCGGGTCTTGCGAACGGCCAAACCCATCCAATGTCCGCAACGGCGCGAGCGTCGCCTCCGATGAGGCAAAAGGCGAACCGCTACCGCCGATCTGGCTTACCTGCGACGCGGATGCAGCCGAGATGTTGATCATTTTTCTCAACATGCCGACAAACATGCCCGACAGCGGCAGATTCGACCAGCTTGAGTTGGCGGTAACATGGACAAGGATGATCCAGCCATCCCCGACTTGGGCGGCCGTGACCAGGGGTGTGCCGTCTTCAAGCTGCGCCCAGGTGCGGCTTGCCAATTCGATGGACGGCTCTGCCAAGACCTGACGGCGGATTTCGACATCACCGCCGATCGGAATTCCGAAGAATGGACTGTTCACATCGAAGGGTTTCAGCCTTTGCGGCGATTCCCAGGACAGCGCCCCACCAAAAGCGCGGCCGCCATCCCGCAGGTTCACAGGGATGAGATTGTCCCGTTTGGCCGCCAGTCTGGGCCCCGCGAAACGGACCAGCACGCCGCCCTTTTGCACCCATTCTTCCGTTGCGCTCAGATCATTGCCCACGATCTGCCCGACATCCGCCAAAACAAGCACGGAAATCTCTTTCTTGACCAAATCGGCAAGCTTGCCGTCGACCACCTCCGCATAAGGGTCGATGGCGCGTCTTACATAGTAGACATCGGAAAGCAGAGGCTGCTCGTCTTCCTGATCGCCCGACGCCACAATGCCCACGAGACGACGCTGTTCGGCATCGTCCAGAAGAACGGTAGCGCCCGCAGTCTGTTGTCCGCGTACGGAGATCCGCCCCACTTGATTGCGCAGCTTGAGTGGCAGATCGATCAACACTTCCTCTTCAGTATCTGCCGCATCGAACGAATAGGGGAAATATCCGATATCGGTGCCATCAGCGGCAGCGACCGACAGCTCTCCGGATTGCGGCTGCCCGCCCGTTGGCCGCATGAGCGATACACGGAGCGAGGCATCCGGTGACGTGGACCGGCCAATCATGAGCGGTTGCAGGCCATCCACAAACAGCCGGACATCGCCCAGCGCGGTGAGGCCCGCAGCAAAGGCCTCATCACCTTCATAAGCCAGATTGTCTGAAAACCAGTAGATGCGCGGTGCTACCAATTCCGCACTCCGAAGTGCCTGCAGCGCCATCATGCGGTCGGGCCACCACGGCCGCGGCTCAAGGCCGCGCAAGCTTTCCATGGCTTGGTCAGCGGTCATCAATGACAGCGGTAAGTCATCCGGGGTGATATCGCCCGTCGGCACCAAGATGACCTGGCGACCGGCTTGGTCGGCCTGGACCAGGATCTCGTTGACCGCGTCCAACCGCGCGTCCCAAGATGCGGCAGACGCCCAGCCATTATCGACAATGAAGGCC